>DAIQQM010000002.1:0-53467 GCA_036786805.1 Candidatus Dormiibacterota bacterium | reverse complement strand
CTTGCCGGCGCATGGAGGCGCGTGGAAACCCTCGGGGTGCTGTCCGGCGTCGATCGACAACGAGCAGAGACCCACCGGGCCTTTGCGGATCGGCTGGCCCGGGCACGACCCCGGGCCGCAATCGCACTGACCGAGATCGCCGCGGTGGCCGCGCGCTCGGAGTTCAGCGCGACCGGCGCCTCCGTACCCGAGCGGGCGCAGGCGCTGCGGACCTGGCGGCGCGCGTTCCTCGCGGCTACGTTGCGGGCGAGGCGATCTCCAGGCTGAGCATGTCGTGCGCGACGAGCGCACCGGGGAGGTGGCGGCGTTCGCTCAGGTGGCTGAGCAGAAAGCGCGTGCGCGGGTGCTCCGCCATCAGGACGGCGACCTCGTCGCGCCACAGGTGTCCTCCGGGGGTCGGGCCGTCCCATCCCGTGCACTCGCACACGTAGAGGTCGCATCCGTCGATCGAGCGCCTCAGGCCGCCGCAGAGCTCGCTGTCGCCCGAGAAACCCACCCTGGCGCCTGCGGCGTCCGTCAGCCGGTATGCAAGCGACGGACCCGTGCTGTGGACCACCGCATGGCTCTCCACGCGATACCCGGCAAGCTCCACGTCACTGCCGTCCTGCATGACCACGTACTCCGGGGCAACGTTGACGTCGACCTCGTGCCGGATGTGCGAGCCATAGCCGTCACCGAGCAGCCGTGCGATGTATTCCCGTGTCCCGATCGGACCGCCGATCACGAGCCTGCCGGGGACCGGCGCCTCGGTGAAGGCCCGAGCGCCGAGCACGGTCGGGAGCGTGAAGCAGTGGTCGGCGTGGAAGTGCGTGAGCAGGATCAGCGTTATCGCGTGCACTGACGTGGCGGCACGGCGGACCAGCGCCGGGACCGGTGCGCCGCAGTCGACCAGGACCCGTCCGTCGACGAGGTATCCGGCGTTGCAGCCACATGTGCTGAACGCGCTGCCACTGCCGAGGACGGTGAGTCGCATGGCACAAGGTTAGCCGCCCTCGAGCGGTGGTATTAAGCGTCCGTGCGACTGGATAGATTCACCGAGCGTTCTCAGGAAGCGCTGACTGCCGCCCAGCAGGCGGCGCAGCAACTGCAGCATCCGACCGTCGAGCCCGAGCACCTCCTGCTGGCGCTGCTCGAACAGGAGGACGGTCTCGTCCCCGCGCTGCTGCGCAGGCTCGAGGTGGCGCCGGACCCGATGGCCGCGCGCCTCCACGCGAGCCTCGAGAACCGGCCGAAGCAGGTCGGGGTCACCGAGCCGAGCGTCGGCAACGCGCTGCGGACCGTGCTCATGACCGCATTCGAAGAGATGAGCCGGCTCAAGGATGAGTACGTCTCGACCGAGCATCTCCTGCTTGCGCTGTGCGCGAAGCCGGAGGGTGAGGCGGGCCGGCTCCTCCAGCAGGCCGGTGTCACGACTGATCGCGTCTACGCGACGCTCGAGGCGGTCCGCGGCTCGCAACGGGTCACCGATGCGAATCCGGAAGCCAAGTACCAGGCCCTCGAGAAGTACGGGCGCGACCTCACCGAGGCGGCGCGCCGCGGCAAGCTCGACCCCGTGATCGGTCGCGACGACGAGATCCGCCGCGTGATCCAGGTGCTCTCGCGCCGGACCAAGAACAACCCGGTGCTCATCGGCGAGCCCGGGGTCGGCAAGACCGCGATCGCAGAGGGGCTCGCCCAGCGAATCGCGTCCGGCGACGTCCCCGAGGGGCTGAAGGACAAGCGTGTGATCGCGCTCGACCTCGGCTCGATGGTGGCCGGCAGCAAGTACCGCGGCGAGTTCGAGGACCGGCTCAAGGCCGTCCTCAAGGAGGTCACGTCGTCCGACGGGGCCGTGATCCTGTTCATCGACGAGCTGCACACACTGGTGGGCGCGGGCGCCGCCGAGGGCGCGATGGACGCCGGCAACATGCTCAAGCCCGCGCTCGCGCGCGGCGAGCTGCGCTGCATCGGGGCGACCACCCTCGACGAGTACCGCAAGCACATCGAGAAGGACGCCGCGCTCGAGCGACGCTTTCAGCCGATCGTCGTCGACCAGCCCTCGGTGGAGGACACCATCAGCATCCTCCGTGGCCTGAAGGAGAAGTACGAGGTGCACCACGGCGTGCGCATCACCGACGCCGCGATCGTTGCCGCAGCCGTGCTGAGCAACCGCTACATCACGGATCGCTTCCTTCCGGACAAGGCGATCGACCTCATCGATGAGGCGGCGTCGAAGTTGCGCATCGAGATCGACTCGTTGCCGACCGAGCTCGACGTCGTGGAACGCGAGGTCCGTCAACTCGAGATAGAACGCGAAGCGCTTCGGAAGGAGTCGGACAAAGCTTCCAAGGAGCGTCTCGACCGCCTCGAGCGTGAGCTCGCCGACCTTCAGGAGCGGGGCCGGGGGCTGCGCACGCGCTGGGAGCAGGAGAAAGGCGCACTCTCGACCATCCGCGACATCAAGGAGCGGACGGAGCAGGTGCGCCACGACGCGGATCGCGCGGAGCAGATGAGCGACTTCGGTCGCGCGGCGGAGCTGCGCTATGGACAGCTCAACGAGTTGCAGCGCGCGCTCGAGCAGGAGCAGGCGCGGCTCGTCGAGCTCCAGGGAGATCATCCCCTGCTCAAGGAGGAGGTCGGCGAGGAGGATGTCGCCACCGTCGTCTCGAGGTGGTCGGGCGTGCCGCTCAACAAGATGCTCGAAGGGGAGATGCAGAAGCTGCTTCGAATCGAGCAGGACCTGCACGGCCGGGTCGTCGGTCAGGACGACGCGATCAACGCCGTCGCCAATGCTGTTCGCCGTGGACGCGCCGGCCTTGCGGACCCCAACCGGCCGATCGGATCGTTCATCTTCCTCGGACCCACCGGCGTGGGCAAGACGGAGCTGGCGCGCGCGCTTGCCGAGCTGCTCTTCGACGACGAGCGCTCCATGATCCGGCTCGACATGAGCGAGTACATGGAGAAGCACACCGTCTCGCGGCTGGTCGGTGCGCCCCCGGGCTACGTCGGCTACGAGGAGGGTGGACAGCTCACCGAGGCGGTGCGGCGCCGGCCGTACAGCGTGCTCCTCCTCGACGAGATCGAGAAGGCGCACCCGGATGTGTTCAACGTGCTGCTGCAGCTGCTCGAGGACGGCCGTCTCACCGACGGACAGGGGCGCACCGTCGACTTCCGCAACTGCGTCGTGATCATGACCAGCAACATCGGATCGCAGCTCATCGCCGATGTGCCCCCGGAGGCGGACGCCGCCGTGTGGGACCGGGTCCGCGACGGTGTGCTCAGCGAGCTGCGCGCCAACTTCCGCCCCGAGTTCCTCAACCGCGTCGACGACATCATCCTGTTCTCCCGGCTCGACCGCGCGCAGCTCCGGCAGATCGTCGACATCCAGCTCCGCGGCGTCCGTGACCGGCTGGCTGCGCGCAAGCTCACGCTCCACGTCACCGAGCAGGCCGTCGACGCCCTCGCCGCCGAGGGCTACGACCCGACGTACGGGGCCCGGCCGCTCAAGCGCGTGATCCAGCGCCGGCTGCAGGACCCGATCGCGATGGCCATCCTCGAGAGCAGGTTCAGCGAGGGCGACACCATCGAGGTTGACGCCAAGGATGGCCAGATCACGATCACTCGCGCCGAGACGAGTGCGTCGCCGGTGATCCCGGAGCCCGCGGGGGTCTGACCGTCATCAGGTCCGCGCCGGGGCGGCTCGCGCCGCGAGCACCGACCCGCAGAGGATGAGCGCGAATCCGGCGGCGATGCCGCCGGTGAGGGGCTCGTGGAGCAGGAGCACCCCGAGGGTCACGGCGACCGCGGGGTTCACGTACGTGATCACGGTCGCGCGCACCGGGCCGATCTCGGCGATCAGCGCGAAGAAGAGCAGGAACGCGAGCGCGGTGCAGACCACGCCCAGCGTGAGCACCGAGGCGACGACCTGTCCCGAGGGCCACGCGTGGGGCAGCTGGATGATCGCCGCAGGCGCGTAGGCGAGCGCCGCGAGCAGCAGCGAAGCAGCGATCACGCCGAGCGACGGAAGGTCGTTCAGCTTCCGGTTGATGATGAACGGCCCGGTCGCGTAGCAGATGGCCACGCCGAGGACCTCGGCGATCGCACCGAAGGTGGATGACGACACGTCGAAGCCGACCAGCACGCCGACCCCGAGAAGGCCGATCACGAGACCGACGATCCGCCGCCACCCGTGCCGCTCGCCGCTGCGCGTGATCAGCCCGATCACCACGCCGATGAGCGGCACCGTCGAGACGAGCAGGCCTGACAGCGAGCTCGAGATTCGCAGCTCCGCGTCGGAGAGGAGCACCCATGGGATTCCCATCTCGATGGCCGTGTAGGCGACGATCCACCCCCAGCGCCCGAGGAGCGGCCGGACGTCGACCCTGGTGAGCGCGATCGGGACCAGCAGGACCGCACCGAGCGCGAAGCGCATGAAGACGAGATCGACCGGCCCGAGGCCTTCCAGCGTCACCTTGATGAGCAGGTACGGGATGCCCCAGATCACGCACATCGCCGCGAAGAGCGCCAGGCCGCGTCTGCTCACCGCGCGATCTTCTACGCTGTGCCGCTCCTCATGACGCAGCCCTCCCCGAATCGCGCCCCGAGCCCCCTCCTGCTCACCATCTCATCCCTGTTTGTGGCGACGCTCGTGGCTTCCAACATCCTGGCCGTGAAGATCGCCGCGGTCGGGCCGTTCTCGGTGCCGGCGGCGATCGTGATCTTTCCGCTCGCGTACCTGTTCGGCGACGTCCTCACCGAGGTGTGGGGATACCGCGTCGCGCGCGCCGTGATCTGGACCGGGTTCCTCGCGAACATCGTCGTGGTGCTCTTCATCGCCGCCGCGATCGCCATCCCGGCGGACCCGCACTACGGCGACCAGGCCGCGTATGCCCGCGTGCTCGGCGAGAGTCCGCGCCTTGTCCTGGCATCGCTCACCGCGTACCTGCTCGGAGAGTTTCTCAACGCCTTCGTGCTCGCGCGATTGAAGGTCGCCACGCGTGGCCGCTTCCTCTGGACTCGAACCATCGGTTCAACGCTGGTCGGCCAGGGTGTCGACAGCATTGCGTTCATCTCCCTCGCGTTCGCCGGCACGCAGCCCTGGTCGGTGCTGATCATCATCATTCGCGACGTGTGGATCGTGAAGGTGCTGTACGAGGTTGTCGCCACGCCGATCACGTATGCGCTGGTCACCGCGCTGAAGCGGATCGAGGGAGTGGACACATACGACCGCGACACCAAGTTCGCGCCCATTCCGCTTGCCTCGCTGCGCGCGAGGTTGCGTGGAGCCGAGCAATGAGCGACGAACCGTACGGAACCCGCGCGATCCGCGAGGCGAAGCTCGAGGCGTTCGACAACCGCACGCCGGATCGCGACTACACGATCCAGTTCACGATTCCCGAGTTCACCTGTCTCTGCCCGATCTCAGGATTCCCCGACTTCGCGACGCTGCACGTCCGCTATGTGCCGGGCCCGCGCTGCGTGGAGTTGAAATCGTTGAAGCTGTACATCAACGGATATCGCGACCGGAACGTGTATCACGAGGACGTCGTGAACATCGTGCTCAACGACCTCGTGGCGCTGCTCGAACCGCGGTATTGCGAGGTGGTGGGCGACTTCAACGTTCGCGGCAACATCAAGACCGTCGTCCGGGCCAGTCATCGCGATGCGTCGTGGACCGGTGCGGCGGATCCCTGGTGGCGGCACGGAGGAGACGCGGGGCCGCCGGATGCGTAGCCGCGCTAAGTCCGGATCGTAGGTACGCGCAGACGTCCGCCAGAGGCAAGGAGGAGCGGCGGGCTCCCGGATGCGTAGACCGGAATCGTAGGTACACGCAGACGTCCGCCAGAGGCAGGGATGGTGACCGGCGGCGCCATCCCTGCCTCTGCCCGCAGCGCCACTAAGTTCGAAGCGGCAGGCAGCGCGCCGTAACTGTCATATGTCGCCTGCAGTACCCCGTTTCGCAGGGATCCGGGGCATACTGCACGCCAGGTCACGGCACCGCGCCGCTTCACAGCATTCGTTCCCTCCACATCTCAGCACCACCCTCGATGGCCACACACACACTTCCCGCCGGCTGGTCGCTTCTTGCTGCGCGCCCGCGCGAGGAGTTGCATCAGGCACTCCTGACCAGCACGTGCGAACTCTCTTTCGGCGATCTTCCCATCGACTGGTGGGACCGGTCAGCCGAGGTCTGGCGTCCGACTTCGATCGTTCGTCTGCTCGGCGGCGTGTGGGACGTGGGCCGTGATGTGGAGGTGCTCGTCCCGGACGGGGGAGGCACTTCGCTTGCCAGGGTGAGCATCGCCGAAGTGCGGCTTTCGCGACTGCTCACGGCGGGCATCGCTCGATACTGGGTTGCGCGGTATCAGAAGCTCCTGGTGCTCCGGCTCATCGAGCAGGCCGCCGTCCTCGGCGGCGACCCCGACCCGCTGCGACGTCTCGCGGCGCGCATCCGCCACCAGGAGTCCCTGGGATACGACGTCTGGGCCACCGCGCACCTCATGGGGGCGCGAGATGGTGTCGAGTACGCACCGGAAGTGCCCTCCGCAACCGGCGACATCGGATGGGAACCCGCCGGCAACGGCGACCCCGCGGCGATCATCCACGCGGCCGTGCGAGTTCTTGCGGCCGACCTCCTGAGACTGGACGGAGCCCTCGAGGAGGCGGGTGCGACCGCAGAGGAGCGCGCCGCGCATCCGCTCCTCGCCGCGATCACATCGCTGCTGCTGCGGTCTCCGGCCACACCGATGGTCAGCCCAGCGGGATCCGACTCTCACCGGGCCTGAGCAGCACCCGTACGGCGGCGTCGTCTCGGCACTGCTCGCGGATCCGGAGCCAGAGGCGGTCACCGTCGATCTCGAATCCATCGCCCGATTGCGCGAGCACGGCGACCACCTGCGGGTCGATCGCGCCGACGCCGTCAAAATCCGGGATCCGTGCGCTGATGCCGAAGGCCGGGCCGAGCTCGCTCATCCGCCTCGTCCAAGCGCCGATGGGGACACGTGGCATCGCCTCTCCCAGCAGGGTGGCGAGCAGGAGCGCCAGCCCGCCGATCGACGACCGCGCCGGCTCGTCGAGGTGATCCGACAGCGCACGCTCGTGGACGAGACCGGTCACGACCTCGCGAGCCCGAGCCGCTGAGTCGTCAGGGGGCACCACCACCCAGAGTGCGCGCATGCCGGCGCGAGCGCTGAAGCCGCCGTCGACGACGATCCGTCCCGGGACCGACGAGGCCGCGGCCTGGAGGGTCGCGAGCTTCGACCCCGGTCCGACGGTGCTCCCGGGCGCCAAGCCGGTCTCCTCATCCCAGGATCGGGTAGCGCGGCTGACGCGGCCGTCGCTGAGCGCGGCGATCGGCAGCGCCAGGCGGCGGATGCCCAGCTCGAGCGTCGCCGCAAGCGTGCCGTCGCCGGTCGCTCTGGGCGGGTAGACCGTGCCGCCGATCGCGTCGGCCGCGATCCGCGCAAACCCGAGGCCCCATCGATCGCGGTCTGCTCTTCGTCGCGCGGTGGCGATGCGCGGAGCCGGCCCGGTGTGCCGCCACACGACTCGAAACGTGGTCCGGTCCACCTCGATGCGGACCGACGCTGCGGCGTCATGGCGCTCGGCATTGACCGCGAGTTGCACGAGCACCAGCGCGGCCGCCTCGGGACCGAGCACCGGCCGCGAGGGTCCGCTGAACGCCTCGACGGCCATGCCGGTGCGAGCGGTGATTCCGGCGCGCGCGAGCTCGACGACATCGTCCGTGGTCCCCCACCCACCGGGTTCGCGACCCGCCACGAGACGCAGTGCGCCGCCGAGCATCCGGATGCGCTGCGCCTGGGTGCCGGTCAGCGAGCGCGCCGCGACGTCGATGCTGTCCAGCAGCCGGATGAGGAGCTCGTCGCAGTGCGTGGACGCGGGCTGGGTTCGAACCACGAGGCGCACGCTCCGCACCGGATACGAGACCGCGCCCGGGCCGTTGCCATCCCATTCCGGCGTGCGCGCGATCACCGCGCCGGCGGCGTCGACGAGGGCCGCCGCGAGCGGGAGCTCGGCGATCTCGGCCAGGGTGAGGTTCACGTCTCGATGCCGGGTTCGGCTGCCTCGGTCGCCGTCACGCTGATGCGGTACTTGCGATTGCCGTGACTCACAAGGCGCACCGCCGAGCCGTGGCTCTGCAGCCATTCGCCGAAGCGACGCACCGCTTTGGTCGCGGTGTCCGAATGAAACGTGACGATGTCGGGGTGGTGCACCACCAACCGGATCGCTTCGCGGTGGTGATGTTGCTCGAGGGTCGGGAGATGCACCACCACGGTCCCGTCGTGAATGCGGAGATCGCCGACCGTGCGATCGAGCATCCTGTCGATGCGTTCGAGCAACGACGCGTCACCGTCGCGCTTGTCGTGCAGCAGGGCTCGCGGATGCGAGCGCTGGATCTGACTGCGCACGTTGAAGGCGTCGATGTTCTGCGAGTACACGATGACCGGGCACTCGCGAAGCTCGCGCGCGAGCCGCGAGAGCACATCGCCACTGCTCGCGGTGCGGTCGGGTGCCTTGCCGAGGTCCCAGTCGATGATTGCGAGGACCGGCCTGCTCGAGTACCGGTTGTGCTCGAGCAGCGAGAGTGCGCGAGACGCGCTGCGCGCGCCGAGCGGATGGAACCGCTTGCGCGTGAAGTGGCTCTGCAGCTCGTCGAGGGTCTCGGCGTCGTCCTCGAGGATGAGGACCTCCGGATTGGCTCTCACCGTCGCTGCTCGGCCGGGACTGGAGCGAGCGTCATGCGCGCATCGCCGCCGCGCACGGCGGTCCATCCGGCGTCGTGACGCGCGAGCACGCCCGCGGCGGCGCGAAAGCTGCGCGTTGGGAGCGCGAATCCACCCGGGTACGCCGCGACCAGTGACTCGAGGGTGGCGCCCCGCAGGAGCGTGCCGTCGCCGAGCTCCACGCCGCTTCCCGGTGCGAGGCGCATTCCGCCGACATGTGCCGCGCACGAACGCCGTACGGCGTCGAGCAGGGCGGCCGGCCGCTCGAAGATGCGAGCGTGCCCCGGAAGGGCATCGGCCGCGCAGCCGAGCCAGAACGTGAGCACCGGCCGTTCACGGAGGAGCAGGGAGAGCGCCGGGGTCAGCGACACGGCGCTGCCGACGACCATCCACGGCCAGGGCAGGCAGGCCGCGGCGATCTCGTCGGCGTCATCCTGCCGGGCATCGCGGACCACGGCCATGCCGGATGGCACCACGTCGCGAACGGCAACCGCAAGCTCGCCGTCGATGGTCACGACGAGGATGGCCCGGCTCCGATCCGGGGCTCGCACGCCAAGCATCCACGGAGCGTCGGTGGCCGCCACGAAACATCCCTCCACGCCGAGCCTCGCGAGCGAACGGAAGGGTCCGTGCCCGCGGGCGGCCTCGGTCAGTGTAGGGGTGACGGGGGTACGGGGGGCCAGCCAGGTGGACACGGACACCCCGTAACCATCGGCTGCGCCTCCGGACATGGCGCGGACAGACGCACCGGGCTGCGACGTGGCAGACTGAGCGCGGTATGTCGACCTCAGACGCCGGGGAGCCAGCCACCGAATCGGTCCGGCTGGCGCTCACCGGGATCCTCCACAGCCCCCTCGTCGATCGAGCAGGGGGCCGGCTCGGCCGGGTTGACGACGTCATCGCCCGCTTCGCCGAGGGCGGGTATCCGCCCGTCACCGGCCTCGTCGGCCGCATCGCGGGGAGGAAGCTCTTCATTCCGCGCGACCGGATCGCGGCCATGAAACCGGGCAGCGTGCAGCTCGCCGGTGAAGACCTCAACCTCGCCCATTTCGAGCGGCGGCAGGGAGAGGTGCTGCTCGGGGACGACGTGCTCGGTCGCCGTCTCATCAGCGTCGACGCCGGCCGGCTCGTGGTCGCACACGACATCGAGTTGCGCGAGGAGGACTCGCGATGGGTCGTCGCGGGCGTCGACACGCGTCCCCGAGGTTGGCGCGGCCGGTTGCTCGGTGGTCGCGGTGAGAACCAGGGATTCGTCGACTGGGCGGCCGTCGAGCCGTTCGTCGGACACGTCCCGACATCGCGGTTGCTGATGCCGCTGCGGCGCCTTCGCCGTCTGCATCCCGCCCAGATCGCCGACCTGGTCGAGGCGGCCTCGCACGACGAGGGTGAGGAGATCATCTCGGCCGTTCACGGCGACCCCGAGCTCGAGGCCGACGTGTTCGAGGAGCTGAACACCGAGCACCAGGTTGAGTTTCTCCGTGACAAGTCGGACGCCGAGGCGGCCGCGGTCCTCGCGGAGATGGGCCCCGACGACGCGGCCGACCTCGTGACGGAGCTGGATCAGCCGCGCCGCGCGCCGATTCTCTCGCTGCTCCCGCCCACGCAGCAGGCGAAGGTGCGCGCGCTCCTCAGCTACGGCCAGAGCAGCGCAGGCGGACTCATGAGCCCCGACTTCGTCTCGGTCGCTCCCGACGCGACCGTCGCGGACGCGCTTGCCGCCGTTCGCGGCGCCGACCTGTTGCCCCAGGTCGTCGCCGACGTGTTCCTGGTGGACGACGGACATCTCGCCGGTTCGGTGCCGCTGCTCGAATTGCTCCGCGCGGACGGCGCGATGAAAATCTCCGAGCTCGTCGAGCACAGCAACGCGTCGATACATGTCGACGACGACTTCCCTGAGGTCGCGCGCCGCATGGCCGACTTCAACCTCACCGTCGTCGCGGTGCTCGACGACGATGACCGGGTCATCGGTGTCATCACCGTCGACGACGTGCTCGAGGCGATGCTGCCCAATTCCTGGCGGCGCCGTGCGGAGGCCGACGCGGACTGAGCCCTGGCCTTCGGGTCAAGCGCGGGTTGTACACTCCCAGTCCGGCAAGCGTATTTGTGGGGTGTAGGCACTGACACATGGACGGCGGCGGCAGTCCCCAGTCCCGGCAACTTAACGGGCCGGCCCGCATCGAGGTAGCGAAGCACTCGTGACCTCCTGAGCGGACAGGCCCGCTCAGTCTTGCCGTCATCGACGGTGGGAGGTCCGAATTGGCGCAGGAGAAGGCTCGCAAGACGGCCGCCAAGCCGTCGACCGGTCCGAAGATCACCGTGGACGGCGCGCATCACGGCGATATTCGCGGTGCCTTCGGCACGATCGGCGAGCACGACCCCTCCGCTGCGCGGTCGTGGCGTCGCAGGCTGCTCGCTCTTGCCGTGATCGTCGGACCCGGCCTCATCGTGATGGTCGGGGACAACGACGCCGGTGGGGTCTCGACATACGCGGCAGCCGGGCAGAACTACGGAACGAGCCTGCTCTGGACCCTGCTCCTGCTCATTCCGGTGCTCATCGTCAACCAGGAGATGGTGGCGCGCCTCGGCGCTGTCTCCGGCGTCGGGCATGGACGGCTGATCTTCGAGCGGTTCGGCAAGATCTGGGGCCGGTTCGCCGTGAGCGATCTCTTCGTTCTCAACTTCCTCACGATCGCCACCGAGTTCATCGGCATCTCGCTCGGCGCTCAGTATTTCGGAGTGCCCGCGTGGGTTGCCGTGCCACTTGCCGGACTCGTCCTCGTCGGCATCACGGTCACCGGCCGTTTCGAGACGTGGGAGCGGCTGATGTTCGTCCTCCTCTTCGGAAATCTCCTGTGCATCCCGCTGATGTTGCTCTGCCATCCAACGCTTGGGCCTGTCGTGCAGCACTTCGTCATCCCCGGTGTGGAGGGAGGCTTCAAGTCCGACGGCGTGCTCCTCATCGTCGCCATCGTCGGGACGACGGTCACCCCCTGGCAACTCTTCTTTCAGCAATCCAATGTTGTGGACAAGCGCATCACACCTCGCTGGATTCCATACGAGCGGGCGGATACCGTGATCGGCGCAATGGTGGTGGTCATCGGTGCGACCGCCATCATGGTGGGGACCGCATTCGCCTTCAGTCGCACCGGTGGTGGACAGAACAATCCGAACGCCTTCACCAACGCCTTTGACCTTGCCAACGCCCTCAAGGCGCGCGTCGGACCGGCGGTGGGCGCGATCTTTTCGATCCTGCTGATCGACGCCTCGGTTGTCGGCGCGAGTGCTGTGACGCTGTGCACGTCCTATGCGTTCGGTGACACATTCGGCATCAGGAATTCGCTGCATCGCTCATGGCGCGAGGCGAAGTCCTTCTACGCGACGTTCACGGTGATCGTGACGCTGGCCGCTGTGTTCGTGCTCATTCCCGGAGTGCCGCTCGGCCTGGTGACGACGGCGGTGCAGGCGCTGGCCGGAGTCATGCTGCCGAGCGCGTGTCTCTTCCTGCTGTTTCTCTGCAACGACCGGGACGTGCTCGGTCCCTGGGTCAACCGTCCGTGGTTCAACCTGCTCGCGTCGCTCGTCCTCGGTGTGCTTCTGATCCTCTCGGTCATCCTCGTGGTGTCGACCATCCTTCCCGGCATCGACGTCGCGGAACTGTTCCTTGTGCTCACCGCCGTGATGATCGTCGGGTTGGTGATCGCGATCGTGATCAACGTTCGCTCGCGGCGCGAGCGACCTCGTGACCCGCGAATGGACGAGGACCGCGAGACCTGGCGAATGCCGTCACTCGCCCTGCTCGAACAGCCCGTCAAGTCGCGCGGGCGGCTCATCGCGCTGTGCTCGGTGCGAGGTTATGCGATCGTGGCGATGGTGAGCCTGCTCGTCAAGACCATCCTCGCCTCTCACGGTGGACACTAGGCGCGGCCTCGGCTGCGCGAAGGGCCTTGCGAAGCCGCGGTCGCGCGGGATGTACACTTTCGAACAACGACAAACCTCGTTCTCGGGGTGGAGGGAATCACATATGGACGGCGGCGACAGTCCCCGGTCCCGGCAACGTACGGGCCGGCCCGCAGCGAGGTAGCGAAAGCATTCGTGACCTCCTGAGCGGACAGGCCCGCTCAGTCTTGCCGTCATCGACGGTGGGAGGTCCGAATTGGCGCAGGAGAAGGCTCGCAAGGCCGACGCCGAGGTGGCGCGCGGCAACACGGCGGTTCTTGATGCCGCACACCTCGGAGACATCCGCGGCGCCTTCGGGACGATCGGCGAGCACGACTCGAACACACCGCGCACATGGCGCCGCCGACTCCTCGCCCTTGCCGTGATCATGGGTCCCGGCCTCATCGTGATGGTCGGCGATAACGATGCCGGTGGTGTCGCCACCTACGCCCAGGCCGGACAGAATTACGGCACGAGCCTGCTCTGGACGCTCGTGTTCCTCATCCCGGTGCTGATCGTCAACCAGGAGATGGTGGTTCGCCTCGGTGCGGTCACCGGGGTCGGGCACGGCAGGCTGATCTTCGAGCGGTTCGGCCGCTTCTGGGGCTGGTTCAGCGTCGGCGACCTGTTCATCCTCAACTTCCTCACCATCGCCACCGAATTCATCGGCATCTCGCTGGGCGCCTCGTACTTCGGCGTCACCCCATATCTCGCCGTGCCGCTCGCGGGACTCCTGCTCATTGGAATCACCGTGACGGGCCGTTTCGAGACATGGGAGCGGCTCATGTTCGTGATCCTTTTCGGCAACCTCCTGATCATCCCGTTGGTGATCCTGAGTCACCCGAACATCGGTCAGGTGGCGCACGACCTCGTCATCCCGGGCATGAAGGAGGGCGCGACGTCTGGCCTCACGTCCAACGGCGTGCTCCTTATCATCGCCATCGTCGGAACGACCGTCGCGCCGTGGCAGCTCTTCTTCCAGCAGAGCAACGTCGTCGACAAGCGCATCACACCGCGATGGATCCCGTACGAGCGAGCCGATACGGTCATCGGCGCATTCGTCGTCGTTGTCGGCGCCACTGCGATCATGATCACGACGGCATTCGCCTTCCAGAGCACCCCGCTTGCGGGGCAGTTCGTCAATGCCGGAACCGTTGCGTCCGGGATCGCGCACCATCTCGGCTCTGCGGCCGGTGCTCTGTTCGCCGTCCTGCTCATCGACGCGTCGATCATCGGTGCGAGTGCCGTGACCCTGGCGACGTCCTATGCATTCGGTGACACGTTCGGCATCCGGCACTCGCTGCACCGCTCGTGGCGGGAGGCCAAGCCGTTCTATGCGACGTTCACGGCGCTGGTCGTGCTTGCCGCCGGGCTGACGCTGTTTCCCAACGCGCCGCTCGGATTGATCACCACCGCGGTGCAGGCCCTGGCAGGCGTGTTACTGCCCAGCGCAAGTCTCTTCCTGCTCCTCCTCTGCAACGACCGCGAGGTGCTCGGTCCGTGGGTGAATCGGCCATGGTTGAACATCGTCGCGACACTGATCCTCGGCATCCTGGTTATGCTGTCGCTCATCCTGGTCGTGACCACCGTGTTCTCATCGGTGAACGTCCCGCTCCTGCTCGCCATCCTCAGCGTGGTGATGCTGGCTGCGCTGGTCGGCATCACCGTTTTCACCACCCGTGGTACGCGCGCACGGCCGGCCGAGGCATTCGAGGACGAGGATCGTGAGACGTGGCGTATGCCGCCGCTGGCGCTGCTGACGCGCCCCGAGCAGTCACGCAGCCGGCTCGTCGCGCTGTATTCCATGCGCGCCTATCTCGTGCTCGCGGTCCTTCTCCTGCTGGTCAAGGCGGTACAGCTCGGGACTGGCCACTAGGGCGCGATCGGCACTCTCGCGAACGGCGTGACACATGGGCGGCCGGGCGCGTGCTCGTAGACGATTCGCCCGGCTCCAGCCATCACTGTCGACGCCGACACCGTCCCGTACACATCACCATGGATGCAGGCCGCGTCCACCGGCGAATCACTCGCCGACGTGTGGCCGGCGAGCATCGCGCGCAGCCCGGTCAGGGTCGCGTCGGGATCGCCATCGTGTGCGAGCGTACGATCCATCGCGGCCAGGAGCATGGCCACCTTCGGGCTGCTCGCGTCGTCGACGTCACGGGTGGTGAGCACGTGGTGCCCCGGGTTCAGGTCGACCACGCGCACCGGGCCGGAGTCGTCGACATGAGCGACGAGTGCTCGGTCCGCGCTCAACCAGAGCACGTTGACCGGGTTGTAGCGCCCGGGTCCAAGACCGGCAAGGCAGCCTGGGATCTCCGCAGGATCGGCGGCGAGCAGCGAGACCGCGATCTCGCCCCGGGAGCGGCGTGAGGGATCGGGCGGGAGCGGTGGACCTTCGGTGGGATGCCGGTTGGTCACGGCGCAGACCCTGCCGTCCGCGGCCACGGCCAGCCAGGTCCCGCCGGCGACGAGGTCGCGCCCCCCGAGGATCAGCGGGTCGGAGCTGAGCGGCCCGGGCGGTGCGCTTGGGCGGGCAATGAGTTCATCGCGGTTTGCGGCGAGCACGATCGGCGCGGCGGGGTGGCATCTCCAGGCAAGGAGGATCGTGCACACCGGCGGAATCGTATGCGGACGCCTCACGCCGGTGTGAACTCTGTGAACACGGCCTCGCGGCGCCGTGACGACACGCCGACTTTCATCTCGGCGCGGAGGTATTAAGACGAAGGTTGAAACACGTCAATGAGCGCCAACGTGACCATCAAGCCGACTCCCCGCAGGCGCCCGAGAGCCCGCGCCGCACTGGCGCTGCTTCCCGGCGTCTTCGTGCTGATGCTCGCCGGGGTCTCCGGAGTGGCGGCCGCCGCGAACCCGGGCCCCAGCGCCAGTCCCAGTCCTTCGCCCACCGCGGGCCAAAGGCACAAGTGCCCCTACGGCATCGATCCGAATACCGGGAGGTGCTGCTGGACGAAGACGTGCATCAAGCCGCCGCCAACCTCTTCGCCCACGGCGACTCCCAGCCCGACTCCGAGCCCGACCGGTGGCGGCAGCGGCACGGGCAATGGCAACGGCGGCGGCCCGACGCCGACGCCCATCGCCACGCCGACGAGCACTCCGGCGCCGACCGGCACGCCCGCACCCACCGCCAAGCCGGTGTCACCCTCAGGTGGCTCGACCGCCACCCACTCGGGCGGCAACAGCTCCAGAGGCAGTGCCGGGAGCGCTCACACCCAGCCTCCGGCGGATCCGACCCCCTTCGCACCGCTTTCGAGCGCGGTTTCGGCCGTGTCCACGGGCGAGGGTCTCGACGCCGCCACCATCCCGCCGGTCGAGGCGCTCACGCCGCTCAGCGGTCTCGCCTTCGGCAACGGTTTGAATCTCGGCCCGGTCCTGCTGCTCATCGACCTCATCGCGATCGGCCTGCTCGTCTACCTCGTGCGGACCCGCTGGCTCGCCCCCGAGGCCTGACCGACAGCCACCGGTCCCGCCCCCGCGCCGATGCCATCGAGGCCCTGTGCGATGGCGGCCGCGGTGGCATCGGCGGCATGACGGGCCGCATCGGCGAGTGACGCGCCGCGCGCGAGCTCAGCGGCGAGCGTGGCCGAGTGCGTGCATCCGGTGCCGTGGGTTGCGCCTCCCTCGACCCAGGTCACCGGAATCTCCAGGTATTCGGCGCCGTCGAAGAGCAGGTCCGACCCCTCACCCGTGCCCCCGGTGATCAACACCGCCCGGGCTCCTCGCGAGACGATCCGCTCCGCCAGCGTCCGCCGGTCGCCGTCGAGGCCGGCGAGCATGCGAGCCTCGGCGAGGTTCGGCGTCACCACGGTCGCCAGCGGCAGCAGGGAGCGGATCAGCACCTCGACCGCTTCTGGATCGAGCAGCGCCGCCCCCGTGCTTGCGCGGAGCACCGGATCGACCACGAGTGGGGTCGGGTGGCGCCGGAGGAAGTCCACGACCGCCTCGATGATCGCCGCCTGGAGAAGGGCGCCGGTCTTCACCGCGTCCACGCCGATGTCGTCGTAGACAGCCTCGAGTTGCGCGGTGATGATCGAGATCGGAAGCGGATACGTGGCCAGGATCGCCGTCGTGTTCTGCGCGGTGACACCGACGACTGCGGTCATTCCGTGGCAGCCGGCGGCGGCGAACGCCTTGAGGTCCGCCTGGATCCCCGCGCCCCCACCGGAGTCGGAGGTCGCGATCGTCAGGCAGCGCGGGGGTGTCACCCGCCCATCGTAGATCCACCCGGCGGTGCTCTCGGGCTGCGCCCGGTCGGACACCTAGGAGGCTCTTGCGATCACCGGCGACCGCGCTGTCTCGTCGAAGACGACGTAGCGATCCTTGCCCTGGCGCTTGGCGAGGTACATCGCCATGTCCGCGCGGCGCATGAGCTCCTCGGGTTCGGGCGCGTCGGCCGCATCCTCGACGACGGCGACGCCGACGCTCGCTCCGATGGTGACGACGGCATCGCCGAGCGGGATGGGTCGCCGAAGCGTCTCGATGATCCGGTCGGCGACCACGGCTGCGTCGCTGAAATGGCGCATGCCGTCGAGGAGCATGCCGAACTCGTCGCCGCCGATGCGCGCCGCCATGTCGAGCTTGCGAACCTGCACGCGCAGGCGAGCCGCCACCTCGCTGAGCACGCGATCGCCGACCGCGTGCCCGAACGTGTCGTTGATCTCCTTGAAACCGTCGAGGTCGATGAACATCACGGCGATCGGGCGCTGCGTCGTCGGCAGCTGGGCCAGCGATGTCCGGATCGTGTCGATGAACAGCGACCGGTTCGCGATCTGCGTGAGCGGGTCGTAGAAGGCTCGGCGGGCCAGATCGGCCTTCTCCACCGACATCGCCCTGATCGCCTCCGCGAGCTGGCCGTTCTCGAGGGCGACGCTGATGAGGCCGGCGACGGTGTTCAGGAGGCTCTGCTCATGCGCTCCGAGCTTGCCGTTGCCACGCATCGGATTGAGCAGGAGCAGCATGCCCTGCGGGCCTTCGCGCCCGCGGAGCACCACCACGGTGCCGGCGGTCGCGGAGCGCTCGGCGAGGGCGAGCCCCAACGACTGATCCCGCGTCACGGTACCGCTCAGGATCGCCGTGGTGCGAAGCTCGTTGAGGACCTCCTGCTCTGCGAAGGTCAGCTCGGACGTGGTCGCCTGCGCGTGTACGTCATCGCCGGTGGAGTTGAAGCGCACCGCAGGGCCACGCACCTCCGGGATGACCACGAGCTCGGCTCGCTCGACGCCGAACATCGTCGTGATGCCGTTCAGCAGCTCGCCGGCGCGCTCGCCGACCTGACGCGTCGAATGCAGGATCTCGGTGGTGCGGTAGAGGAACTCGTTGCGATCCGCGCGACGCTGACTCTCGCCGGCGGCGATCTGTCCGGCGAGGACCAGCACCACCGGGGGCACGAGTGCAAAGGCGAGCCATGGATGCGTTGTGAGGATGAGGAGCGCCACGACCCCGAGTGAGGCGTTGGTGGTGGTTGCGACGACCTGGAACAGGTACGCGCGCGCCACCTCGCCGAGATTGAGCCGGCCCTGAGCGATCATGCTCCCGGCGTTGAGTGCGATCGGGTAGACGAACCACCCGGCGACGATCATCGCCGCGGCGAAGGCGACCATGCTGCGCACCGCCAGCGGGTTGGCGGCCACGGGTCCGACCGCATCGAAGGCGAGGACGGCAACGCCGATGTACACCACGTCGAGCATCGCGTTGGCGAAGTCCTTGACCCAGCGGATGCGCCGCTGCCGTGTCCAGCTGGCGAGGAGCACACCGACCACGTAGCAGGCGAGCAGCTGGTGCGGGTCGACGAGGAAGAGGCCAATCGCGACCGGGATCTCCGTGAGGGAGAGCGTCGACAGCTCGCGGTGCACGCGCACCTGGACGAACAGCAGGCTCGTGACGTAGCAGGCGGCGAGCTCGACCCACCATGGGATGGCGCCCATCTCCGTGACTCGCTGCACGTCGCGAAGCGGAAACAGCCACAGCGCCAGACCGAGGAGTCCGAGGCAGGCGGAGAAGACGGCGAGTCGCTGGGGACCGCTGAGCCGGCCGATGCCGGCGCGCGCGCGTGCCACGAGAATCGGTGGATGCGCCACCGACATCTCGCTCATGTCACGTCACGACGCGGCTGTCCCCTGAACATTCGCAAAACGACCTCCTGTCGACTCCACGTCCACGGTCAGCCCCCGCGACCGGCAGGTCGATTGTGTCGCGACATCACGCCGCGCCCGTCCACGGGAGCGTCACAGCGTGGTAACGACACCGGAACGGCGAGGTCAGACCTGAATTTGTTTGGTCCGCGACCTGTCCCGCGCCCTCACATAGCCTCGTGACATGACCATCACAGACGACCGTTCCACGACCCCCGCTCCGGCCGCCGCACCGCCGTCCTACGTCCGCCGCCATCCAATCCTTGCAGCCTTCGGGGTGCTCTCCGGGCTCTCGCTGTTCGCGGCGCTCTGGCCGGTGAGCGCGGTGGTGATCGGTGTCGCGGTGGCGGGCCACGCAACCGGACTTGATCGAACCGCGCTGCTTCTGGCGGAGCGGCTCGTCGAACGCATCGGCGCTGCCTCGCATCGCCACGCCCATCCCGAGCCGGAACCCGCGGCCCCCGCGCCGTCGTTGCCCGAACCCGCGGCGCCCGCCCCGTCGGCGCCCGCCCCGTCAGCGCCCGCCCCGTCAGCGCCTCGTCGCGAAGCGCACGCCTCCGCCGCACCGGCGGCGAGGGTGCGGCGGGACCCGCAGGCGCAGGCGCCGGGGGCGCGTCGTCCCGTCCGGAGACACCGCACCTCGGTCGCCGAGCGTCATGCCGGTTCGAGGATCGACGGCCCCGGTCTGTGACCACCGCCGTCCGGAGTCAGCCCAGCCGGGCGCGTGCCTCGCGGAGCCGTTGCAGCGTCTTGTCCTTGCCGAGGAACGCCATGGCCTCGATCACCGGCAGTCCGGCGGGGGTCCCGAGGATCGCGACGTAGAGAACGCGAAAGGCGTCGCGGGACTTCACGCCGGCACCGTCGGCGACGGCGCGGACCTTCTCGAGCATGGCGTCGTGGTTCTCGAGGTCCCCTGCCTCGACCGCCTCGACGCACGCGTCGATCATGGCGACGGCGGTGGCCTGATCGACCTTCTTGGGCGGGAATGCGACTCCGGGATCAATGTGCACCTCGCCGAGCAGGGGCGCGCAGAGGCGGGTCGCGTCGGCCAGTGTCACCATCCGCTCGCGCAGCATCGGGATCAGCGCCCGCCGTGTCTCCTTGCTGGTACCGGGCAGGTGGAATTCGAGCGCCTCGACAAGGTCGTCGGTTGCCATGCGCCGGATGTGGATCCCGTTCAGGTCATCGAGGCGCTTGGGATCGAAGACAGCGGCGGCGGCATTGACCCGTTCGAGCGTGAACCGCTCGCAGAGCTCCTCGGGGCTGAACACCTCCTGCTCGTCGCCCGACGACCATCCGAGGAGCGCGATTGCGTTGACGATTGCGGCCGGCAAATACCCGAGCTCGCCGTACTCGAGGACGTTGCGGGCGCCGCGGCGCTTGCTGAGCTTCTGGTGGTCCGGGCCGAGCACCGCCGGAACGTGCGCGAACCGCGGGACGTCCCATCCGAAAGCCCCGTACAGAGCAAGGTGCTTGGGTGTCGACGGGATCCACTCGTCGGAGCGGATCACGTGGCTGATCTCCATGAGGTGATCGTCGACGACCACCGCGAGGTGGTACGTGGGAAACCCGTCGGACTTGAGCAGCACCTGGTCGTCGATGTCCGCGTTGTTGAAGCTCACCCGGCCGCGGACGATGTCGTCCCACTCGGTGACGCCCTCGGGCATCCGGAGGCGCACCACCGCGGCCATGCCGCCGGCGCGTTCCTGCGCGACCTCGTTCTGGCGGGCGAGGCAGCGCCGGTCGTACCGGGTCGGCTCCGAGCGGGCGCGCTGTGCATCGCGCATCGCGGCGAGCCGCACCGGGGTGCACGTGCACCAGTACGCGTGGCCGCCGGCGACGAGCCGGTCCGCATGCTCGCGGTATGTATCGATCCGCAACGACTGGATGTACGGCTCGTGCGGCCCGCCGAGTTCCGGGCCCTCGTCGTAGTCGAGCCCCAGCCAGCTCAGCGTCTCGATGATGAGCGCCTCGGTTCCGGGTATGTAGCGTTCCTGGTCGGTGTCCTCGATGCGCAGGATGAAGTCGCCTCCGGCGTGCCGGGCGGCAAGCCACGCGAAGAGGGCGGTGCGCACGGAGCCGAAGTGCAGCGCGCCGGTGGGTGAGGGCGCGAAACGGGTGCGAACCCGCGCGTCGGGCACTAGGACAAGCTCAGTGTGGCGCGAAGAGCACGAGGGTCAGGATCGTCCATGCCAGCAGACCGACGATGAGCATCGGGGCGTCGAGGTTCGACACCACCACGGCCATGACGCGCGGGGACCCTCCGCCACCTGACGTTGTGGCGGCGTCACCGACGCGGACGACGCCGGGCGGCTTGCCGACGTCGGCCATGCCCCACGGGGGAGGCGGCGCCGGCGGCGTTCCGCGCGGCGTGATGTGCACCTCCTCGTCCTGACGGCGGAGTTTGTCCTCATAGAGGATGCCTGCGATCAGGAACGTGCCGAGGCCACCGGTCGCCAGGCCCATGGCGATCAGGATGATCCCGAGCGCCGTGTTCAGGTAGTCGTTGTAGACGTGGCCGCCGAGCAGGTCCAGGATGCCGCCCGCGATCAGCGCGGCGGCCACGAGGCCGAACCCCACGGTCTTGCCAACAATCTCTCGGACCGGCATGCCGCGAGTATACCGGCGCGCTCAGTTCGCTTTGCAGTCGGCTGCGGCGTGCCCGCACGAACCTAAGATTGGCGGTCGCGCCCGCATCGTCTAGCGGTCAGGACACCACCCTTTCAAGGTGGTAACCGGGGTTCGACTCCCCGTGCGGGTACGGCCGATTTGATCTCGAAATGCCCTCGTGGCTGTGTTACAGTAGCGCGAACGAGCCGCATTTGTTGCCCATTTGTTGCCGCACCGAGCGGCATGAGCTGACAACGAACGGCACGCCGCGACACGGAAAGGGCACCTCATGGCCAGGATTCACAGACGCTCGACGGGTACGTGGGAGGTCGTCGTGGAGCTCGGGCGCGACCCGCGTTCCGGGAGGCGGGAGCGACGGACCTTCACGGTTCGGGGCACCAAGCGCGACGCTGAGCACGCTGCGGCCGCCCAGGTCGCCGCCGTCGCAGGCGGGGCGTTCGGCGACCCAACCCGGGAGACCGTCGAGCAGTTCCTCCGTCGCTGGTTCCGCGACTACGTCGAGCCTTCGCTCGCCCTCAGCACGCAGAGACGGTACCGGGAAGTCGTTGAGTTCGACATCATCCCGTTCGTCGGCCAGCTGCCCCTCCAGAAGCTCCGGCCGCATCACATCATCGCTCTCGAGCAGCAGCTTCGAGTCTCGGGCAACCGACGCACGGGAGGCGGGCTCGGACCTGCTGCGGTGCAGAAGGTCCACGCCGTCCTTCATCGGGCAATGGCGCACGCCGTCCGGTGGCAGGCCATCGCCGTAAATCCGGTGGACGGCGTCGACCGACCGGTGATCCCGAGAACAGAGATTCGTTCGGTCACTCCGGATCAGGCGCGCGTCCTCCTGCGTGCCCTGCGCTCCGAGCGTTACGAACTGCCGCTGCGGGTCGCCCTGCTCTGTGGTCTTCGGCTCAGCGAGCTCCTCGCCGTGCGGTGGTCCGATATCGACTGGGACCATGGCCGGCTGAGCGTCCGCCAGGCGCTTGACCTGCCGGCCGAGGACGGTACTCCACGTTTCAAGGAGACCAAGACGCACCGCGGGGAGCGTCCGCTGTCGCTCCCAACCCAGCTGCTGGAGGAGCTACGACAGCACGGGTCGCGCCAGGTCGAGCTCCGGCTCGCGGCGCCGACGTGGATGGACCGCGATCTCGTCTTCACCAACGACGTCGGGGGGCCAGTTTTGGGCGCCACGCTGCGGGATCACTTCTATCGCGTTCTGGAGCAAGCGGGCCTGCCCCGAATCCGCCTGCACGGCCTCCGCCACAGCATGGCGACGCTGATGCTTGCCGCCGGCGAGCACCCCAAGCTCGTCTCGGAGCGGATGGGGCATGCCAACGTGGCGTTCACGCTTGCGACCTACAGCCACGTGATCCCGGGGATGCACGATGTCGCTGCGCAGCGTCTCGCCGACGTGTTGGACGTCGAGCAAACCGGGCAATCGACGAGCCGCTGAGCCGCTCCGGGTCGCGGTCACGCTGGATTCGCTCATGGATCGGGCGAGATGGTTAGCGGTGGAGCCAGGGCGCTTGGGTTACCTGTCACGCCGCTTTCGACTGGTCTCGTCGTGTCTATTGGCGTGGCGTTAGTTAGGGCATCAACGATCTCCCTTGCAGCAGGACGCAGGATTGCTGCGATGTCGATCACCGCAGAATCGCCGCCCAACCAATGCGTACCCGCTTTTGCCTTCTGCGCCCGATCGCCTGGCGCCACCACCGGACTCACCCCGCACAGCCTTCACTTCCCTCGATCCCGAAGTCACTCACCCAGCATTCACGAGCAGACAATTACACCTGTGGTGGCGGCGAGTGTTCCACGGCGAAAATGTAAGCGGCCTGTAGGCATTTCGCCCCTACGCTGGTACTCGTGCAACACGGGTTCTCGCGATGATCTCCATCGGCAAGCTCACCAGCGTCGAGCACGCGGTGCGGTATCTCCGCGAGGCCATCGCTCACCAGCAGCTCGAGTACTACACGGCTCGCGGGGAGTCGCCGGGACGCTGGAACGGCGCCGGCGCCGAGGCGCTCGGACTGCGCGGTGAGGTGATCGACACCGACTTCGCCGCGGTGCTCAGTGGTACACATCCACGCACGGGTGAGGATCTCGGCAAACACTGGCGGACGCAGTCAGTGGTCGCGTTCGACGTCGCTGTGTCCGCACCGAAGGACGTGAGCATCCTGTACGCACTCGGCGACGAACGCACCCGCGCCACCATCCTGCGCATCCACGCCGAGGGAGTCCAGGCAGCCGCCGACTATCTCCAGGCCAACGCCGGCTGGGCCCGACAGTTCAACCCGAAGACCAGGACGACCGAGGCGGTGCGCGCCAAGTTGGTCATGCCCGAATTCGTGCACCGCACAGCGCGGCCGGTCACCGATCCGAGCACCGGGAGGGTCACGGTTGACCCGCAGCTGCACACGCACGTCACGGTGCCGACGTGGGTGCAGCGACCGGATGGGAGCTGGAGTCAGCTGTACAGCGAGAGCCTGTACCAGCACGCCGCGGCCGCCGGTGCCATCGCTCAGGCGGAGTGGCGCGACCGTCTGGTGCGCGAGCTCGGCATCTCCACTGTGGTGGACGGCAAGGGCTGCTTCTCCATCGTCGGCATCACCGATGCGCAGCGCCGTGAGTTCTCCCGGCGCACTCAGCAGATCGAGGCGCTCGAGCGCCAGCTGGGCATCGACTCACCCTACGGCCACAAGCTGGCGGTGGTGTCGACCCGCGAGAGCAAGGACGAGGTCGCCCCCACCGAGAACCTCTTTGCCCAATGGCGGGATCGCGCCACAGGCGTGGGCCTCGATGCCGCCAGCATCCAGGCCTTGCTGGCGGGCGAGGCCGCGGCACTCCAGCCGCGCCGGCTCGACGTGGAGCGCAGCAGCGAGCTGCTCGGCGAGCGTGGGCTCACCGCCCAGTACGCAACCTTCACCCGACGCGACGTCATCCGCAGCGTCGCCGCGCACTCGCCGCTGGGAATGAGTCGCGCCCAGCTCGAGGCCACCGCCGACTCGATCCTCGCCGACCGTGACGCGGTGCAGCCGCTCGTGCCGCATCGTCTCGAGGGAGAACGCGACGTCGACGCGATCGCCCGGTGGGTCGACACCGGCCACGAGCTGCGCTACACCACCCCGGAGATGCTCGGCATCGAGCGGGGCATGATCGCCACCGCCCAGCAGCGATCGGGAGCGTGCGTCGGTGTCGCCCACGCTAGGGAGACCGAGGCAGCCATCGCGGCTCGGCCGACCCTCACTGCCGACCAACGATCGATGGTCCGGACCGTCTGCCAGAGCCCGGCCGCGGTGGTCGTCGTCGAGGGTGCCGCCGGGGTGGGCAAGACCTTCGCGCTGGACGTGTGCCGCGAGGCGTTCGAGGCCACCGGCATCCAGGTCGTCGGCTGCGCGCTGGCGGGCAGGGCGGCAGATGTGCTCGAAACTGGCGCGGACATCCCCACCTGGACGGTCACCGGCATGCTCCACGAGCTCCAGGTCGATCACCTGCCACCCAGCGGCGTGCTCGTCGTCGATGAGGCGGGCATGATCGGCGACCGCGAGCTTGCCGAGCTGGTCTCCCTCTCGGCACGGGACAACACCAAGCTGGTCGTGGTCGGTGACCCCTCGCAGCTCCAACCCATTGGCGCAGGGGCACCGATGCGCACCCTGGGAGAGCACATCGGCAGGGTGCTGGTCACCGAGAACGTGCGCCAGAAGGAGCCCTGGGAGCGAGCAGCGCTCCAGCTGGTGCGCGACGGTGAGGCCCGGGCCGCCTACGAGCTGTATCTGAGCCACGGCCGTATCCACGTCGCCGAGTCGGTGCCCGACCAGCGCGCCGAGGTGGTCGCCGAGCATGCGCGGCTCGAGGACCGGGGCGTCGACGCGGTGATCCTGGCCCAGCGGCGCGACGAGGTTGCCGCCCTCAACGAGCTCGCCCGGGCACGCGCGGCCGAGGCCGGGCGTGTGCACGGACCCGCGCTGACCGTCGACGGCAAGGAGTACCAAGCGGGCGACCGGGTCCTCTGCCTTGCCAACGACCGCGCCAACGGCGTGAGCAACGGCACCCGCGCGACGGTCACCGCGGTGGACGTCGAGCGGCAGAAGCTCATGTTGGAGCGCGGGGATCATCGCCAGGTGGTCATTGACACCACGCGGTACGACGCGATCGACCGCGGCTACGCGATGACCGTCCACAAGGCGCAGGGGATGACCGCCGAGGTCGCCCTCGTCGTGGGGTCGGACGGCGCCACTCGTGAGTGGACGTACACGGCGATGTCCCGCGGCAGCGAGGCCACCCATTACTACGCCGTGACCCACCCGCCCGAGCGTGATCGCCTCGGCGTCAGCCATGCCCCGTCACCGAGGCAACCAACAGAGGAGCGGATCGTGCATTCGTGGGAGCGCTCGCTGCAGAACGAGTCGGCGCTCGATTACCCGGACCGGTATCGCGATGCCGAGCGAGAACACACACCCTCGGCGCTCGACGTTTACGCGCCCGCGACGGAAGCGCAGCGCGCCGCCCTTGCCGACCTCGGCGTTCCTGATCCTGGCGAGCTCGCAACCCGGCTCGAGGCAGCGCTGGCGATCGAACGTTGGTCCGAGCAGCCTCCGGGAACGGGGCTGGACCAGTGGCTGCGCGAGACCGACGCGGCCGAGGACCGGCTCCAGCAGCTCATCAGCCACACCCGCGACGCGCGGCCCGACGGCGCCGATCAGGCACCTCTATCGCCGGGCATCAACCCGGATGAATTAGAGGCCGCGAAGGCGTTGCTCAACCCATACCACGCGCTGCTCGAGGCAGAGGCGCTCGCGCCCGCGATCGGACCGGAGCTCGCGGCGTGAGGCCCAAGAGCACCAGCACAGCCGGCCGCATCGAAGCGCTCACCAAATGGGCGGCACAGCTCGACGTCGGGCTTGCGTCCGTCGCCGGAGAGGTCGCCGAGCTACGGACCCGGGTCGGCGATCTCAGCAACGCCGCCGCACCCCAGCCGGGCGGGAGCCCCGCCGCGGCCGAGTGCGCGCAGCCGAGCGATTCCCTCGGGTCGTTCGTGGATTGGGTCGACTGGCTCGCCCGTGCGTTCGGTCTTTCAGAGCGCTTCCCGAGCTGCTGGCACAAACACGAGGGGGTCGTGGCGGCGCTCCAGGCGCTTCGTCGCTGGCACGCCGCGCTCCAACGTGGAGAGTCGAGTGACCCCACCTCCGCCATCCTCTGGATGGATGCCGTGATGCGCGTCGAGGACCGGCTGCTCCGACGGATCTCGCAACGTTGCCTCTCCACCCACCGTGATCCCCCTGGCATCGACGCCCCGACCGAGGACGAACTCGACGCGCTGAACCGCTTGTGGTCGAGTCGACGTCTGTGAGAGCAGCGAGCGTCGACGCCACCCCTCAACAAGATTCAGACGCACGACAGTAGGTGGCCACTATCTGGCGATTTTTCGCTACTTGGCCACTTGCGAGGCCAGCCCTGCGCAAGGCAGTGGTCACACGGGGGCGGTAAGCGAGCACGTCCCTCAGATTCTCCATCGCCTCCCGGAAGATCCTCTGCAGGTCCGGCCGACCGGGTTGGCGGACCCAGCGTGCGAAGTCAACCCTCCGAGACCGAGCGGGATCAAAACTTCGAGACCACGCTGACTGGAAGCTCCCCTGAAACGTGCCTGCGTGACTCGATGATCAGGTTAGCGGCGAGGGCGCCTATCCAGAGCGAACAGCTCGCTGCCAAGAGGCGCTCGATGAGTCCCACCGCCGGCATCGAAGCGATACTCGAAGCGACGGCGAGCAGCAGGTAGGACACGGGGCACACGACGCGCGCGGCCATCATCACCGGCCTGACCCGTCGCCATGAGGGCAGCGTTCCAAGCCGGCGGCCGAGGGGGCCGGGGGTAAATGCCAGGACAAACAAGGCGAGGCCAGCGACGACCGCATCGGTAAGCCCACCGGGGCTGAAGAGCTGCACAGTAGCTGTGCATCCGGGGTCAGACAATCGGCACGGAATCAGCGGGAAGGAATTGCCCAAAGCGAGCGCGGAGATGCCGATCAGCCACGGGGAGAGGGCGACAAACTTCCCCGCACCGGAGAGTACCGGTCGCAACCCGAACACCGCGAAGCCGAAGGTGCCAAGCCCGCCCACCGCGAAACAGACGATCGGAAACCAGACGTGCGGGGCAGTGCGCGCCTGCATGTCACTGATGGTGTCTTGGATGAGACCGTACCTCGGCCCTTGCCAGGTCTCGGCGATAACCCACCCAGCCGTGAAGACGACTTGCGCGACCACGCCGACGACACCCCATTCGAACATGTGACGGCTGCTCTCTGGAGCGGGGCCACCGGTGCGATTGGGGAGTTGGTGGACGTCGGTCATGACCAAAACTCCCCGTGCTCGATCGTCGTCGGTGCGAAGCTGCGGGCGACAGGGGTGCGGGTGGTCCTCCCGTCACCGTGCTGCAGACGGGCCGCTAGACAACGCGACGTCACGCGATCGGCCGCCGCGCGCGACGAGCATTTGCCGGTCGCTCACGTACTGAGGTGCGAGCCATCGACGTTTTGAGCTTCTCGAGCAACTGACCCAGCGTCTGCACCTCGGACGGCTCCCAATCAGCAACGAAACGAGCGAACCGGTCCAGGCCCACCGCAGTCAGACGACGCTGCTCCTCGCCACCTGCCGGGCTCAGCGTCACCAAGAACGAGCGTCGGTCCCCCGAACTCTGCGCAATGACCACAAAGCCGGCGTCTTCTAACTCTTGAAGCTGCCGGGTGACCAGCGATGGGTGAATCTGCTGTTGATCGGCGATCTGCGATGGCCGAATTCCCGGCTGAGCAGCGACGACCTGCAGCAAGCTGAGAGCACTCGCGCCCTTGCGTTGACGCCTGGCACGATCTAGCCCGGCGGTAAGCGAGAAGAGGGCGGTGACCATGGTTTCCACGTCTCGTTTGGATGGGGGCATGCGAGGACCATAGCATATAGATGCTAGACACAATCAAATGATTCTCCATTGGTGGGAAAGCACTTTCGGAAATCGCAGAAGGGAAGGCCGTGCGAACCTCTGCGCCTGACCGCGGCGACGAAACTGACCCGCTACCCGGCCCGGGATGCGTTGTACGGGTGCTCTCCGGCGGCAGTGTTGCGCGGCGAAACTGTAGGCGTTGTGTGAGCAAATTCCTGGCATGCTTCAGGGCATGCTCACCATCGACGTGTCGCTGCGTGCGGGCACCCCGAGGCTCTTCTGATGCAGTCGCAAGACTTGGCGCAGCAGCCATGGGGCCACCCTGATATGCGCCTGCCGCAGGCGGCGCGCCGAAGCCATGCCGATCGAAGCGAGGCACCCGAGTGCTCGGTGGGAGTGGCACCTGCTTCTCTTCCCCAACCGGTCGCGCAGCCGGTGGACGACGGCGAGCCCCCCTCCCGCCGCGGAACGATGCTGCTGACCGTGCGCGATGTGGAAGCTGAGCTCCAGCTTGGCCGCACCCGAACCTATGAGTTGCTGCGCTCCGGCGAGATCCCGATCATCCGGATCGGCCGCGTCCTGCGGGTGCCGCGCGATGCCTTACAGCGTTGGATCGATACAAAGTGCCTGACGAAACCTCCCGACGCGGACGACGTCGTCGCGACGCAGCGCTGATCGGGACGTCGCGGATCCGGGGTGTAAGATCTCCACATCCCCCCACTCGCTTCGGCGGGTGGGTGCAAGACCCGCTTCGGCGGGTCTTCGCTTTAACGGCTTCGCCAGCCCGCCGGTTTGCGGATGGTGCCGTGGCCGTCTCGGAGAGTCGGCGCGAACGGGCACATCTGGAGGTCCTTCTCGCGGATCTGCTTGAGGGAGTCGGGTTGAAACGCCCGGCTACGTCGCCCGGATGGGTGTGTGCCGCGGGATGCGCTGCGCCGCTGGATTGACGACCGAAGCTCTCCGACCCCTCCTTAGACTGGCCGCGGTGCCACCAAAGAAGAACCCACCAGCCACGGCCTCACCGGTGTGGAAGGGGCACACACAGGCCATCTACTACCGAGACAAGCGCGGCGGCGAACCCGTCAACGACTTCCTTGAACAACTCCTGGTCACGTCCCCCGCGGCGAGCGCCAAGATCGACGACTACGTCGAGGAGCACCTCAACGGGCGAAGCCCCTCGGCCCCGGAGCCGGAGTTTCCGATCACCTCCCAGATCGAGGGAGAGCTACGGGAATTGCGCGTGCGTTTCGCCAAGACCCGGTATCGGGTTCTGTATCAGCGATCGGCCAACCTTGTCGTCCTGCTCCATGCGTTCGAGAAGAACACTGGCGCTGTATCCACCTCTGACAAGGCGAAGGCGCAGGAGCGGTTCGCTGACTTTCAGACCAGGATGGACGCCAAGCCCCGTGTTCCTCCGCGGGCAGCCGGCCATGATGCGCCGCCGAAGGCCCGCAGGCGCCCTTGACCGTACTTATCATTCGTGATAAGTTGGGCGCATGGCCAAGAATCCAGCACCCAGCCCCGTGGGCCGCACCGCGGCCGAAGCCGCCCAGACCCGGTCCGAGCGGAGTCCGGAGTACCGAGCTGCCCGAGACGAATATGCGCGTATCCGGGAGCTTCGCAAGGCCAACCCGATTGCAGCCCATCTCCGGGAGCGGCGGTTTGAACTCGGACTCACCCAGGAGCAGGTCGCCAAGGCGGTGGAGACGTCGCACACCAACATCTCTCGGATGGAACGGGGAACGTTCATGCCCAAGTTGCTGACTCTGCGGAAGATCGCCGCGGTACTGGATGAGGAGTTGTTCGTCTGTTTCGAGCGTACCGGCGACGGTGAGGTCGAGCGCGAGTTCGCCGCCGTGCGATAGTCATGGAAAAGCCGCCACGCCACCCTGGCAACCAGAAGGATCAGGCGCGGCTTGACGAGAAAGTTGCCGACATCGCCGAGATGGACCCCGCGCTATTCACACGCGAACCTCGCGCTCTTCGACAAGCGGCTACGCCGATCACAACCAAGGCTCGAAAAGGGCGCGCCCGGTAGGAATTTCTTGACCCCGGATTTGTTGCCATTTTGTTGCCCGTCTCGGCACCATCGGGCAACATCGACCGACCCACGCCGACACCAACACAGCCGATTCTGAATACAAAACGGCCCTCAGCGACACCCCCGCAACCCACCGTAAAGTGGCCCGAGGCTCCCTTTCAAGGTGGTAACCGGGGTTCGACTCCCCGTGCGGGTACGGCTGATTTGATCTTGAGTGCCCGGCGTGGAGCTTCGGGTGATCAGCGGTTCTCGACCGATGGCGTTGGGAAGACGGTCACATCGACGAGATCCATCTCGAGGCGCGCCGGCTCGGGTGGCAGCGTCGCTCCCGCGGCGTTGAATGCGTGCTGCAGCGCCGGGTGCACGCGCTCATCGAGGAATCGATCGCATGCCTCCCGCGACTCCCAGACGTCGATGTAGCGCAATCCGCCTTCGACACGGACCACGGCGTGCACGAGGCACCCGGCAGGCGGCTCCGATCCGACTCCCTCCATGATCTTCGCGTAGACGTCGGTCGTGATCGGCAAGTCCTGCGTGAACGCATACATCGATGTACCTCCCGGCCGTTTATATCCTAGCCAAACTAGGATGAATACGCCGATGCTAGGCTAGACGTGTGGCATCTGTCAAGAGCCGCCGCCCATATCGGTCCCGGCTCCGTGCCGAGCAGGCGTCCCAGACTCGTTTGCGGATACTCGAGTCAGCAGCTGACCTCTTTGCGCACAGCGGGTATGTCGCGACCACGATCGATGCCGTGGCTGCGCGCTCGGGCGTCGCGGTCGACACCGTGTACGCCACCTTTGGGAACAAGAAGAGCCTTCTCTCCGCACTCATCGACCTGCGGGTGACCGGCGCGCCCGAGGGATCCGATGTCCTGGCGGGTGAAGCCCCGCGCGCTCTCAGCGCGCTGTCGAATCAGCGGCAGATGATCGCAAGCTTCTCTGCCGACATCGTTCCCCGCATCGAACGCGTCCGTCCGATCGACGACATCATCCGGAGTGCCTCGGCAGCCGACCAGGAGATCTCCGACCTTCGATCCCGGATGCAGGAGAACCGCTTCAACAAGCTGCGAGTCTTCACCGGCTGGGTCGCGACGCAGGGAGCGCTGCGCGACGGCATGGATGTCGACGAGGCCACCACGATTGTCTGGACGCTCACAAGCCCGGAGGTCAACCGAATGCTTCGTGACGTCCGCGGCTGGTCCGCCGAGCGCTATGCCGGATGGCTCTCGGCGAGCCTTGTTCGCCTGCTCCTGACCTGACCGCGTTGCGGCAATCCGGTCAACTGCGACGTCGGGCGCCCGACCGAAGTGGGGGCGCATCGCGCCCCGAAGCTGACTCCGCAAGATCCGCTCGCCGCGGCTCATGTGGCCGGCGCGGATTCCGGATGGTCGCCGCGGCGAGAACGCCGCCGGCCGCGCACACGATCGCGGCGATGATCGCCGCACGCTGGAAGCCGGTTTCGAACACCGGCGGATGCAGGTAGCTGTCGCCGGTGATGCCGGCCACCGAAGGCAGGAGCGCGACGGCGAGGAGGCTTCCCGTGCGCGCGACCGTGTTGTTGACGGCAGACGCAAGGCCGCTGCGTTCGCGCGGTGCCGATGACATCGCCGTGGCCGTGAGCGGCGCCACCGTGATCGCGAGCCCAAGACCGAAGATGAGCACGGCGGGCAGCACCTCGATGAGGTAGTTGCCCCCGGCGTCGACGCGCGCGAAGAGCGCCAGACCCGCGGCGACGATGAGCGGGCCGACGGTCATCTGCAAGCGCGGGCCGATCCGCGCCGAGAGTGCGCCCGAACGCGACGAGAGTGCGAAGAGCAGGAACGTGACGGGCAGCAGTGATGCGCCTGCGAGGGTGGGGCTGTAGTGCGAGACCTGCTGGAGCTCGATGGGGAGCAGGAAGAACATGCCGCCGAGCATCCCGTAGATCAGGAGCGTCACCGCATTGGTGGCGCTGAACTGCTGGGATTTGAAGATGTCGAGCGGGACGATCGGTGCGCGGACCCGCAGTTCCACCATGACGAAGGCGAGCAGCGCAACGATGCCGACCAGGAGCGCGCCGACGACGACCGGTGAGGTCCAGCCGCCGCCGGATCCCTGGATGAGCCCATACGAGATGCCCACCAGCGCGACGACGGTGAGCGCGCTCCCGGTGATGTCGATGTAGCCGGTCGCGTTCGGATCGCGCGACTCGGGAACGTGGCGCGTCGAGATGAACACGACCGCCGCCGCGATCGGCGCGTTGATGAGGAAGATCAGGCGCCACGAGAGCGCGGTGATGAGAAACCCACCGACAAAGGGTCCCAGCGCCGTTGCGACACCGCCCAGGCCCGACCAGGCGCCGATGACACGGCCGCGCTGCATCGGAGCGAACGACGCCTCGAGGATGGCGAGGCTCCCCGGCGTGAGCAGTGCACCGCCGACGCCCTGCAGTCCGCGTGCGGCGATGAGCAGCTCGATGTTGGGCGCGATCGCGCAGATCAGCGAAGCAACGGCGAACCACGTCACGCCGATGACGAAGATGCGCCGGCGCCCGAATCGGTCGCAGAGCGCGCCCGAGAGCAGGATCAGCCCGGCGACGGTCAGCAGGTATCCGGCCGACACCCATTGCAGACCGGCGATCTGCGCATGAAACTCCTTGCCGATCGCGGGCTGCGCGATGCCGACGACCGTGGCGTCGAGCTGCGCCATCGCACTGCCGAGCACGGTGGCCGCAAGCACCCAGCGGCCCCGCGCTGTGGCGAGATGCAGACCATCCGAGTCGTGAGGACTGCTTGCTCCGCCCGATGATGCCGCTTCAGTCACCCCACTCGACGTCGCCGTAGTAGCCCGCGGGCCTGGGATGGCGCTGGTAGGCGGCAACACCCCTGCGACTTCCGGCGATCGTGGTGGTCGTGCCGTGCCCGGGCAGCACGAGCGTTTCGTCCGGCAATGGCAGCAACTTTGCGGTGATGCTCTGCATGATCGTTTCCAGGTCACCGCTCGCAAAGGTTTTGCCGGGCCCGCCGTTGAAGAGGGTGTCGCCGGTGATCACGGCGCGGCCGATGCGCAGCGAGATGCTGCCCGGAGTGTGACCCGGCGTATGGATCACACCGATCCGCGCGCTGCCGACGGCGACCTCCGCACCGTCGTCGAGGCGGCCGTCGATTCGCTCCTCGGGAATTTTGATCTCGCTGCTCCCGACCAGCACCGGCGCACCGGTGGCGGCGCGGACCGCGTCGTACGACATCCAGTGATCGGGGTGCCAGTGGGTGGCGATGATCGTCTGGACGCCGCCCTCCGCCGCAATCGCCGCGAGGAGCGGTTGCTCGTCGGCGGGCATGTCGACGAGCAGCGCCGCTCCCGCCGCGACGTCGCGCACCACGTACGCGTTGTTCCCGTACGGCCCCATCGGGCCGATCTTGACGACACGGACCCCGCCGTCCTCGAAGACCGCGACCTCAGCGCCGGCCATGCGACACCGTCTTGGCGGTCCGCTTCCGCGCGGCAGCCGGCTTGCCCGTGTCGCCCTTCGCGGCCGCCTCGGCACGCATCGCCGCTTTGAAGGCACGCTTCTGCGCCTGGTATTCCTCGCGCTCCGCGACCGTACGGACGTCCGCGAGAGTCGGCCAGTCCGGGGCGACGCTCTCCCATCCGTCCGGCCGAACCCCGAGGTGCTTGGCCACGACACCGACCATGATCCGGGCCTTGGCGGCCCCGAACCCCGGGAGCGCGGCGAATCGCCGCTGCAACTCCCTGGCGTCCCCGGCCTCCGTCCAGATCCGGGTGGTGTCGCCACCGTATTCGTCGGCGATGACCCGGCAGAGCCCGTGGACGCGCTGCGCCATGCTGACCGGGAAGCGGTGCAGGGCCGGCGGCGTCTGGAAGGCCTTCTCCACGGTGGCCGGATCCATGCCCGCCACCGCAACCGGATCGATGGTGCCGAGCCGTTCGCGCATGCGCAGCGGGCCCTGGAACGCCCACTCGATGGGGACCTGTTGATCGAGGCAGAAACCGATCAGCAGCGCTGTGGGATTCTCGCTGACGAGTCGATCCGCTTCGGGGTCGCCGGTCCACTGCAGCTGCAGGGGCGGCGCTGCGGGCTTTGCCACGCGTGTACGGTACCGCTCCGCGCCCCGGGACTGAGGCACATGCTCGGGACTGCGTACACTCGGTTCATGTCGTGGCTCGGGCGTCTTTTCGGGTCGAAGCCACCGGCTGCGCCGCCGAACAGCGTGGTCGTCTCGAGCGATCTCGTCCACCCGCTGACCGCCGGAGGCGCCGAGCTCTCGTCCGCCGTCGACGCCGCGCTTCGCGCATACCTCGACGCGCAGGCGAAGGCGCTCGCCGCAGGCGAGCCCGAGAGGATCCCATTCTGGCTACGTCGCGATACAGAACATTCAGGCGACCTCGAGGACGAGCTGCGCGATCGCGTCATCCAGCGCCGCGCGGCCGAGGAAGAGGCGCGCTGACCACCACTCCGAGGGGAGGCTGACCATGCGGGCACTGATCTTCAAAGACTTCGACGCGGTCGAGGTCGTCGACGTTCCGAAACCGGGCATCGAGGGGCCCGGGGACGCGCTGGTGCGTGTCACCGCCGCGGGAATCTGCGGGAGTGACCTGCATGTCGTGCACGGTCGCATCCCGGGCATGAACCCGGGCGGCATCCTGGGACACGAGTTCGTCGGTGTCGTCGAGGCGGTGGACGGCGGCGTGCGCCACTTCGCCGAGGGGGATCGCGTGGTCGGCTCCTTCATGATCCCCTGTGGCGACTGCTGGTACTGCGAACGTCGCTTCTTCAGCAGGTGCCCCGATCAGCGAATCTTCGGCTACGGCTCGTTCTTCGGCGAGGTCGAGGGAGCCCAGGCGGAATATGTGCGTGTGCCGAACGCCGATCTCGTCCTCCACGCCATCGCGGACTCGATGACCGACGAGCAGGCGCTCTTCGCCGGCGACATCTTCACCACCGGCTATGACTGCGCGAGCGAGGCGCGAATCGAGAAGGGGGACGTGGTCACGGTCGTCGGGTGCGGGCCGGTCGGCCTCATGGCCATCATGGCGTCACGCGGCTTCGAGCCCTCGACGATCTTCGCGGTCGACACCGTCTCGGAGCGCCTGGAGGTCGCGCAGGGTCTCGGCGCCATACCGGTGGACGCCAACGATGTGCACGTCCCGAGCTTCGTGCAGGATCAGACCGGTGGCCGCGGCGCCGATGCGGTGCTGGAGTGTGTCGGGGTCGTCCCCGCGCTCCTCGACTGCATCGATATCGCCCGTGCCGGAGGGCGGATCAGCGTGATCGGCGTGCACAGCGACCAGGAGCTTGTCCTGCCCCTGAACACCACGTTCGTCAAAGCCATCGATCTCAAGTTCTGCGGCACCGCGAACATCGTGGGGCGTTGGGACGATGCACTCGCGATGATCGCCGGCGGGGTGGCCCACCCCGACGCGATCATCTCCCACCGCATGAAGCTCGAGGACGCCGTGCGTGGCTACGAGTTGTTCGATCGGCGTGAGGCGTTGAAGGTCGTTCTCACGCCCTAGGCGGTCGCGCCATCGTGTGCCCGGATGCTCGAGTTCACGCCGCATGCCGCCGAAGCGCGACAACCTGCCAGACGACACCCGGCTGATTCGCCACTGTCGCGAGGCCGGCCTGCTCGGCCGCCGCGAGGATGTCTCCTGACCGATGCAGGAACAGGCGGAACCGCCGTCGCAGGAGCCACAGCGCGATGTTGCTCATCGTGAACGCGGACCACGTCCACCATCGCCGGTTCGGAAAGCTCAAGAGCAGCAGGTGCGAGGCATGATCGGCGGCCGATCCCACGAGCTTCGGCATGTCGGGGTAGCAGCAGAGGACGCGGTTCAGGACCACGATGTCGGCGGGCGCAACGTCCGTGCCCGACTCCGCAAAGTCCATCAGCCGGCGCTCGACTCGCCCCTCGAGTCCGGCGGCGCGGAGCAGGCCTTCGGCGGCCGCTTGATAGGTGGGCGTCATCTCCACGCCGACCACGTGTCCGACGCCTGACTTGAGCAACTCGACCTGGAGCGTGCCGATGCCACCGCCGACCTCGAGCAGGGTCACGCCGTCGACATCCTCGGGCTTCAGGAGGTTCCGGATCCGGCGGGCTGTCGAATCGAGACCGTGCCGCTGATATCGCCGGGCCTCGCGGCGTGCGTGCCGTTCGCTGAACACCCAGCGGTAGCCCTCTGGCGAGCAGCAGTGGGTCATGGCTTGACCGCGTCGCGCGGCCGTCGCCGGCTCCGGGTTGGTCTGGTCACGGCCCTAACGATGGCACTCCCGGCGGTCGGCGCCCAGCGGGCTCCACCGATGCGACCAGTTGACGCGTCCTCAGTTGGAGCCGATCGTGAGCACCGGCAAAGGCCGATCGCGCCACCCTGGCTCAGAATTGCTTGACATGATGCCACTGTGGTGCCATAGTGGCGCCATGGACCTACGCCCGTACGTCGAGACCATTCACCAACAGCTGGCCGATGCCGCCGAGGCAGGCGGGGAAGAGGCGCGCGCCCTCGCCGAACGGCTCGCAGCTCCGCTCGATGCGGCGATCCGTCTGGCGCTGCAGGATGCGCTCGGTGCCGCCGCCGAGGAGATCACCCGGGAGCTTGCACCGGGGTCGGTGGAGCTGCGCATCCGGGGTCGCAATCCGGAATTCGTCGTCACGCCGCCGCCCGACGACCGTGGTGTCGACGACCTCTCGGCCGCGACCTACGCCGGGCCGTCAAGCGTCGCGTCACGTCACTCAGGCGAGCCTGAGGACGGGGGGACCTCCCGCATCAATCTGCGCCTCCCCGACCAGCTGAAGACGAGGGTCGAGCAGGCCGCGAGCGGTCAGGGGCTTTCCGTCAACACATGGCTCGTCCGCGCTGCGAGCTCCGCGCTCGATGGCGCCGAGCCGGGGCACCGCCGCGAGGGGCGGCCGTCCACGGGCGCCGGCCGCTACACGGGCTGGGTCCGCTAACCCGACAACCCACAGGAGAAGACAGCCATGCCCACGTTCGATACCCCGGAACCCATTCTTGTGACCCTGGAGCTCGAAGTCGCCGACGTCAGGATCACGGCGAGCGACCGGAAGGACACCGATGTCTCGGTGCTGCCCAGCAACCCGGCCAAGCCGGCTGACGTGACCGCCGCCGAGCAAACCCAGGTCGAGTTCTCGGCCGGCCGGTTGCTCATCAAGGCGCCCAAGGGGTGGCGGCATTTCACCCCGCGCTCCGGTATCGAGTCGATCGATGTGCGCATCGACCTCCCGGCAGGCTCGCGGGTCCGCGGCGAGGCGGGAGTCGCCGCGCTGCACAGCACCGGACCGCTCGGCGAGTGCAACTTCAACACCGGAGTCGGTGACATCCAGATCGAGCAGGTGGGACCGGCCCATCTGACCACCGGGATCGGCGATATCTCGATCGACCGGGCGTCCGGCCACGCGCAGATCAACACCGGCTCGGGTGCGGTCCGCATCGGCTCGGTGGACGGGACCGCGGTGGTCAAGGGGGCAAACGGCGACACCTGGATGGGCGACGTCTCGAAGGACCTGCGGGTGGTCACCGCGAACGGCTCGATCAGCGTCGACCACGCGGGCGCCTCGGTGGTCGCCAAGACCGCCAACGGCGATGTGCGCCTCGGCGATGTCCGCGGTGGAGCGGTGGTCGCGCAGACGACGCTTGGCAAGGTGGATGTCGGGATCCGCCAGGGGGTCGCAGCCTGGCTGGATGTCAACACGAAGTTCGGCAAGGTCCACAACGAGCTCGACGTCGCGGGACCGCCGCAGACGGGGGAGTCATCGGTGGAAGTCCGTGCACGGAGCTCGTTCGGCGACATCACCATCCGCCGCTCGGCGGCGACCCCTGCCGCGGTGGGCGCGCCATGAGCACGTGGCCGGTTTCTTCGACGAGAGATCACGGACTTGCTTCAGCTCTTGGTGGGCGCTATTCAGATCTACTACGCAGGAGCCATCCCTCGCGAGTGATCGCGTACTCCACCTGACCGTGCTCGTGCCCTGGAACATCTTGGTCTTCAGCGTCTGCAGGGAACGCGCGCACGTAGGTCAAGCCAAGGTTCGCCATGACACCGCGTGACGGCGCGTTCACGGCCAGTGTCTGAGCAAAGATCCGGCGGAGCCGCCTCTCTTCAAAGCCGTATCGAAGCAGCTCGCGAGCTCCTTCCCTGGCCAAACCCTGACGCCACCAGCGCCGCAGCAGCCGGTATCCGAGGTCTGCCTGGTCGGGTCCGTATGGCTGGTCGGGACCGTCCGGCGGCTGTAGTATCCACCATCCAACAAACCGACCCCCGACGAAGCCGACCCAGAAGCCGAGGCCGGGAATGCGGCTCGCGACGGCCCTGCGCCGGCGATGTGCCGCCTCAACCTCAGCGCGAGTTCGTGCCCGGGATGACAGATACCGGAGCACTTCCGGGTCCGAGTCGAGCTCCAGCTCCAACTCGAGATGCTCGTCCGCGAGCGGGATGAGTTGGATCCGGCGCGTACGAAGCCGGGATTGCGTGTTCGCCGGAATCTCTTCGGGCTCAGTGTTGCTCACGTCGGGTACAACGCGGGTGCAAAGTGGTCCCAGGGGATGGAGTCGAACCATCGGTACACGGTTTTACAGACCGCTGCCTTGACCACTTGGCTACCCTGGGATGGGCTTGCAGTATATGGGGTTTCTGGTCCTCAAGGTGTCTCGCTCCGGGCACCTGACACCTCTCCTGACACCTTCGCGCTGGGCTCGGGGAATTGTAGTGTCTGGGCTCACACGATCGGCAGGTAGCTCGTCCCTTCCTGATACAACGCGCGGCTCCCGACAATGCTCCAGATCAGCGTTGCGGGCCCAGGCTGGGCGTCGGCGGGAATATCGATGTGCATGTCGAAGGTTTCGCTCCCTCCGGCGGGGATTGGCTTGGCGTTCGCGCAGTCCAGCAGCGAGGTTTGGAATGTTCCGACAACGCCCTCCACCTCCTTGTAGAACATCGGGCACCGCGCGAAGGTCCAGGTCGGATTGGTCGCGGGGCTCCCGAGGCCGAGGCCGGCGACTGCCTGGTTCACAAGGGTGACCGTGAAGTTCACGCGCTCTCCCGGCCGCGCCGTTGGAGGTGCGGTGACCGTCGTTTCCGTGCGTGGAGCGTATCCGCCGATGGATCCGTCGTTGGGGAGGCCGTAGAGTTCCGTGAAGTAGCTCTCGCCTCCCACCGGACACGAGGTGCCCCAGCCGGCCGCGGGCCCTGGACTCACCCGAACGCTGCCGAGCGTCTCACCGAGATTGACGAGCAGGTAGTCGACAGGCTGAGCCAGGTGACACTGATCGACGTCAATCTCGCCAGTCGCCGAGCCGAAGTATGGCGGCGCGGGTTCCTTGGCGGGACTCAGATACACGATCTCTCCCGACCATGGCGGGCCCTTTCGGATAGGGAGCTGGCCGCTCGATGTGAAGAAGGAGACGTCCGGCGAAGGCCCGACGAAACACGGCCGTGAGCCGACGTCGGTCATGGTGAGAGCCCAGCTGCTCGTGTTCATGGGTCCGTCGCCGATGTAGGACGGGTTCGCGACCTTGACCACGACGTCGAGATCAGCCGCGCGGCAGGCGAGTACCCCGGGGATCGTGAACGGTCTCGGGCCGGCGCCCGATGCTGCATCAGTCGATGTCGCCGTGCTCGGGACTGGTGCAGGCGTCACGATCGCCACGACCGTCGGCGCGGTTGTGCGTCCGCACGCAAAAGTGGTTCCCAGCGTGGCAAGCACGATCAAGCGCCGAATGCCCAACAGCATTGACGAAAGGGTACCCGCGTGTGATGTGAAGGAGCGATCTCGAGAGTGCAGTGCGATGGATGCGGCGTGAATTCACCCCGTGTTCAACCGTCGGGGTCGGATTGGGCAGCGGCGCGGCCGGACTCGTGATGGCTCGCTCCCGGGTACGCTCCGAAAGCGACCGTTACCTTTTCCCTCCGTGCCGGGGTCTTACCGGTAGCAGATGGCAACGGACGGGCGGGAGCTGCTCATGGAGAGGCCGGTCGGCGTGAGTTCTCAGAAGATCCCGGGCTACGACGAGGAGGCCTTCGCGGAAGCGCTCCTGGCCGCCCTGCGACCGGCATTTCGAGCCCTCCGTGCCATGGGCCTGTCCGAAAATGACGCTGCCGACGTACTCCAGGATGCCTCGATCCGGGCGTGGCGGCACCACCTCCAGCGACGCGGCGACTTCGCGGCGTGGTTCATCGCCATCGCCTATCACGAGGCGAGGCGCCCTCGCCGGCGCTGGCCCGCACTCCCGGTCTTCTGGCAAGGAGCGAGGGACTCATCGGACCAGGAGGGGCGAAACGATGACCTCGACCGCGCTCTCGCGCGGCTGCCGAGGCGGCAGCGGACCGCCATCTCCCTCCGATACGGCAGTGATCTGACGATCCTCGATGTCGCCGGCACATTGGGCATCAGTGAGCCTGCGGCGAAGCAGCTGCTTGCCAGAGCACGCGAGTCGCTCCGTCGAACGTTGTCGTCGATTCCGAGAGGTGAGCCATGAGTGATGACGTCGATGTGATCGCGGAGACACTGCATTCCCGTCCCCTCACTCCGACCGAAGAGGTCGCGCTCGCTCGTGTGGAGCGGTTCGTATCGCGGCACGACTTCGAGGCGCCGCGACATCCGAGGCTTGCGCTCGAGCTCCTCCTTGCCGGCGTCGTCGCTGCGGTGGCGATCACGTTCATCGTGGCGCTCACCCGTCATTCGCTTCCACCGCCATCGCCCGCACGCCACACTCCGGTGCCCACAGCCACCGCCACCACCAGCCCTCCCGCTCCGTCACCGAGCCTGACTCCGGGGCCGGCTATTCCCTTGCGCATCACGCAGCAACTGAGCCTCGGCAGCTTCCAGGCCAACGCGATATCCGTGGGTCCGGGCAGCGTGTGGGTTGCAGCCCACAGTGCGGTATATGGGGACAGGGGCAGACTTTTTCGCGTCGATGCATCGTCGGCCCGCCAGACTGGGAGCTGGCCGGTTGGGGGAGACCCTGAGGCGGTTTCGGCGTCCGGCAGCTACGTCTGGGTTGCCAACAGCTTCGGCGATGGTTCGCGCGTGCTGCCCGATCAGAACACTGTCATGCAGTTCAACGCGGTCACCGGAGCTCTGCTGCACCTCTATCGAATCACGAGCCCCACCGCGGTCGTGGCGAATGGGAACAGTGCGCTCGTCGTGTCCTCCCGGACGGCAAATGGTCCGACCGACATCTATCTCCTGAGCGCCGGACGGTCATCTCTCGTCGCCACCGTGCCGGGGACCCTTCAGGGCCCTGCGATATCGGCGGACAGCGCCCTTGCTGCCTGTGGTGGCGACGCATATCTGGGCGTGAGCGAGCTGTCCGGCGGCGGAGCTCAGAGCATCAACGTCTACGCGATTCGCATGACTGGCGGACCTGCTCGCACCGTTGCGACGATTCAGGGTGCGTGGTCGCCGGTGATGACCTGCAGCGGCCCCTGGCTCTACGTCTTCGATAGCGCCGGAGACCTCCCACTGGTCGTGAACTCGGTGGATGGCAGGATCAGCACGCTGCCCGAGGGTTCGGGCGCGTCGGCAGTCGTCTTTCAATCCGGGTTGATCTGGCAACTGCACAATGCGTTCGGTCCTCCGGGATCGGGGGGATACCTCACCGCGCTGGACCCGAACACGGGGCTCGAGTCGTCGTCCCATCTGACGATTCCCGGCACCGTTTCATCCGACGTGTCCATCCTTGCACCAAGTGCGTCCGGCTTATGGGTGGTCGGCGGTAACGAGGCTCTGCTTCTGCACGTGACCTTCGGTTAGCCCATCCGGAATCGTGAGTCCAAGCATCGGCCTCCACCGAGGTGAGGACATCCCATGGTCTCCAGCTGTCCCGGGGCTTCATTTGCGAACAACGCGCTGGGAGGCGGCGCCTCGATCTGCCGCCGCCTGTCAGCGCTCAGCGGCGCGTGATCGGCAGCATGGCGCGCAGGTCGGGCTCGTTCAGGTAGCGCGTGACCACCGCGAGCGCCTCGTCAGGTCCGCCCGCGAGCGAGTCGGCGAACCACCCGCCGTCGTACGGCGCGTCGACTGCCCTGAGCAGGTCGGCGGCGGGCTGGTGCCGCGGCGGCGGGACGTCGGGCACGAGCTTGTAGGCGAGGATCACGCGGTTCCCTGCCCGGGCGATTCCGACGTTCGCGATGACGTCCCAGCGCGTGAGGCTGCTGTATGGGTACTGGCGTTGCACGAGGCCGTCGCGGGTCAGCTCCAGGGTTGGCCGGAGCACCACAGCCGTGGTCGCCAGTCCGACCAACGGGGCGGCCATGATGAACCACCCGATCGTGGCGCCGATGAGCAGGCAGATCACGCCGGCGACCTCGGTCACCGCGAGCAGCGGGAGAACGAGCGCCACCGGCCGGCGAGCCCGGAAGACGATCCTGCCCCTTCGAACCGTCAGTGATGCGGGCAGCTCGGTGGGACTGGGCAGCTCGGACATCGGATCGATCGTAGCCTTGCCTGCCATCCTTCCCGGATGCTCCTGGACATCGGATCCGTGCTCGGCGGCATCGGGCTCGCCGTGGTGGCCTTCATCGTCGTGATCCTGGTGTGCGTCGTCATCCTTCGGCTCCTCGCGGTGATCCTCCCGCCCTACCAGGACCGCGAGGCCGCGGCGGCCGGCGCGCAGGAGCCCGATGCGGCCCCCGAGGACGACTCCACACCGCGCAGCGAGGCGCGGATCCCGGGAGCCGAAGAGCAACCCGGGGAGTGACCTTCGGCCCTTGCGTTCGGATCCTGAAGGGTCTAGCATTCATAAGCGATCCTTTATGAAAGATTCCTTTATGGGTTCTGACGCGCCGAGCCGGCCGCCGCGCCGCGCACTCCCGGGAAGCATCGCCATCGGAGCGAGTGACCTCTCGGTCCACTTCGAAGGGCTCGCCAATCCGACAAGGCTGCTCATCGTCGAGCGTCTCGCGACGACGTCGGAGATGCGCGTCTCCGAGCTCGCCGACTTCTGCCAGGTGAGCCAGCCACGCATGAGCTGGCATCTGCGCATCCTCCGAAAGGCGGAGGTGATCCGGACCCGCCGCGAGGGCCGCGAGGTGTTCTGCCGCCTCGATCGCGACGCCATCGCCAGTCATTTCAAAAGCTTCGCTCGGCTCATCTCCTCAGCAGGGGTGAGCGCCGAGATCACTTCACCAACACCGGTACACGAGGGCGCATCGTGAGCAAGAAAGTCAGAGTCGCGATCATCGGCGTGGGGAACTGCGCCTCGTCGTTCGTCCAGGGACTCGAGTACTACAAGAACGCGGATCCGAACGACACCGTGCCCGGTCTCATGCACGTGAACCTCGGCGGATACCACATCTCGGACATCGAGATCTCAGCCGCCTTCGACATCGACATCCTCAAGGTCGGCAAGGACGTCTCCGAAGCGATCTTCAGCGGGCTGAACAACACTGTGAAGTTCAGCGACGTCCCCAAGCTGAACGTCCCCGTCCTGCGGGGCATGACCCACGACGGGCTGGGCAAGTACCTGTCCGAGGTCATCACCAAGGCGCCCGGCTCCACCGTCGATATCGCCCAGGTTCTCAAGGACACCGGCACCGACGTCGTGGTCAACTACCTGCCGGTCGGCAGCGAGGCCGCAACCCGCTGGTACACCGAGCAGATCCTCGAAGCGCCCTGCGCGATGGTGAACTGCATGCCCGTGTTCATCGCCCGCGAGGACTACTGGCAGGCACGCTTCCGCAAGGCCGGCGTCCCGATCATCGGTGACGACATCAAGTCGCAGGTCGGTGCGACGATCGTCCACCGCGTGCTGACGCACCTGTTCCGTGAGCGCGGCGTCGAGCTCGAGAACACTTATCAGCTCAACTTCGGTGGCAACACCGACTTCCTCAACATGCTCGAGCGCGAGCGCCTCATGAGCAAGAAGATCAGCAAGACCAACAGCGTGCAGTCACAGCTGGCGACACCGATGGAGAAGGATCACATCCACATCGGACCGTCGGACTACGTGCCCTGGCTCCACGACCGCAAGTGGGCGTTCATCCGGCTCGAGGGCAAGTCCTTCGGCGACGTGCCGCTCAACGTCGAGCTGAAGCTCGAGGTGCACGACTCGCCGAACAGCGCCGGCATCGTCATCGACGCGGTGCGCTGCTGCAAGCTCGGACTCGATCGCGGCCTCAGCGGCACGCTCGAAGGCCCGGCGTCGTACTTCATGAAGTCACCGCCCCGCCAGGTCAGCGACGACGACGCGCATCGTGCAACCGAGGAGTTCATCGCCGGCGTCGAGGTCAACGGAGCACGGCACAACGGCCGTGCCCCCGAGGTGCTGCCCGATGCCGCGGAGGCGGAACCCGCCACAACCGCGACGAATTAGCCCGCCGAGCGATCGGGAGCCGACAGCGTTGACGCAGGCCGGCGAGGTGGCGGTCGGGGCACGCGCGCACCAGCGGGTGGCGCGCGACCCGATGTTGCCGTACTACGCCTACCGCGGGGCGGAGGCCCTGGTCAACGCGCTGCCGCAATCCGTCTCGTACTGGCTCGGCGACCGCGCTGCGGATGCGCTGCTGGCCACGGTGCCGAAGCGCTTCGACGGCCTGCGCGACAACCTCCGCCACGTCATTCCCACCATCGGCGAGCGGCCGCTCAACCACCTGGTCCGTCGCAACCTCCGCAACCTCACCCATTGCTGGGTGGACGTCATGGAGATGTCGTCGCGCAGGACCGACCTGCCGGCACGCATCGACATCAAGGACCTGTACCACTTCGAGGAGGCGATCGCGCGGGGCAACGGAGTGGTCGTCGCCTCGATGCACTTCGGGTCCTGGGAGGTCGGCCTGGCCGGCTGGAACAAGATGGGCGGCAGGATGGCGCTGCTCGCCGAGGTGCTCCGGCCGCGACAGCTCTTCGACCGCGTGGTCGGAGCGCGGCGTGCGCAGGGCGTTCACATCATCCCCATCGACACGCAGGCGATGCGCGAGGGTGACCCCCAGGTGGCCAGACGGCTCGGGGCCGCGTCGATGCGCGAGGTCTACAAGGTGCTCCGCTCCGGTGGTGTTGTGGCCATGGCGCTGGACCGTGACCTCATCGGCAACGGTGAGCCGCTCGAGTTCTTCGGCAAGCCGGCGCCCATCCCGATCGGGTCCGTCGAGATCGCCATCCGGGCAGGTGCCGCGATCGTCCCGATCGTGCTCTTCCGCAACCGATACCGGGTCTACGCGGTGGTCCATCCGGAGATCCGATATGCCACCGATGCGCCCAGGGATGCCGAGGTGCGCAAGACTGCGCAGATGTTGCTCCGCATCTTCGAAGCGGCGATCCGCGAGCACCCCGAGCAGTGGCACGTCCTCGACCCCATCTGGACGGCGCCCGGTACGCGATGAAGATCTGCCTCGTCTCCCCGTACGACTTCATGCATCCCGGGGGCGTGACCGAGCATGTCCGACATCTCTCCGCGAAGCTGCGGGCCCGGGGCCACGACGTGACCGTGCTCGCGCCGTCGAGTCGCGTCGGGGACGATCACGGCATCCCCGGGTACGTGCGCATCGGCCGCAGCGTCCCGGTGCGCGCCAATGGCTCCGTGGCGCGCATCGCGCTGTCCTTCCACCTCGTGCGGCGGGTGCGGGCGTTGCTCGACGAGAACCACTTCGACGTCGTCCACTACCACGAGCCGCTCGTGCCATCGCTGCCGATCACCGTGCTGCGCTTCCACAGCGGTGCGAACGTCGGCACGTTTCACGCCATGGCACGGCGGAATCTCGGCTACTACTACGGCCGCCCCTTTCTCAAGCGCTACTTCAACCGCCTCCACGTGCACGTCGCGGTGAGCATCCCCGCACGGGACTTCATCGCAAGGTATTTCGAAGGGGACTACCGGGTGGTCCCGAACGGGATCGACTGCTCGCGGTTCAATCCCCACCATCCGAAGCTCGACGAGCTGCGCACATCCGGCAAGGCGACGATTCTCTTTGTCGGGCGCCTCGAGTCGCGCAAGGGTCTTCCGACGTTGGTCGAGGCGTACGGCCAGCTCCGTCGCACTCGTGACGACGCGCGCCTGATCGTGGTGGGCGACGGTCCGATGCGCTGGGGATACGAGAGCCAGGTCGCCGCGATGGGCATCCCGGACGTCGAATTCGGCGGCCGGGTGTCGTCCGAGCTGCTGCCGCGGTACTACGCTTCCGCAGACATCTTCTGCGCTCCGGCGACCGGGGGCGAGAGCTTCGGCATCGTGCTGCTCGAGGCGATGGCGAGTGGTGTGCCGGTGATCGCATCGTCGATCCCCGGCTTCAGCAGCGTGATCGTGGACGGCGTCGACGGCGTGCTCGTTCCGCCCCGCCATCCGAAGGAGTGGGCGGCGGCGCTCGGCGCGCTGCTCGACGATCCCTCGCGACGGCAGGGGATGAGCGAGCGGGGACTCGCCAAAGCGCAGCTGTACGACTGGGAACATATTGTCGATGAGATTCTTGACGTGTATCGCGTGGCACGAGAGCGTGCCGGCGCGATCACGGTGGCCTCCGGTGTTCACGTCCAGGCTCCAGGACTGGGTTAGGTCCGGCGCGCGGCGCGTCGTTCCTGCTCTCCATGCACTGCACCTGACGCCGAACGTCCTGACCATGCTCGGGCTCTGCATCTGTGCGGGCTCCGCCGTCCTGATCGCCCTGGGTTTCCTCCTGCCCGGAGGCGTGCTCCTCCTGATCGCCAGCGGGTTCGACATCCTGGACGGCGCACTCGCGCGCGTCAGTGGGCGCGAGCAGAAGTACGGGGCGTTTCTCGACTCGACCGTGGACCGCTACGCGGAGGCGATGACGTCGATCGCGCTCCTCTACTACTTCATCTTCCACGGCCATCACACCCTCGAGCCCATGCTCGTGGTGTTCGCATTGACGGGATCGCTCCTGGTCTCCTACGTGCGGGCCCGCGCGCAGTCGCTCGGTTTCAACGGCGACGGCGGCCTGCTTGCCCGGCCGGAGCGCGTCGTGATCACGGTGATCGGCCTCGTCATCGCGCCACTGCTGATCTGGGCGCTCTGGATTCTGGCCATCCTCACCAACGTCACCGCCATGCAGCGGATCTGGGTCGTCTGGAAGCAGGCGCGACGTATCGCCGCAGAGACGCGAAGCGCGACGGGGGTATCCACCGGCTAGGGAAGTCACGGGAGCGCGAGATCCAGGCGCGGATCCTCGGCGATTCCATCGCGCCGGATCTCGAAATGCAGGTGAGGTCCGGTCGCGTTGCCGCTCGATCCCACGGTGCCGATCACCTCGCCCGCCGCAACCTCCTCGCCGTTGTCGACGAGCACGGTGTCGAGGTGGCCGTAGAGGCTGCTCAGGCCGCCGCCGTGGTCGATGACCACGTGCAGGCCATAGCCCGACGCCGACACGATCACGGTCACTGTGCCGGGCAGCGTTGCCATCACGGGCGTGCCGCGCGCCGCCGCCAGGTCGATCCCCGAATGCCAGTGCCCGCCTGGGCAGGCACGATCCACCGGTTCGAATGTGAAGCTCGTGCATCCGAACCCCTGCGAGATCCACGCGTGCGCCAGCGGCTTCACGAACGCGATGCCGGTGGTCGAAACCACCGCACCGCTCGCGACCGCCGTGCCGCCGCACAGCCCCAGCGTGATCAGCGCCATGAAGGCCGTGAGCAGACGAATCACGGCCCGGTCCGGTGGCGCACCACGTGGTGTGCCGGCATCAGCGCCTTGTGCATCGACCGGCGGGCGTGCCGCATCGCGCTGTGGGCGTTGGTCTCGACATGGGTCGCCGCATGCAGGGTCCCCGGAACCTTGAGGACGATCCACAATATCGCGAGCGCGAACAGGCTCTCCGCGATGCCGCTCCCCGCCCCGAATCCGACCGCGGTCGCGACGCGCAGGATGATCAGCTGCACGGCCTGCATGAACACGGCGACCATGAAGAGCCGGAGCCATGTGGACGCGTAGCGGCGTGTGTCCGGAAGCACCGAGCACAGCGCGGCGAGGGGAGCGAGGACGACGAGGATGTCGAGCAGCGCGGTGCGGACCACATACGAGAGCACGAGGATCACGACCGCCACCACCACGCCGAGCGCGAACACCGCATGGAAGAGATCCTGCGAGCCCTGGATGATGGAGACGGTCGCGGCGCTCATCGAGCCGGACCAGGGCAATGTGCTGACCGTCAAGGGGCCACCGAGCGACTGCGCGACGCCGCCGATCGCGTTGTTGAGGTCGACGGCCATCTGGACGAAGTAGATCGATCCGTGCACCATGACGAGCGCGGCCATGACCCGCGGGATCACGAGATGCAGCGCGTAGCGCGCGTGCGTCGAGTGCTCGAAGATGCTGCGGAGTGATGCATAGAGCACGACGGCGCCGACGAGGATGTCCGCGACCAGCGCCAGCGAGCCGTTCAGGCGCGCGATCGCCGGATTCGCCGTGAGCGGGCGAATGCCAGATGCCGTCGGATCGACGGTGGTGAACAGATAGCGGCTCAGCTCAGAGTCGAGATCTGCGCGAGCTGTCGCGATGAAATGCGACAGCACGCCGGTCAGCAACTGGAGGATCGTGCCGAGGGGATCGCGGATCCCCTGCACGATTGCCGGGATGGTCTGCATTAGCCCGGCTCAGTGAATCGTTGCCGGGACGCTGGCGATCAGCGCATGCGTGAGCGTGCCCGCGACCTCCACACCGATCGTGCCGAAGACGATACGGCCGATCCACTTCTTCGCCTGGGCCACGCTCGACGGGTCGACGGCCACGATCTTGTACATGAACGCGATCAGGAACGCGAGCGCGCCGACGCTCGCGAGCAGGCCCTGCGCGATGAGGATCCAGTTGTCGATGAGCGCCTTGAGTTGATCCACGATGGGCGACCTCCGATGCACGCGTTTTCGGGTCGTCGGTCGCCCCTCCGGCCGGTCCCGGGTGAGCCCCTGGACATCGGACAGACTATACGGATTTGTGTAGGTGTGTCAAGACGCCCGACTTGAGACCCCGTGCCCCGTGACTTGTGGCCCTACCGCAACAGATCGCGAGGAGGGACGCTTGCCGCGGGAAAGACGCGGATTCAGGAGGTCGAACATGACGACCTTGGTGAGCGATATCGAGAAGCACGAGATGGGAGGGGCGAACCCGAACCTGTCTCCAGAGCTGGTCTGGCACGAGCTCGAGCGGGCCTCGTTTGCGGTGCTCGGCTACACGACGCCGGAGGGAGAGCCGAGGTCGAGTGGCGTCGTCTTCAAGGCGCTCGACCATCGCCTCTATGCGGCGGTGGCGCCGGACAGCTGGAAGGCTCGGCACATCGCGGCGAGCGGGCGGGTGTCGGTGACGGTGCCGGTGCGTAAGGGCGGCCTGCTCACGCTGCTCATCCCCATCCCACCGGCGACGATCAGCTTTCACGCCAAGGCGGTGGTGCATCCGGCCGGCGCGCCCGAGGTGATCCCGGTGCTCGCGCGCCTGGGGTCGCTCCTGCCGCCCGATCGGCGCGAATCGGCTGCACTGGTCGAGCTCGCGCCGATCGGCGAGTTCCTCACCTACGGCATCGGGGTCTCGTTGACGCAGATGCGGACGCCGGCCCGGGCACGCGGTCGAGTCGCCGTTGCGTGATGCTCACGTCGTGTCGGAAGGCGCTGACTGCATCTGCAGCCAGTCCTCAACGGTGATCGCAAACCGCTCGTGGTCACGCCAGGCTCCGTCGATGTGGAGGTAGCGGGGCGAAAACCCCTCACGGCGGAACCCGACACGGCGCACCAGGGCGAGTGACGCCGCGTTGCCGGGCTGCACATTCGCCTCCACGCGATGGAGGCCCAGGACGCTGAACGCGTGGTGCAGCGCGAGCTGGAGGGTCTCGCGCGTGAATCCCCGGCCGGCGGTGGTGGCGTTGGCGTAAAAGCCGCAGTAACAGCTCTGGAAGAGGCCACGAACGATCTGGCCGAGGTTCACGATGGCGACCAGCGTGTTGTCGGCGGCTCGCCAGCCGGCGAGTGAGACCAGGTCGCCGCCGCCGCCGCGCGCGACCAGTGCGCGAAAGCCCTCAGCGTCGCCCGGCGGGCGCGTCCACGGGTGGTGCAGCGAACGGCTCGCGGCGACCATCCTGAGAAACGCGTCCTCGTCCTCGGAGCGCAGCTTGCGCAGCCACACTCGATCGCCCTGTCCGAGGATGGGCGTGGCGTCGGACGGTGAGCTCACCCGGGGAATCGTGCCATCAAGCGAGTGCCGGCCAGGCGATACACTCGCCGCCGACCGGCTCTCAAGGAGGCTCATGAAGCTCGCCGCATTCGCCCGCCAGCCGCTGCTCTTCGGTCCCTCCCCGGTGCATCCCCTGGAGCGGCTCACGAAGTCGCTCGGCGGTGCCGAGGTGTGGGCGAAGCGCGAGGATTGCAACAGCGGACTGGCGTTCGGAGGCAACAAGACCAGGAAGCTGGAGTACCTGGTCGCCGACGCCGTGGCGCAGGGCTGCGACACGCTCGTGTCGATCGGCGGGGTCCAATCCAACCACACGCGACAGGTCGCCGCGGTGGCCGCACGCATGGGCATGCGCTGCGTCCTCGTCCAGGAGAGCTGGGTCGACTGGAGCGATCCAGTCTATGACAAGGTTGGCAATATCCTGCTGAGCCGCATCCTCGGCGCCGATATCAGAATGGTCAAGGAGGGTTTCGGCATCGGCTTCAAGGCGAGCTGGGAGCAGGCGCTCGCGGACGTCGCCGCCGGCGGCGGCAAGCCGTACCCGATTCCAGCCGGCGCATCGGATCACCCACTCGGAGGTCTCGGCTTCGCCCGATGGGCGCAGGAGGTGCAGGAGCAGGAGCGAGCTCTCGGTGTCTTCTTCGACACCGTCATCGTGTGCTCGGTGACGGGGAGCACGCAGGCCGGGATGATCGCCGGCTTCGCAGCTCAGGAACGGCATCGCCGCGTCATCGGCATCGATGCGTCGGCAAAGCCTGATGAAACCCTCGACCAGGTCATCCGGATCGCAAGGCAGACGGCTGCGCTGATCGAGATCGGTCGTGACCTGCGCAGCGACGAGATCGTGCTCGATGCTCGCTACCACGCCGGCACCTACGGGATCGCGGACGAGCGGACCGTCGAGGCGATCAGGCTGGGCGCGCGCCTCGAGGGAATGATCACGGACCCGGTGTACGAGGGGAAGTCACTTGCGGGCATGATCGAAATGATCACGAGCAGGGACATCGACGCCGGCTCCAAGGTGCTCTACGCGCATCTCGGCGGGCAGCCCGCGCTCAACGGCTACAGCTCCCTCTTCTCCTGACCTGGAACCATCGGCAGGGACTTGTATTAATCTCAGCAGCAACCGACAGACATCGTTGAGGAGAAGAGGCCGTGGCCGGAGAGAAGTCTCGGGGAGCCCCCAAGCGTCAGGGCAAGAAGCCCAAAGCTGCCGCCATCGCCAAGGCGGCGAAGAAGGCCGCCGCGCAGACCGCCGCACAGTCGCCGAACCCGAGCTGACGCCCGTTCGGGCTCGCGGAGCCTAACCGGCTTCGGCAGCCATCGAGCGCTTGCGCAGCTTGTTGCGCTCGTCTGCGTTGAGCACGCGCTTGCGCATACGGATGCCCGCCGGGGTGACCTCGACCAGCTCGTCGTCGATGATGAAGTCGAGGCACTCCTCGAGCGACATCTTGCGGGGCGGGACCAGGCGGATGGTCATGTCCTCGGTGGAGGAGCGGATATTGGTCTTCTGCTTCTGCTTGGTCACGTTGAGGTGGATGTCCCCGGGGCGGCGGTTGAGCCCGACGATCATGCCTTCATAGACGGGCGTTCCCGGCGGGATGAGCGGCTGACCACGCTCCTGCAGCGTCACCAGGCCGTAGGCGACGGCGGTGCCCGGCTGGCTTGCGGTGAGGACACCGCCGCGCGTCGTTGTCGGCAGTGCCCAGGTGCGCTCCCAGCCCAGCAGCCTCGTCGCCATCACGCCGGTGCCCCGGGTCAGGGTCAGGATCTGGCTTCGCAATCCGATCAGGGCGCGGGTCGGCGCGTGGTATGTGAGGCGCACGCCGCCCCCCGCGTCGGTGCGCATCGCGGTCATCTTCGCGCCGCGGGATCCGAGCGCGTCGGTGATGGCGCCGACCACATCGGCCGAGCAGTCGATGACGCAGTCCTCCACCGGTTCCACGCGCTCGCCGTCGATCTCCTTGGTGATGACCGCGGGGCGCGAGACCTCGAATTCATAGCCCTCGCGCCGCATCGTCTCGATGAGGATCGCGAGGTGCAGCTCCCCGCGTCCGCTGACATCGAAGATGTCGGCGGTGGGACCGTCTTCCACTCGCAACGCGACGTTGGTGAGCAACTCGCGCTCCAGCCGCGCGCGCAGCTGTCGCGACGTGCTGCTGACGGTTGACTCTCGCCCGGCGAGCGGCGATTGATTGACCGAGAACTGCATGCGCAGGGTCGGCTCGCCGATCTCGAGACGTGGCAGGGCCTCCGGATGCTCGGCATCGGCGATGGTGTCGCCGATCGCAACCGCCGAAAGCCCCGAGAGATAGACGATCTCGCCGGCGGACGCCGACTCCACGGAGAGGCGCTGGAGCGCCTCGACGGTGAGCACCGTGGCGATGCGCTCGATCTTCCCCGCGCCCGACGCGGTGCAGCAGACGACGGACTGTCCCGGGTGAACGGTGCCTCGCTGAATGCGCCCGAGTGCGAGGCGCCCGCTCCAGTTGTCGTGATCGAGGTTGCTCACCAGCATCTGCAGCGGGCCGTCGGGATCCGCGCGGGGCGGCGGCACGTTTTCGAGAATCGCGTCGAGGAGTGGCTCGAGCGTCACGCCGGCGCGGGTGAGATCGGCGGTCGCCGTGCCCTCACGCGCATCCGTGTAGAGAACCGGCGCATCCAGCTGCCACGACTCCTTGGCGAGCTCGAGCAGCAGGTCGTGCGTTGCCTCAACCGTCTCGGCGGGCTGGGCGTTGGCACGATCGATCTTGTTGACCACGATGATCGGTTGCAGGCCGAGCGCGAGCGCCTGGCGCAGGACAACCCGCGTCTGTGGCATCGGCCCCTCGGCCGCATCCACGAGCAACAGGCACCCGTCGGCCATCCCGAGGACGCGCTCCACCTCGCCCCCGAAGTCCGCGTGGCCCGGGGTGTCGACGATGTTGAGCTTCACCCCCTTGTAGCGAACTGAAGTC
>DAIQQM010000070.1:0-13635 GCA_036786805.1 Candidatus Dormiibacterota bacterium | reverse complement strand
TCACGCTGCCGCGACTCACTCACTGATCGAAAGTTTCGCGCTGCTCTCGATCGGCGTCTTCGTGATCGTCGTCTGGCGCGGACTCCTGCAGCGGATCGGGCGAGCGGCGCTCGTCTTCGGCGGCGCCGCGCTCATCGCGTCGTGGGTGGTCGTGCCGCTCACCACCGGAGCCGCCTACTTCAACCTCAGCGAGTTCAACCAGAACACGTTCTGGCTCAACTCCTGGGGCGCGCCGCAGGCGCTCGGGTGGTTGTTCACCGGCCAGGTCTTCGATCACGGCAGGTTTCCGATCGTCAGCCTGCTGGTCGCGCTCGGGACGGCTGTCTGCGTCTGTCGCTGCAGACGGGACCCGCGGGCGCGCGCGCTTCTCGGCCTGATGGCGCTCAGCCTCGTGCTGTTCTCGGGGCGACCGACGTTCGGGTTGGTCCTGAATCTGCTCCCGGGCAGCAGCGACCTGCTGCTCCATCGATACATCATGGGAGTGCAGCTCGCCGGCCTCGTGCTCGCCGGTGTCGGGCTCGTGTGGGTGGGGGAGACGGTGCTCACGCGCGCACGCCGGTGGAGGCCACGGCTGCGTCCGGCGCCGATTGCCGCCGGGCTCATGGGCGCCGCGGTGCTCATCACACTCCCCGCGTGGTTCGACCGGGCGGCATACGCCTCGAGCGATGCGACGAGCCTCACGGTGCAGATGGAGAGTGACCAGACCGACGGCGCCGCGCTCGACGTGCTCATCGGCGACATCAAGCTGCGCGGCGGGGGACGCACGTACGCCGGGCTGCCGGGGAACTGGGGCGCTCGATACGACATCGGCCAGGTGCCCGTCTTCGAGTACCTCGCCGACAACAGCGTCGACGAGCTGGGATTCCTCCTGCGCACGCCTTCGCTCGTCGCCGACAACGAGGCGTATTTCAACGAGAGCGATCCCGCGCAGTACCGGCTCTACGACGTCCGCTTTGTCCTCATGCCGGCGCCGATGCATCCGCGGGTTCCGGCGACGCTGCTGGCGTCGAGCGGGCGCCACACGCTGTGGCAGGTCGCGACCAGTGGCTACGTCGAAGTCGTCGACACGGCGGGCATCGTGGAGGCGGATCGCGGCGACATGGCGACGCAGATGCAGCCGTTCCTCCGCTCATCCGCGTTCGAGCAGGGTGCGCTGGCGACCGTGGCGTTCGACGGCCGGGCTGCGGCCGCCCCAACGCTTCCTGTCACGGCAACGGCGAACAACGCGGCAGGCACCAGTGCCGGCCTGCTCGTCGAGCCCCAGGACGGCTACTTCGCCGCAGCAGTGACCGCCAATCGCACAGCGGCCGTGGTGCTGGAAGCGACGTACGACCCGCGCTGGCGCGTGACCGTCGACGGGGTTGTGACGACGCCCTACATGGTCGTCCCCGGCTTTGTCGCCGTGACCGTCGGTCCCGGACGGCACACCGTTGTGTTCCGGTACATCGCGTATCCGGAGTATTCGCTGCTGCTCGGCGCCGGAGGTCTGACGCTGCTCGCACTCGCCTGCGGACCGTGGCTGTGGCGCAGATTCGGACCCCGCCTCGTCGCTCGGCGTGCCGTCTCCCTCAGAGGGCGATCCACCGGCGGAGCCCACCGTCCATGACGACGCACCAGCCGTTGCCACGCAAGGCCGGGAGCACGGTGCTCGTCGTGATCCCCGCCTTCAACGAGGAGGCAAGCGTGCCGTACGTCATCGGTGAGGTTCGGCGGGAAGGGTACGACGCGCTGGTGGTCGACGACGGCTCGACCGACCGGACCGGCGACGTGGCCGAGACGGCGGGAGCGGTGGTCCTGCGGCTTCCCGTGAACCTCGGTGTCGGCGGCGCGCTGCGCTGCGGGTTCCGGTTCGCCGTCTCCAACGGATACCGGACGGTCGTGCAGTGCGACGCCGACGGCCAGCACGACCCGAGCGAGATCGCGGTCCTGCTCCGCACCATGCTCGACAGTGAGGCCGATCTCGTGATCGGCTCGCGATACACGTCGGGGCGGCCGCGCGACGTCGGATTCGGCCGCCGGCTCGCCATGGCGCGGCTCGCTCGCACCGCATCCCACGAAACGGGGACTCGGATCACCGACGCGACGTCGGGATTCCGAGCCATCGGCGGTCCGCTGCTCGGGTCGTTCGCCGCCAGCTACCCGACCGAGTACCTCAGTGACACCGTCGAAGCACTCGCCCGCGCCGGGCGCGGCGGTCACCGCGTCGCCGAGGTCGGAGTGCTGATGCGGCCCCGCTTCTCGAGCGTGTCGTCGGCGGGAACGCTGAGCTCCATGTGGTACGTCGTGCGTGTCATGGCGGCGCTGCGGGTGCAGAGCTACCGTCCGAGCGGGCGGCGCGCGGTGCAGCAGACCCATTGGGAACACGAGTCGACATGAGCAACGTCGCCGTCCAGTCGCTGCTCGTCGCCGCCGGCGGCATCGGCCTGCTCGTCGTCGTGTTCCTCCTCGCGCGCCGCGGGCTCCTCTCGCTCCGCTACGCGCTCGGCTGGATGGCGGTGTCGGTGCTGCTCCTCGGCGCCGCAGTGCTGCTCGTCCTGATCGGCGGCATCTCGCACTCACTGCCGATCACCCCCACGGGCCTCCTCGCAGGAGTCGGCCTGGCTTTCGTACTCGCCGTCTGCCTGCAGCTCTCGATCTCGCTGTCGGGCCAGCAGGAGGCGATCCGGGCGCTCAGCGAGGCCAACGCCCTGCTCGCCGAACGGTTGCAGCGCCTCGAGGAATACGTCGCGAGCGCGGAGTTTGGAGAAGCGTCGTCCGTGGTGGCCGAACGAGTGGGTGTTCGGGTGCCGAGGAGCCCGCCAACGCGCCAAGCGCCCAGATTGCAACGCTTCTGAGCGGAGGCTGTGCCGACGTCACCTTTGGCGCGGCGCATCCATCAATTCGGGTCAGGGTGGAGCCATGCCGCACAGGGAAATCGAGCCATGACCGGACGCCAGACGACCCCCAGGCAGGACCCGCTGCCGCCCGACGTCGGCTTCGGTGAGCTCATGACGCGGATGATCTCCGCCAATCGAGTCGAGAGGGCCAAGCGCGCCCGGGCCGACTCCCTGAGCCGCATCCGGCCGCGGGATATGAGCGACACACGGGAGACTTCCGAGAGTTCCCTGGCGTGACGCTCGCCCCGAGCAGGCTGCCGTCCGGCGAAGCGCTTTTTGCGACGTTCCTCGAGGCGGTTCCCGACGCGATCGTCGGCGTCATCGCCGACGGCACGATGATCATGGTCAACGCCAAGGCCGAGGCGCTATTCGGCTACAGGCGCGATGAGATGGTCGGGCGCCCGCTCGAACTCCTGGTGCCCGAGTCGGTTCGCGACCATTCGCAGCTTCGCGATGCGTACTTCCAGACCCCGGTGCCGCGCCCCATGGGACTGGGCATGGAGCTGTCGGGCAGAAGGCACGACGGCTCGGACTTTCCGGTGGAGATCTCGCTCGCATGGATCGAGATCGACGGGCGCCTCATCGTCGTTGCCGCGGTTCGCGACATCACCGAGCGCAAGCGCGCCGAGGCAAAGTTCCGCAGCCTCCTCGAAGCCGCCCCTGACGCCATCATCGGCGTCAACCCGGACGGCGTCATCGCGCTCGTCAACACCCAGGCAGAGGCGCTGTTCGGTTACGAGCGCAATCAGCTCATCGGTCGGCCGGTCGAGCTGCTCGTCCCGGGAGCCGCGCTCAACATCCACTCTCCGCACCCGAACCCAGGGTTCCGGGATCCGCGCACCCGACCCGGCGAGGCCTGGATCGCGCTTGCCGGCAGGCGCAGCGACGGCGCGGAGTTTCCGGCAGAGGTGTCACTTTCGTCGATGGAGACCGAGGAGGGCCTCATGGTCTGCGCGGCGATTCGCGACGTCACCGAGCGCGTCGAGGCGCAGCACGAACGCGATCGCATGGAGGCGCAACTCGAGCGCGACCGCCTGGAACGCCAGCTCCACCAATCACAGCGTCTCGAGAGCCTGGGTCAACTCGCCGGTGGTGTGGCCCACGACTTCAACAACCTCCTCGCGGCGATCCTCAACTACGTGAGCTTCGTCAACGAGGAGATCACCGCGGAGATCGCGCTCCGCCCGTCGCACGAGTCCGCTCGCCTCAGCGCGGTGCTCGACGACGTGAGCCAGATCGGCGCCGCCGCCGAGCGTGCCGCCCGCCTCACGCATCAGCTGCTCGCGTTCGGACGCCGGGAGATCATCAAGCCGGAGATGATCGACTTCAACGCCATCGTCGGCGAGGTGGACGGGCTGTTGCGCACCACCATCGGTGAGCACGTGAAGTTGATCACGCGCTGCGCGACCGATCTCGACCATGTGCTTGCCGACCGAGGCCAGATGGAGCAGGTGCTGCTCAACCTCGCTGTCAACGCACGTGACGCGATGCCGACCGGGGGAACGCTGATCATCGACACCGACAACTTCGTGGTCGACGCCGCGTACGCGGCTGCCGATCAACGCCTCGATGCGGGACCGCATGTGCGCCTGCGCGTCGCCGATACCGGCACCGGCATGGATCGCGACACCATCGAGCGCGCCTTCGAGCCGTTCTTCAGCACCAAGCCGAAGGAGATGGGATCGGGGCTCGGCCTCGCGACCGTCTACGGCATCGTCAACCAGGCGGGCGGCATGGTTGATCTCGAGTCCGACGTCGGCACCGGAACGACCGTGACCATCCTCCTGCCGAGCGTTGTTTCGTCCGCGACTCAGGCCGAACCACGTCGAAGGGCGACGCGCCGGAGTCACGGCGGCGAGACGATTCTCGTTGTCGAGGATGAGGATCTCGTGCTCGACGTGGCGAGCCGGATCCTCGCGAGGCACGGATATCACGTGCTCGTGGCGCGAGGCGGGGCAGAGGCGCTCGAATTGATCGCCGAGCACCGGGAGACGATTGACCTGCTGCTCACGGACGTGGTCATGCCCGGTCTCACCGGCAAGCAGGTCGCGGAGCGCGTCACCGAGCTCCGTCCCGGCATCCGGGTGCTCTACATGTCCGGCTACCCCGAGTCAGTGATCACGTCGCAGGGCGTCGTCCAGAGGGGCATCCACCTTGTATCAAAACCGTTTGTCGCCGCCGACCTGCTGGACCACGTGCGCGCCACCCTCGACGCCTGACCCTCTAACGCGACTCCGCCCAGGCGACGACGACACCCCAGACGATCGCCCAGACCGCGAGCACCGTCACCCACTGCCGGCCGGACACGCGCCGTGCTCCACCCCGCCCGTTCACGAGTGCGAACCATGCGGCGGTCTCCCTGTCGAGCAGCCGCCAGACGAGCCACGGCGCATATCCCAGCTCGATGGCCGTTGTGAACAGCAGGCTGGCGCTGAACTGACCCGTCACCAGCATCACCAGGGAGACGACGCCGATCACCGAGATGATCACCATGAGCCCGACCTGCACGAGGCGCAGGGCGGGCACACCACGGCGCAGGCCCTCGCCCAGCGCGAGCAGTCCCGCGCCGGCGACGAGCCCCCCGACGATCACGCCGGCATTCGGTGTGAAACCCAGATTGCGGGTTGCGGACGCGAGCGCCTGCGTGGTCAATTGCGCGGTGAGCGCCCAGTCGAAGACCACCGCGATGCCGAGCCCGTGCGGCCTGGGCGGAACGCTGGTCCAGCTTGAGGACGGCTCAGCTGAAGGCGCGGAGGGACGGCCACGCTGCATTGAGGGACTCCCGGAGGTTCGTGCAGATCAAGATTGGCGTGCCGGCCTCCTGGTTGACGACCGAGTCCGGCATGACGACCGTGCCCGCTCGGGTTACAGTCCCGCAAAAGAACGCGATGTCGCCGGGATTGAATCCAACCGTCACCAGCGTCGTCGCAACCAGGTTCGCGGGCTTCCAGTACCAGAAGGTCAGATGCGGACTGACAGCCTGGGGCAGATGCTCCGATCCCCCGTAGATATCGATGGCGCCGGCTTCACCGTAGTTGTCGGCAAGGATCGCGGCGGAGGCGCGCTCGGCGCCGGGGAGCGCGTTGTACACCGTCGCGACCTGCGAGGCCAGGTCGGGCCAGCCCACGGTGTCGGCGAAATCCTGGCGCAGCCTGTCGAGACCGAACGCATGCAGCGACGATGTCGGCACCACCGGCAGGACCACCGGGAGAAGCACGCCAAGCTGGACCACCGCCGCTGCGACCACGAAGCCGGTGATGCGGCGGCGGCGCGAGAGCGGGACGATCCTGCCGACCGCCATGCATCCCGCGGCGAGGACCAGCGGGATGGTCGGCGCCGGGTAGTACGCCTTGCCGTTGGGCAGGAGCAGCAGGATCGCCACCAATGTGAGCACGCCATCGGTCGCAGCCGCCGATCGCGGAGCAGGAACACGATGCCGGCGATCCACAGTGGGAGCACCAATGGCCCGACATACAGGATGAAATCCGCGATGAAGGTCACCGGGCCGCCGCTGTTTGCGATATCGGCACCGTGATTGCGGATGTACGTCAACGACGGAAAGGCATTGGCGAACTGCCACGCGACGTTGGGAGCGAAGAGCGCGGCAGCGATGATGAGGCCGATCCACGGGTAACGCGTTCGCAGCAGTGGACGCAGCTCGCGTGACCCGAGCATCGCGACGACGATCCCGGCGCACAGCGCCAGGATGGTGAGCTTGGTCTCCAGCCCGATGCCGATGTCGACACCGAGGGCGATGCAGAGGCGCGCATCCCCGGTGCGCACGATCCGGAGCAGCAGGTAGATGGCGATCAGCCAGGTCAGCTGATCGAACGTCACGGTCTGGAACAGCCAGTTGGCACCGAGCAAGAGGGGGCTCAGCAGGGCGAGGAGCGATGCGAGGATGGTGATGCCGCGGGTGGCTCCCATCTCTCTGGCACAGAGGCCGGCAAGGAAGACAACGACAGCACCGGCAAGCGCGGGAAACAGGCGAAGGGTCCAGGGCGAGATGCCGAAAATGCTGGTGTTGAGCCACGCGAGCAGCGGTGTGACCGGTGGATAGTCGACATAACCAAGGGCGGGATGCTGCCCGCTGATGATGTAGTACATCTCGTCGCGCTGGAATCCGTAGACCCCGTTGGTGGCCAGCTGGATGAGGAGCTTGGCGCCGGCGACGAGGAGCAGCGGCGCGGTGGGACGCTGCCACCATCGGTGCGCGGCAGCCAGGTGCATCGCGCAATCGTCCTACGGGATAGGTTCCGGCGCCCACGCAGTGCCCGTCGCATGGGCGCCGGAAGTGACTGCTAGACCGCTCCGGCCGGAACCTTGGGCAGCTCGGCGAGCGCGCTGTCGAGCCGCTCCTGCGCGAGCTCGACATCCTGGAGCGTGCCCGCGAAGTACGCGTCGTACGCGGCCAGGTCGAAGTGCCCGTGACCGGAGAGGTTGAAGAGGATGACGCGCGAGTCGCCGGCCTCACGAGCGGCTGCTGCCTCCTGCGCCACGGCACGAAGCGCATGCGACGGCTCCGGCGCCGGAAGGATGCCCTCGCTGCGCGCGAAGCGCACCGCTTCCGCGAAGCACTCGTTCTGCTTGTACGCGCGCGCCTCGATGAAGCCGTTCTTCACGAGGAGGCAGAGCGAGGGCGCGTCGCCGTGATAGCGCAGGCCGCCGGCATGGATGGTGTCCGGGATGAAGTTGTGGCCGAGGGTGAACATCGGCACGACCGGTCCCATGCCCGCGGTGTCACCGAAGTCGTACGCGTACAGACCGCGGGTCAGCGTCGGGCACGCTGCGGGCTCGGTCGCGATGAACCGCGTCTTGGTCTTGCCCGCGAGCCGGTCGGCGAGGAACGGATAGGCCAGGCCAGCGAAGTTCGAGCCACCGCCGACGCACCCGATGACCACGTCCGGGTAGGCGCCGGCCATCTCCATCTGCTTCTGCGCCTCCTGGCCGATGACGGTCTGGTGGAGGAGGACGTGATTGACGACCGAGCCGAGCGAGTAGTGGCTGTCATCCCGTGTTGCCGCGTCCTCGACCGCCTCGGAGATGGCGATGCCGAGGCTCCCCGGCGATTCCGGCTCCCTGGCGAGCACGCTGCGGCCGAACTCGGTCTGGTCGGTCGGGGAGGGGAGCACCTTCGCCCCCCACGTCTCCATGAGCGCACGGCGGTAGGGTTTCTGCTGGTACGAGACCTTGACCATGTAGACCATGACCTCGAGGCCGAAGAGGCCGCCGGCGAACGCGAGGGCCGATCCCCACTGGCCCGCGCCCGTTTCGGTGGTCAGCCGCTTGATGCCTTCCTCGGCGTTGTAGTACGCCTGGGCCACCGCGGTGTTGGGCTTGTGCGAGCCCGCGGGAGAGGTGCCCTCGTACTTGTAGAAGATCCTTGCCGGAGTGTCGAGCGCCTTCTCGAGGCCCTTTGCCCGATACAGCGGCGTCGGGCGCCACATCTTGTAGATCTCCCGGACGCGATCGGGGATCTCGACCCACCGCTCGGTGGACACCTCCTGCCCGATGATCGCCATCGGGAAGATCGGGGTGAGGTCCGGGGGCGTCAACGGCTCGAGCGTCCGCGGGCTCAGAAACGCGCCGAGTGGCTCGGGGACGTCGGCGAGGATGTTGTACCAGTGCGACGGCAGCTCGTCTTCCGTCAGCAAGAACTTCGTTGTCATCCGTTCCACCTCTGCCAATCGCTCTGACGCGTGCAGGGAGGATACGCCCCGCGCCGGGCCGACTCATAGTGAGCAATCCGCGTTCATGAGTGCTACCATCATGAGAGAGTAACTTTCAGATAGAGGTGACTGTCATGACGACACACGACGTCCGGAGGTGGTGGGCACTCGCGGCAGTCAGCCTTGGTGTCCTCGCGGTCGGGCTTGACGGCACGGTGCTCACGGTGGCGCTGCCGACGCTCGCGAAGTCGCTGCACGCCTCGGAATCCGATCTCCAGTGGTTCACCTCCGGATACTTCCTGGTCCTGGCCGCGTCGATGCTGCCCGCGGGCCTGCTCGGAGACCGCTTCGGCCACAAGAAGGTGCTGGTCACCGCCCTCGCCCTCTTCGGTGTCGGGTCGGTCGCCTGCGCGTATTCCGTCTCGGTGGGGGAGTTCCTCGCGGCGCGGGTGCTCCTCGGCCTTGCCGGTGCCGGTGTCGTGGTCATGGCCATCTCCGCACTCACCGTGCTCTTCACCAAGGAGGAGCGACCCAAGGCGGTCGGGGTCTGGGCGGCCGCGAACTTCCTGTCGCTGCCGGTCGGGCCGATCCTCGGCGGGTGGATGCTCTCCCACTTCTGGTGGGGCTGGGTGTTCCTCATCAACGCGCCGGTCGCCGCACTCGGTGTGCTCGCCCTGGTCATGCTGGTGCCGGAGTCACGCTCCGCGGAACGCCCCGGCTTCGACCTCTTCGGGATCGCGCTCTCGGTCGCGGGATTGGTGTCGCTGACCTACGGTTTCATCCAGGCCGGCGAGAAGGGATGGAGCGACGCGACAGCCCTCGTTTCGATGCTCATCGGTGTGCTGGTGTTGGTGGGCTTCGGCGCCTGGGAGCGCATGCTCAACCGGCGCCCCGGTGGGCAGCCGCTCCTCGACCTCAGCCTGTTCCGCTCGGCGTCGTTCACCTGGGGCGTGATCCTGGCTGCGTTCGCTGTGCTCTCCATGATCGGTGTGCTCTTCACCATGCCCCAGTACTTCCAGGGCGTGGTGGGCACCGACGCGATGGGCTCCGGTCTCCGCCTGCTGCCCGTGATCTTCGGCCTCGTGCTGGGAGCGATCCCCGCAGAGCGAATCGTCCGTGTCGCCGGAGCCAAGCTCGTGGCCGCGGCCGGATTCGCGCTCCTGGCGGCCGGATTGTTCATCGGCTCGACGACCGGCGTCGGCTCGAGCACGCTGTTCGTCGCCGCTTGGATGGCGCTGGCCGGCATGGGGCTGGGCCTGGCGCTCTCCACGTCGACCTCTGCGGCACTCGTCGAGCTGTCCGAGGAGCGCAGCGGCGTCGGATCCGCGGTGCTGCAGGCCGTCAACAAGATCGGTGGCCCCTTCGGTACCGCCATCCTCGGCAGTGCGCTGAGCTCTGTGTATCTCTCGCGGCTGGTTCTCACCGGGCTGCCCAACGCCGCCGCGACCGCCGTCCGGCAGAGCGTGTTCGCGGGCGTCGCAGTTGCGCAGCAGGCCGGCTCTGCGGCCTTGCTCCAGTCGGTGCGCAGCGCGTTCACCGGCGGCATGGACGTCGCGCTCGTCGTCTCGGCCGGCATCGCAGTGGTCGGGCTCGTGCTCACGCTGCTCTTCCTCCCGAGGAGCAACGCGTTGCAGGACAATCAGACCGTGCAACCGGACAGGGGGCGTGAGCTTGCAGGCATCCGCTGACGTTCGCGCGCCGGGCCTTCGCGAGCGAAAGAAGGAGCGGACTCGCGAGATGATCCGCGCGCACGCGATGCGCCTCTTCCGGACGCAGGGCTACGAGGCCACCACCGTGCAGCAGATCATCGACGAGGTCGAGATCTCGGAAAGCACCTTCTTTCGATACTTCCCGACCAAGGGCGATGTCGTGCTCTCCGACGACTTCGACCCGATCATCATTGCCGCCTTTCAGCGGCAGCCGGCGGCGATGACGCCGATCCAGGCATTGCGAGCCGCCTTCCACGAGGCATTCGGCTCACTCGAACCCGAACAGGTCGCGGAGCAATCGGACCGCATGGACATGATGCTCGCGGTGCCCGAGCTGCGCGCCGCGATGCTGGAGCAATTCGGGGCCGCGTGGCGGCTGCTCTGCTCCCTGTTTGCCGAGCGCTCCGCGCGAAGCGCCGACGACATTGCGGTGCAGACGCTGTCCGGGGCGGTGGTCGGCGCCGCCATGGCGGTGATGTTCGCGATGATGGACGATCCGCGGGCCAACCTGGCAGCGCTGCTCGACGAGGCGATGGCGTACCTCGAGGGTGGCCTGACCCTCTGATCGGGGGCGCGACGTGCGCCGCATCCCCAACCCTATCCTTGCCCGATGCGCCTGGCGACGTGGAACGTGAACTCCGTGGTCGCGCGGCTCCCTCGCCTCGTCGAGTGGCTGGCGTCGAGCAGCCCGGACATCCTCTGCCTGCAGGAGACCAAGATCGCCGACGACGCGTTTCCGCGTGCGGAGGTCGAGTCGCTCGGATACGAGGTCGCGCTGCACGGCGAAGGGCGGTGGAACGGCGTCGCGATCATCTCCCGCGTCGGCCTGGGCGACGTGGCGCGCGGGTTCGACGGGCAGCCTGGATTCCCGGGAGCCGAGGCTCGCGCAATGAGTGCCACGTGCGGCGGGCTGCGGGTCTGGTCCGTCTACGTGCCCAACGGCCGCGCGCTGGACAGTGATCACTACCCGTACAAGCTCAGATGGCTTGGAGCCCTGCGCGTCGCGTTGCTCGCCGCGCAGCAGACCTTCCCACCGCTCGTGGTGTGCGGTGATTTCAACATCGCACCGACGGATGACGACGTCTGGGATCCGGGGGCGTTCATCGGGTCGACCCACGTCAGCACGCCGGAGCGCGCGGCGCTCGCGGCGCTCGTCAGCCTGGGGCTCGACGACATTCGCCCGCGCGCCTTGAAAGGACGTCCATTCACATACTGGGACTATCGTGCCGGCAACTTTCACAAGGGCCTCGGCATGCGCATCGACCTCGTCCTCCTGGATCACGCCGTAACGCCGGCGATCACCGACGCCTACATCGACCGCGATGCGCGCAAGGGCACGCTGCCGTCAGATCACGCGCCCCTGGTGATCGACCTCGACTGGCCGCGCTAGCGGCCCGCGCGGATCAGCTCGCCGGCGGCTTGGGAGCTGTGCTGCCGTCGGCGACCGCGAACCCGTCCTTATCGGAGCCGAGCTTGGACGGTGTCGCCTTGGTGTCGCCGGGGGCCGCGCCGACCAGCTGAATCCGATGCTGGGCGCCCGCGCCGCCGATGACCGTCGAACCGTTGACCGTGCCGTGGTCGAAATCCGCGTTGGTGGTCGAAGCGATGTCCACGATGCTGCCACCGACCTCCGGGGCTTCGTGAATCCACTCGGCGCTGCTCTCACCGGAGCTGTAGGTGAGGTGCTTGGTGAAGACCTCGCTCTCCGTGGCGTCGGTCACGACGATCGTCCACGCGTTGCCGGATCCCTTGGTGATGTCAACCGTCATGGCATCTCCCGGACGCACGTGGAAACCCTGGATCACGACTTCCGACGCTGGAAGGATCTCGGTCCACGCGTTATACGAGGCGTGGCCGCCGGTGTACTGCTCGGACGTCCCCGCCTGGATCAGATCGCCGCTGCTGTAACCGCCGATGCCGACCCAGTCGGACGCGTAGCGGTTGCCCGGGGTGGCAATGACCATCGGAACCGTCCACGAGCCTGCCGCCCGGGTGTAGACCTGACCGGTGACCGCGATGCCCGACCAATTCGAGGAGTGCTGCAGGCCGGCATTGGCTGCGCCGACATGGCGGAACACGCTGTGACTCAGCTGCGCGGCCGCGCCCCTCGGCGATCCGGCGAGCGCCGCGGAGGCGGCCAGGCATCCGACGGCGAAAGTCAGTGTGATACGGCGCACAGGTGCTCCCCCCAGAGAATCGCTGATCGGCGAAATCGTATCAAACCCACCCCCTGCGTCAGGACACCCTATCCTCGAACGGTGACGACCCCAGGCGGAGCATTCGGGTGATGAAACCCGCCGTGGTGCTGGTGGCGACGATCGCCGCGGCGGCGGTGGCCGGCACCGCAATCTCGTTCGCACAACGGCCACCGGCGCCGGGACACGGGTCGAGTTCGCCGGCGACGTCCGCAATGACGGCGCCGGTCACCAACCAGCCCACCGTGGCCTTCGGGTTCAGTCTCGCCGCGGACCTTGCAACGCGGCAACTCGTGCTCTTCGGGGGCGTCGATGACTTCAGCGAGACCTGGCTCTGGGACGGCACCGCGTGGGCGAGGGCCCACCCGTCGGTGAGCCCACCGGGGAGGTTCGGGGCTTCCGCTGCGTTCGACCCGCAGGTCGGCGACGTGCTCCTGTTCGGCGGAACGCTGGAGGCCGGACCGAATACCGATGACACGTGGGCGTGGAATGGCACAACCTGGCTGGAGCTCGACCCCGGTCAGGGCGGGCCGCCCGGCGGGGGAGGGTCGGCGATGGCGTGGGACCCGTCGCGGAACGAGATGGTGCTGGTCACGCGAGCCCTCGATGGCACGGGCGGCAACGAGACCTGGATCTGGGGCGGGACACGATGGGTGCGCGACGTCGCGGGCAGCCTGGCGGCCGGTGATGCCGGCATGCTGGTGGCGTTCGATCCGCAGTCCGACTCCCTTGTCGCGGAAGGATGTTGCCAATCTCTGCCGAAACAGGGTGCGGCGGAGTTCCCGTCGACATGGCGATGGAACGGGTCGACGTGGACCCCGATCGCGACCACCACGCATCCCGAGGATGGATCGAGCCTCGCGGCGGACCCCTCACTGGGCCGGCTTGTCCTCTGTGGTTGCGACCTCTCCGGTGGGCTGCCTCCGGAGATGTGGGTCTGGACCGGACGGAACTGGGTGGAGGGACCCTATCCGCAGCCGCCGATCGCGCCCGAAGCGGAGATCGCCGACCCGGCGGATGCGCGGTTCCTGGTCCTCGGCTCCGCCAGTGCCGGGGTGGACGCTCTAGCACAGACGGTTCAGGTCTGGACGCTGCGCGGCACCGCGTGGCTCCGACTCGACGCGGAGCCGCGTTAGGAGACTGCTGAGCAATTCGCCTCAGGATTGCTCGAGTGTGAGTCAATCTG
>DAIQQM010000164.1:0-3823 GCA_036786805.1 Candidatus Dormiibacterota bacterium | reverse complement strand
TCGAAGTCGCGCAGGCGGTCACGGTCAGCTATCCGCTTTTCAGACCGCGGCCGATTGACGCCGACTGACGATCAGGTGCCTCCTCCGGAGCCTTCCGACTGGGCCGTCGAGGATGAACAACTCTGCCGCCACATCGGGGTCGATGTGGTTGCCGCCGATGAACGCCAGCACCTTCTGGCCCGTGATTCGCTCCACGGCCGCGCGGAAATCGGCCTCCATCGCCGCCTGGAACAGGTGGCGGATGTGGTTGACCGCGTCGACATGGTCGCTCCGGGTGACGGACGTTCGGCGTGCGTGAGCACCTCGTTCATCAGCGTCAACAGGACGTTCCCGTAGTGGAACGTCGTCGCTGTCTCGGGGCCCCGGCCAAGGTACTTGTGGTGGATCCCGACCAGCGCGCTGGTGATGACTGCGTCCAGCTCCCCGCCCGCTAGCTGCTCCGGCTCGCCCATCAACGAACCCGTGGCTCGGACGGGACCGGGGGACGCCGGGTCGGTCGATCTGCTCGAGCGGGCATGGGTGCGAAGGCTGATTCCGACGAGCCGACGCAGGGCCCGAACCCCACCCGCGCCCATCCTTCACGAGAAGCGCACACGCCACTCGTTACGAGCACATCTGCGCGTCGGCAACCTACCACAGCGCACTCTGCGCGGGGGCGGGCGGTCAGACCGGCTCGTCGAGAACGAAGATCTCGGCCGCCACGTCCGGCGCGAGGTGGCTGGCGCCGAGGAACGCAATCACCCGACGACCGGTCAACCGCTCGATCGCAGCGCGGAAGTCGTCTTCCAGCATCTGCCGGAGGAGCTGGGCGAAAGTCGCTGATATCCGTGTGGCTTCCGTTGCACGCCAACGCCTTCTCCGCAGGAGCGAGTACGTCGCGGGCGTTTCCACGGTGGAACGTGATCGCGTTCGCCGGCCCGCGATCAAGCTGCTCAGTGTGGACTCCGACCACGCGCCGATTGCGGTCATGCCGCCCGCTCGGTGGCCGGCTTGAGGTTCCGCTCGAACCACCCTCCGGCCAGCCGCGAGACCTCCTCCAGTGCGCCCGGCTCCTCGAACAGATGTGTCGCGCCGGGCACGATCGCCAACTCTGAGGGCGCTTTCAACAGGCGCTGGGCCTCGCGGTTGAGCTCCAGCACGAGCTCGTCCCGTCCGCCGAGGATCAGCAGCACCGGCGCCTTCACCTCCGTCAGCCCGTCAGCGGCGAGGTCCGGGCGCCCGCCACGCGAGACGACGGCACCGACCTTCTCCCCGAGCTCGGCCGCCGCCAACAGCGCCGCAGACGCGCCCGTGCTCGCGCCGAAGAACCCCACCGGGAGGTGCGCCAGTTCGGGCTGCGCCCACACCCACTGGGTTGCCGCCACCAGCCGCCTCGACAGCAAGGCGATGTCGAACACGTTGCTGCGATCGCGCACCTCCTCCCGCCTCAACAGGTCGAGCAGCAATGTGGCCAGGCCGCGCGCGTTGAGGTCCCTGGCCACCTGCCGGTTGCGCGGACTGAATCGGCTCGAGCCGCTGCCGTGCGCAAACAGCACGAGCCCGCGCGCGTCTTCCGGAAGCACAAGGTCGCCGACTGTCTCGACGTTCGGGATCCGCACCTCCCGGCTGTGCCGCACCCGTGGTGCCGGTGGATCACCAGGATCACCATCGAGCAGAGCGGCGATCTCGCCGTCAGAGGTCGGCTCGAAGTGTTCGTACCAGAGCCCGACCGCCAGCAGCAGCTCCGGCTGGAGCAGGCATACCACTTGGTCGGCCTCTTCACGCAGCGTCTGCACGGTCTGCGGCGCTCCGACCGGCACCGCGAGGACGAGCCGACCGGGATGCCAGGCACGAACCGCCCGCAGCGCGGCGCGTGCCGTGCCGCCCGTGGCCAGCCCGTCGTCCACGACAATCGCGGTGCGCCCGTCGATGTCGAGCGGGGCACGCCCGCCGCGGTATCGCTGCACCCGCGCCTCCACCTCGGCCGTTGCGCGTGCGACCGCCGCGTCGAGCTGCTCGGTGCTCACGAGTAGCTCCCGCACGACATCGCGGTCGAGTACACGGATGGCGCCCTCCGCGATCGCACCGATCCCGAGTTCGGGGTTCCCGGGCGCGCCGATCTTTCGCAACACCAGCACGTCCAGCGGCGCGCCGAGCCTGCGCGCGACCTCGTACGCCACCGGTACGCCGCCACGCGCCAGGCCCAGCACGACAGGGTTATCGACCGCCAGCGAGCTCAAGTGCTCGGCCAGCTCTCGCCCGGCGGCTCGTCGGTCGGTGAACCTTCCGGTGATCGCTTCGGGCATGCCGAGCGCAACGTAGCTGGCGCATGCCTGCTGAACATCCGTGCCGAATCCGACACCGGCGAGGAAGAAATACGGATCGACCGACGCACTGATACTCGGTCGTGGTCGGGCGTGCACGTCGATGCGACCGCACGCCGTCGCACTGTGGCGTGCCGCCGCGACGCTCGGGCTGATGCCACGCCTCGGCGCCGATTGTCTACAGGTCCCGACCCACCGCGGACCCGTCCCAATCGTCACTGAGCGGTTCGTCGCGGCCGCACATCGCGCAGGGCTTCCCGCTCATGTGTGGACGATCAACGACGAGTCGACAATGGACAGGCTCCTCGACCTCGGCGTCGACGGCATCATGAGCGACGACCTCCGGCTGCTGCTAGACGCGCTCCGCCGCCATCGAGAGGCGAAGACCGAAGCCTGAGTGAGGCAGCACATGTCCGAGCCGTTGCGCGGACGGCTCATCGCCGATACGGGGGAGCAGGGTGCGTATCGCGCTTACCGCTTCCCTAGTGCTCGACAACGCCTCCACCCACAAGACGCCGGTGATCAAGCGCTGGCTGCTCGCGCACCCCCGGTTCGTCCTGCACTTCACGCCCACCTCGTCCTCGTGGTTGAACCTCGTCGAGCGCTGGTTCTCCGAGCTGACCAACAAGAAGCTCAGGCGCGGCGCTCACACATCCGTGCGAGCGCTCAACGCCGACATCAAGCGATGGATCGAGACCTGGAACGACGACCCCAAGCCCTACGTGTGGACCAAGACCGCCGACCAGATCCTCGAATCAATCACCCGCTACTGCACAACAATCAATGACTCAGGACACTCTAGTCGCTCGAGCGCGCGAGGCGCCGACCAATCCGCCTCCACCACGATGCGGGCACCAGGCGCAACCTTCGTCGCGGGTTGGGCGAAGCGTTTCCTCCGCCTGCTTGCGGATGGCGGTCCACCCCAGCTCTGCCGGGAGCACGACCGGGGGATCGGGATGGACCGCAGCGAGCAGCGGCTCGCCGTCGGCCGCCCGTGCGAGCGGCGCGCCGAGTGCCGCCGCATCGCGCCTTTCCGGGTAGCCATCGACACCAGCGGCGATCAGCAGCTTCGAAACGGAGCGGGGGCCGGCGGAGGTCGACCGGGGCTGGCTCTGAGGCATCGTCATGCTCGGCCTATCGGTGTTGCATACGAGGATTCTCGCCGTCCCGCCCACCCGCTGCCGCGATCGGCCGATGCGTACCGTGCGCGTCATCGCGCTCGAACAGCTCCGCGCGCAGCGCCACGAGCCCAGGTATGTCGTGCACGCCTGACGGCCGATCGGCCAAACACACAGGATCGGCGTGCAGCGCCGAGCGCAATCGTGCGATGGCGGCCATGTCCCGTCGCGCCAGACGCTGGACCTCCGCGTGCGTGCGTGCAGTCCGCTCGGCCAAGGAGGAGCCAAGCACCGGCGTGAGCCGCGCCGCGGTCCCCGCGGCGTCGGAGTCGGCTGCGTCGAAGGGGTGGACACGGTTGACGATCACCCCCACACGGTGCATGTTCGCCCGATCGAGCTCCG
>DAIQQM010000069.1:0-14135 GCA_036786805.1 Candidatus Dormiibacterota bacterium | reverse complement strand
AAGCGGTCTCGATTGCGTTGGTGAACCGGTCGATCGGATTGGTCATGGCGGCGCTCCTGGTGTTATACGACGTGCCGGCATCGTGCGTCGGGCGGATTGCAGTCCGATTGCGGGACATGCAACGCCGCATGCCGAGGCTGCACGATGGCGGGGTGACCGCAGGACATTCCGGTCTGAGTGCCGCTTTCTCGTGGGACGGCCTGCCGATTCCGCGCGACGCCGATGCGCAGACGATCGCAGTCCCTTCGGCACGGGGCCCGGGGTATTGGGTCGGCGCTCCGAGCGCCATCGTCCACCGTGGTGAGCACTATCTCGCCTTCCGCAACCGGCGACCCGTCGATGACGGCCGAGGCGGAGATGTCATCGTTGCGCGTGTCGCTCCCGACTCAAGCCTCACCGAAGTCTGTCGTATCGACAAGGCGTCGATGGATGCCGAGTCGCTGGAGCGGCCGGCGCTCCTCGTCGATGCCGCGGGACGATGGTGGCTCTATCTCAGCTGTGCCACGACGGGAACGCGCCACTGGCGCGTCGAGCTCCTGCAGGCAGGCTCGCCCGCGGACTTCACCACCGCGGGACGTCGCGTGGTGATGCCCGGCGATGCGCACGTGGCCATGAAGGACCCCGTGGTCATGTGCGACACGCGAGGCTGGCGCGCCTGGATCTGCTGCCATCCGCTCGACGACCCGGATGCCACCGACCGGATGTGGACCGAATTCGCAACGAGCGAAGACGGTCTCGAGTGGACACTTCGCGGGCCGTCGCTGCGCCCGTCAGCCGGGCGGTGGGACGAGCGTGGCACCCGCCTGACCGCGATCATCGAGCGCGGCGACGAGGCTGTGGCGTTCTACGACGGTCGCGCGAGCGCGGCCGAGAACTGGGAGGAGCGCACCGGGGTCGCGTCGGGACGCGTCGGCCGCCTGGAGGTCGTGGGCGACGCACCCGTCGCGCAGGCATCCAGGGCATATCGAGCGCTTCGCTACGTGAGCGTCGTTGACGACGGAGATCGCACGGCCGTGTATTACGAGATCGGCTGCGACGACGGCAGTCACGAGCTGCGCCGAGAGTGGTTCGCGCGCCGTGATGGTTGAGCGCCGCCACACCAGACCATCGGCCGGTGAACGAAAATGGGCGTGTGGTCTTCGATGAGGAACTTGCCCTTCGGATACGTGAGCTTGTCCGCACCGAGCCGTCGCTGACCGAGAAGCGCATGTTCGGCGGGCTCGCGTTCCTGATCGGCGGCAACATGGCGATCAGTGCGAGCGGCCAGGGCGGGGTCCTGGTTCGAGTGGACCCGGCCCGCACCACCGAACTGGCAGGCCTGCCGCATGCCGAGGTCGCGGTGATGCGGGGGCGCGAGATGGCCGGATGGTTGCGGGTCGATGCCGGTGGGATCCGAACCAAACCGCAGCTGCAGCGTTGGGTCAACGAAGGCGTCGCATACGCTCGGTCCCTTCCGGGGAAGACCTCCACCGCTCGATGACACGGGCCACAGAGGAGTCGAATCGCCGGCTGCTTCGCGCCCGCGATGCCATGGACCTCACCTACGGACGGCCGCTCGACATCCCCACCCTCGCGCGGATCGCGTTCGTGTCCGAGGCCCACTTCATTCGCGCCTTTCGCGCGACCTTCGGCGAGACGCCGCATCGCTACCTGCAGCGCCGCCGGGTGGAGCGGGCGCTCCACCTGCTGCGCTGCACCGACCGGAGCATCACCGACATCTGCTACGACGTCGGTTTCTCGAGCCTGGGCACGTTCAGCAAGACCTTCCACCTCATCGTCGGCGAGTCGCCGTCGGAGTACCGGCGCCGCGGTGAGGTCATCGCAGTGCCGACCTGCTTCGCCATGGCCTGGACCAGACCGAGCAGTTTTGGAGAAGACGGTCGCGCGGCGAGCGGATAGCCTCTGAGCACGATTCACCGCGCCAACAAAGGGAACCACGGACATGCTCAGCAGCCTCAGAATCTCGCAGATCTACGTGCTCGATCAGGATCAGGCACTCGACTTCTACGTCGGAAAGCTCGGTCTCGAGGTGCACACCGATCAGGATCTCGGGTTCATGCGATTCCTCACCGTCAGCCTTCCGGGTGACCCCGACCGGCAGATCATGCTGGAGAAGCCCGGACCGCCCGCCATGGACCCGGCGACCGCGGACGAGGTGCGCTCGCTCCTCACCAAGGGACGGACCGGCGGCCACCTGTTCTTCGCGACGGCAGACGCCCGGAAGACCTACGAAGAGCTGCGCGTCAAGGGAGTCGAGTTCACCCAGGAGCCCACCGAACAGCCATACGGGATCGATTTCGGGTTGCGCGACCCGTTCGGCAACCACATCCGGGTTGCGCAGATGTTCACCGCGCCGACGAGAGCGTGATCACACCGGCTCGTCACCTCGGTCACGCTTGATACGAATCATCGGGCACCGTCGCACACGTCAACGACGGTGCCCGACGACCCAGGCCGTCGTGGCGGATCCCGCAACCACCCACGCTCCGAGCACCAGGAACGCCGTGACGACCGGCTGACCCGAGATGTCCGCCAGTCCTGACCGGATGACGATCGCCATGTTGTAGAAGGGCAGGACGCGATGCACATCCAGGAGCCAGGTCGGGAGCTGGGACGCCGGGTACACGATCGGCGAGAACAGCAACACGAAGAACACCAGCGCGTTGGTGACGACGTTGGTGACCATCGGGCTGGCGATGATCAGCGCCATCCCGTAGCCGACCGTGATCGCCACGAGCGCGCTGACGAATGCCGCGGGGAGGATGAGCAATGAGACGTGCAGGTGGACGCCGTATCGCCACGACGCCGCCAGCAGCGCGAGGATCGTTCCCGGCAGGGCCATCAACGTGTACAGCAGAAAGGTGGACGTCGCCTGCGCGCTGCGGGGTGCGGGGAGCGACCACACATACTCGAATGTTCCCTCGATCTTCTCCATCGCCACCCCCGCCGGAAGCATCACAAAGCCGAGCGGAATCAACGCGAGGGTCGGCGCGCCGGTCGCGATGTACAGTGCCCGGAATGCTGTGATCGCCGGGTAGAAGAAGCCATACGTCATGGCCATCCCCGCCCCCATCATGGTTTGAATCACGACCATCATCGGCGCCCATTGACGCATCCGGCCGAAGTCGAAGCGGAGCATTGTCCGGAAGCTCGCGAACCAGTAGCCGACCCCGGAGCGCAGACGGATACGGGGCGCAGACAGGGGCATCGGTGCGGTTGCGCTCGTGAGGCTCACGGTCGCCTTCCCAGGGCGTAACCGGCGAGCGCCGCGCACGCTGCGGCCCATACGACGAGAACGACGTACCCCGTCGCCACGGCCGAATCCGGCGTGGTTGTGAGGGCGGACCGCATGACATCTGCCATGTGTCGGAACGGGAACCACCAGTTGAGATCCCCGAGCCATGCCGGCATCTGCGCGAGCGGGAAGAGAATCGGCGCAAAGCCGAAGATCGCGAACACCAGGAGCTGCGTGATGAGCTGCGTGGCCATGGGGTTCCCGATCGCATGCGCCAGCGCATACCCGAGCATCGTGCCGGTGAACGAAGTGAGCAGGACGGCCGGGATGATCCACGCGCTGATGTGGAGCGGAATGCCGTAGCGCAGCTCGGCAACCCCCAGAGCAATCACCATTGCCGGCACGCCGCCGAGAAGACACACGGTGTACCAGGCGGCCGCCGTCACCGATCGACTCACGGGCAGTGACCGCATGTATTCGTAGCTCCCGCTCACCTTTTGGTTTGCCACCAGCTGCGGACCCAGGATGAGCCCCACCATGAGCAGGTTGATCACGGGAACGCCCGTCGAGACGAAGAGCGCCGCGCTCGTCGGAATGTGATTGAAGAAGAGGGAGATGCCGAGTACGAACCCGACGCCCGAGAGCACCTGGACCGCTGTGAGCGTGACGAGCCAGATGCGGAGGCTGGCGATGTGCCAGCTCACCATCGACCGGTAGTCACGGAGCCAGCGGCGGGGCCCTCGCTCGACACCGGCGCCTGGTGCGATGCGCGGGGAGGCGGTCAGACTAGCTGTCGCCATTCCCATCGTCCGCCATCTGTGACGTCAACCGGACGTATGCATCCTCCAGCGTCATCGCGGTCAGCGCGTACTCCTCCGCAACGCCCGCTTCGATCATTCCGGCCGCCCACCGGATGGCGGTCGCCGCATCCGACTCCGCGATGGTCATCACGAGGTTGTGGCCCACGCGCACATCGCCACGGGACCATCCCGGGAGGGGCGGGGTTTGCGCACCTGGTACGAGCATCAGTTGGAGGCGCAGCTGCGAGCGGGCGCCGGCTTTCAGTGAGGAGGGTGTGCCCTCGGCGACGAGCCTTCCGCCGGCGATGACCGCCAGACGGTCCACGGCCTTCTCGGCTTCGAGGACGTTGTGGGTCACGAGAAGGACGGAGCAGCCTCCGGCGCCAAGTGCTCGAATCTGATCCCAGAGCATGCGTCTGCGGAGTGGATCAACGTCGTTGGTCGGCTCGTCGAGGATCACCACGCGTCCTGGGCACACCGTCGCCATGCAGAACCCGACGAGGCGTTTGACTCCGCCCGAGAGGCTCTGCCCCAGCGCGTTGCGCCACTCCCCGATGTCGAGAGCATCAATGAGCGCAGCCGTCCGCCGGCGCACCTCGCTCGAGCTCGCGCCCCGGATGCGGCCCGCCAGCTCGATGGCTTCGTGAACGTGAAACGCGTCGATGGGCATCTGTGCCTGGGGCAGGTACGAGCAGAGCTGGCGGGCTGCGTCGGGGTCCGCGACCAGGTCGTAGCGCCCGAGGATGATCTGCCCCGACGTCGGTTTGAGCAGACCGATGGTCTGCCGCACCAGGGTCGATTTCCCGGCGCCGTTCGGCCCGAGCAATCCGTAGACCTCTCCCGGCTCGACGCTCAGGCTGATGTCGTCGTTGGCCGCGAGCGTGCCGAATCGCTTGGTCAGGTGGTCGACCGCGAAGGTCCAGCCACCGTGTGATGCCGCGGAGTCATCACCGGCGACGTCAGGCCGTTGGGCGATGTCGAGTGCCATCGACGATTCCTCGCTCAGGCCGCGGCTTGCGGCGCCGCTTGAGCCGACGGGCGTCCGTCGCTGATCACGTGTCCGTCGCGCAAACGGATCACGCGATCGGTGCGTGCGGCGAGGTCGAGATCGTGGGTGACGATGACAAAGGTGACGCCGCGCTCTGCGTTGATGCGACGCATGAACCCGAGCAGGGCATTGGCAGTGTCGGTGTCGACCTCGCCCATCGGCTCGTCGCCGAGCACAAGCGTGGGCTCGTTGATCAGCGAGCGGGCGATGGCGATGCGCTGCTGTTCGCCGCCCGACATCTGGGTCGGCCGATGCCTGGCACGCTGCGCGAGCCCAACCTCCTCGAGGAATCCCTCGGCCCGCGTCCGGGCGGCCTTCCTGTCGCCTCCCGAGTACCGGAGCGGCAGCAGGATGTTCTCCATCGCAGTCATCGTCGGCAGCAGGTTGAACTCCTGGAAGATGAAGCCAATGTGCCTGCTCCGAAGCTCAGCGCGCTGCCGGTCGTTCAGCGTGCGCGCGTCGATCCCGTCCAGCGTGATCACACCGCTGGTTGGGCGCATGAGGAGCCCCATGCAATCGAGCATCGTGGTCTTGCCGCTTCCCGACCGCCCGACGATCGCCACAAACTCACCCTGTTCGATGGTGACGTTCACCCCGTCGAGCGCCTTCACGGTCGATTCGCCCTTGCCGTAGGTCTTGCTGAGTCCGAGCGTCTGGATCGTCGCCATCGCCATGCTCCTATTGCGCCCGCAGCGCGGTGACCGGATCCATTCTCGCCGCACGCATGGCCGGTAGCACCCCGGCTCCGGCGCCGAGAGCGATCGCGAAGATGAGTGCGATCAGCGTCAATCGCGGCGTGATCAGGAAGAGACCACCGCTCGGATCGCCGCTGTTGAGGAGCCACGTCATGAGCACGCCGAGCAGGAAGCCGATGATTCCACCCAGCAGCCCCATCACCGTTGACTCAGCAACGAATTCGGAGAGGATGTTGCGCGTCTTCGCGCCGATCGCCTTCTTGAGCCCGATCTCACGAGTGCGCTCGCTGACCGACATGATCATGGTGTTGACCACGGACAGGCCACCGATGATCAACGCCAGCAGCGCCGCCGCCGTGGTCATGAACGTGAAGATCGCGCCGCCCGACTTGAAGCTGCTCACCATGACGCTCGGCTTGGTCGCCTTCACGCCGGACACCTCTGCCGTGATCCTCGTGGCCAGGGTGTCGAGGTTTGCCCCCGGCTTTCCGTACACCACCACGCCGGTGATCAGCTGGTAGGGATTCACGCTCGCGCGGAGTGCGGCGGGAAGACTCTCGCCGAGCAGCATCTGCGCGTCATGCAGGCTCACATATGCGCCATTGTCCGGTGCGGTCAGGGTTTGACCGAGGACGCCGATCACCTTGAACGGGTGGTTGACGAAATCCGCCGTCGCGTCTGTCGGCCGCACCGGGAGATAGATCGTGTCGCCGACATGCTTCTTGAATTCCGCGGCGAATGTCGAGCCGAGGGTCACCTCGAACCGCGACGACGCGCTCGGAAAGGAGCCACTCGCCAGTGAGATCTTGAATGGCGAGTTGTCGGTCGTCGTCTTGTCGTAGTTCATGATGTAGTCGGGAACACCGAAGTTCACCGCGGATACGGAGCCCGGCTTTGCGGTCAGGCTGACGTTTGGTCCAGCGGCACGGACCCCGTTGACATCCTGGATCTCGCCCAGAGTTGTGAGTGACATGGCGCCGGCGCCAAAGCTCCCGCTGCTCCGGTCATCGGTGACCTGGATGCTGCCGCCGTAGTAGGTGATGCCGCCGCCGAGCAGGACGTTGAAATGCTCCGCCAGCGAGCCCATCGTGGTCAGCGCAAAGATGCCCATGACGATGCCACTGACAGTGAGAATGGTGCGCACCTTGCGCCGCCAGAGGTTTCGGAGAATCTCCATCGATCCGCCCTCCGAGTCGCGTGATCCAACTGGGTGTCGTTGGAGTCCATGATCGAACCGGAATGGGGACGGCGGCCACGGCCGAAGGTCGCCCCACCTCGGGACGAAGGCCCCGGGCCACGGGACCGACGGCACTGGGGAATTGCTCGATCCGCGCGCACCATGGAGAGTCAGTAAGCGAGGTGTGCAATGCGAATCCTGGTCACATTCGGGTCGTCGCGAGGGGGGACGGAGGGACTGGCTCAGATGGTCGGCGACGGACTGCGCGAGGCGGGCGCGACCGTCGACGTGCTCCCACCGCTGCAGGTCAAACACGTGGACACCTATGACGCCGTGGTGGTCGGCGGCGCGCTCTACGCGTTTCGCTGGCACCGCGACGCCCGGCATTTCGTCAAGCGCCACAGCAGGGAGCTCCGCGAGCGGCCGACGTTCTTCTTCTCCAGCGGCCCGCTCGACACCTCCGCACGCGAACGCGTGATCCCGCCGGTGAAGGGCGTCGAGGCGCTCATGGCCGAGGTCGGCGCGCGTGGCCACCAAACCTTCGGCGGCCGCCTCACTCCGGATGCACGGGGATTCATCGCCGGCAAGATGGCCGTCAAACACTCCGGCGACTGGCGCGATCCGGAGCACGTCCGCGAGTGGGCCCAAACGGTGACCGCGGCAATTCGGGAGCCGGAGCCGGCGACAGCCTGACGCGCTCGACCCTAGTCCCACACCGGCGAGGGCCGGTCGGTGACGACGCCGTCCTCCGAAACGACCACGAAGCGGTTGAAGCGGCGCGCGAACCACCGGTCGTGCGTGACCGCGATCACGGTTCCCTCGAACAGGTCGAGTCCGTGCTCGAGCGCCTCGGCCGAGTGCACGTCGAGGTTGTCGGTGGGCTCGTCGAGCAGCAGCAGGGTGGCGCCGCCGATCTCGAGCAGGAGGATGAGGAATCGCGCCTGCTGACCACCGCTGAGCGTGGCGAAATCCTGGTCGCCATGGATCACCAGCTCGTAGCGGTCGAGCGCGCGCATCGCGGCGGCGCGTTCGAGGCCGTGCCGGTGCAGCGAGTCGACGAGCGTCTTCCCCCGCAGTTCGGGATGCTCATGGGTCTGCTTGAAGTGTCCGGGCGTGACCCGCGCGCCGAGGACGAAGCGCCCTTCGTGTTCGATCTCCTCCCCCGCGAACAGGCGCAGCAGGTGGCTCTTGCCCGTGCCGTTGCTGCCGAGCATCGCGATGCGTTCGCCGAACGCCACCTCGAGATCGAACGGGCGCACCAGGCCGGGAACCGCGAGCCTGTGGCAGGTGAGCACGCGCACTCCGGTGCGACCCCCGCGCAGACGGATGCGCACGTCCTGGTGGCGCGGTCGCTCGGTGGGAGGGCCGGCCTCCTCGAACTTGCGGAGCCTCGTGACCGCGGCCTGGAGACGGCTCGCCATCGCGTCGCTCATGGTCGCCTGGATCCGCATCCGGCGCACCAGGTCCTTGAGGTGCAGGTGCTCCTCCTCCCAGCGGCGATGCAGCTCGTCGAGCCTCCCCAACCGCGCCTCACGAGCCTCGGCGTAGTCGGCGAAACCTCCTCCGTGCACCCAGACCCCGTGCCCCTCGAGGGTAACGACACGGTTGGCCGTCTCGGCAAGCACCTGCCGGTCATGACTGACGTAGAGCACCGTCTTGGGCGAGGCGCGCAGGGCGCGTTCCAGCTGTCGCTTGGCGGCGACGTCGAGGTAGTTGTCCGGCTCGTCGAGCAGCAGGATCTCCTCGTCACCGCGAAGGAGGACCTCGAGCGCCAGGCGCTTCTGCTCACCGCCACTCAGGGTGTTGACGAGCCGGTCGCGCACCTCCTCGTAGCCGGTCCCGATGCTGCTCTCGCAACACACGTTCCAGGTGACCTCAGCCTCGTAGCCGCCGGCGGAGGCCCAGTCGGCGACCGCCTGCGCGTAGGCGATCGCGACCTCCGCGTTCTCGGGGTCCTCGGCAAGCCGGCGCTCGGCGCTGTCCAGCGCCGTACCCGCGGTCCTGACAGGCTCCGGAGCAAGTTCCAGCAGGAATTCGCGCACCGTCGCATCTCCGCCTGCGCTGCCGATGAACTGGCGCATGACGCCCACGCCGCCGCTGCTGCTGATGGTCCCGGCCTCCGGCTTGATGTCGCCGGCGATGAGTCGAAGGAGCGTCGTCTTCCCCGTGCCGTTGGCGCCGACGAGCGCGACCTTGCTCCCCTCGCCGACGCGAAAGTTCACGTCGTGAAAGAGCAGGTGGCCGCCGATCGTGTAGCTCAGCTCGCTGACGTCGATGAACCCCATGGCGGGTGCGACGATGTCACAACGCGCCGTACCGGCCGGGCCGTTTAGGCTCGAACCTCAGGCGCCCGCAGAGCGCGACACCGGCAACGAGGAAGATGAAGTGAGCACCGCGGATCTCGACCAGGCAACCAGGGATGCGCTCGCCCGCGGCGGCGTCATCGACATCACGACCACCGGGCGCAAGACCGGTCAGCGACGCCGAATCGAGATCGTCTTTCACAACGTCGGGGGCAGGCTGTACGTCAGCGGCATGCCCGGGTTCAAGCGAAGCTACATCGCCAACCTCACTGCCGATCCGCATTTCACCTTCCATCTCAAGGGAGCCACCGGCGGCGACCTCGCCGCAACGGCTCGGGTGATCACGGACGAAACGGAGCGCCGCGAGGTGCTGCCTCACATCGCGCGGGCGTGGAAGCGGGACGATATCGACACGATGATCGAGCAGAGCCCGCTGTTCGAGGTGACCATCGACGGCACTGCCGGCTGAGTGTGCCGAGCCTGATTCACGCGACGATCGGGCCGGCTACAGCTCCCTGAGCGAGTGTCGGACGGGGCTCCCGCTACCCCCGGAAACCGCCGGCGCGACGAACACCTCGGCACCGTCGGGGACCGGCGTCTCCATGGGCGCGCCGCCCCGCACGCTCACCCCGTCGACGAACATGAGGACGTGGGGGCGGAGCAACCCCTGCTCGTCGCGGAGCCGGCGTTCCAGCTGGGGGAGACGGCCGGCGAGCTCATCGAGCGCGGCACCCAGCGTGCCGCCACGAATCTCCACCTCAGCGTCTTCTCCCGCGTAGCGACGCAGCGCCGCGGGCAGGAGCAGCCGCGCCGTCACGCGATCTCGGCAACCCGCACGGACAGCACGTCGGGAAGATGGCTGGCGATCATCGACCAGCTATCCCCTGCGTCTCGACTGGCGTACACCTCCCCGAGACGCGTCCCGAAGTAGACGCCCGCGGGATCGGCCGAGTCGGCCACCATCGCGTCGCGAAGGACCGCGCCGTAGTACGGGTCAGTCGGGAGCCCCGTGGCGACCGGCTCCCACCCGGCGCCGCCGTTCTCGGTCCGGTAGACGCGGCACCGGGCATCCGGTGGGAAGCGCTCGGCATCGGCCTTGAGCGGGAACGAGTACAGCGTCTCCGGCGCATGCGGGTGGGCGACCAGCGCAAACCCGAAGTTGCTGGGGAGCCCATCCTCGATGGGCGTCCAGGAATCCCCGCGGTTCTCGCTGCGATAGACGCCGAAGTGATTCTGGGCGAACAGGCGCTCCGGGTGGTCGGGGTGAAATGCAACCTTGTGGACGCACTGGCCGAATTCCGGGAACCGCTGGTCCTCGGGCAGGAAGGCGGCCTGGATGCCGCGGTTCGCGGGCGCCCAGCTCGCCCCGCCGTCACGGGTGCGGTAGACGCCGGCCGCCGACATGACCACGAGCACGTCGTCGGGATCGGTCGGGTGGGGCAGCACGGTATGGAGGCAGGCGCCGCCACCTCCGGGCATCCAGCTGGGACGGTCCGGGTGGTTCCAGAGCCCCTCCACGAGGGTGAAGCTCTCGCCGCGGTCGTCCGATCGAAACAGCGCGTGGGGTTCGACGCCCGCATAGACCACGTCCGGTTGACCTGCCGGCGCGGGCTGGATCTGCCAGACGCGCGCGACTGCCGCGTCGGTGCCCTCGGGAAAGCCGATCGGCGGCTCCGCCGGTTCGGTCCAGGATTTTCCGAGATCGTCGGAGTAGGTCAGCAGCGGACCCCAGTGCCCGGTCCCAACCCCGGCGAAGATCCGCGGCTGCTCGCGGCGCGTGTCGACCGCAACCGAATAGACCTCCTGGTTCAGGAACTGAAAGTCGTTCGCCGCCCAGGTGTGGCGATCGTCGGTGCTGCGCGCGATCATCAAGCCCTTCCGCGTTCCGATCAGCAGGATCGCCAGTCCCATCGAGGCCCCTCCAGGAGTTGCCGAATCGCGGCGCAGTCTACAACCCTGTTCGAAAAGCCGCAGAAAAAAACCGCAAGAATGCCTCTGGCCGGTTGGTTCAGCTGAGGGCGGTCGACCGATCTGTCTCCGGCGCCCTGCCCCGCCGGCCCGCGGGGAACGGCGAGGGTTCGACGCCGAGCTCGTCCATGGCGCGCCGGTAGTTCAGGTAGTGGCGATGCGCCTCGCCATGACGGCCCGCGTCGGCGAGCGCATGCACCAGGCTGAGATGCGCCTGCTCGTCGTATCGATCCGTCTCCAGGATGCGAAGCAGATGGGTGACGGCGGTGTCCGGATCCGTGGCGTGCCGCGCGAGCAGACGCAGCGCCGCCACGTAGGCCGCGCGTGCCTCCTCGCGCACGGGGACCGTCCAGTCGTCGTAGGGGTTCTCCTCAAGGAAGTCACCCGCGTAGAGGACGGTTGCGAGGGTGAGGATGGGCAGCCCCCGCGTGAGCTCGCCGCGCCTGAGGAGTTCGGACCCGTCGGCTGTCGCGGTCAGGAAGCGCTCGACATCGACGTCCACCGCGTCGAGGTTGAGCGCGACCGCATCCTTGTCCGCGACCACGAAGTGCTCCTGTGGGAAGCGGCGCTGCGGGTCGAGCACGCCGCGCACGGTGGTCAATGCCACGGACAGGCGGTTGGCGACGCGGTCCGGATCCTCGCCAGGCCAGAGGGTTTCCATGAGGTTGGCGCGAGGCGCCGGGCGGCCGCGCCGCGAGATGAGGAGCTTGAGCAGCTCTCTCGCCCGCTTTGACTGCCACTCGGACACCCGGACAAGCTCGCCGTCACGAAGCACGGAGAACCCGCCGAGTGACTGGATCCGCACCGCGGCGCGGTCACGCGGACTCAGGAACGTGAGGAGCCCAGCCGCCACGTTTCCGGTCTGATGGCCGCGCACCCCGAGCGCCTCGAGCTGATGCTCAGCTTTTCGGCGGAGCCCGGCAGATCCCGCTCCCCGTTCGATGGAGGCGACCACCAGGTCGATCTTCGCCTCGCCGAGCGGGTTGCCCACGTCCCGCCAGATCGCGCCCGCCTCGGCGAGGCGCCGGCTCGTGACGCGCGGATCGTCCGCGGTCACCCCGGCGAGGGCGAGCGCGTCGGCCAGTCCGGCTCGGTCGTGCCGAGCCCGTGCGACGGATTCCGCCCGGACGGCGAACTCCCGGGCGCGGACGATCTTGCCACCGGCTGCGGCCACCCAGCCGGACGCGAGGAGTGCGATGACGTAGGCCATGCCGGTGCCATAGGACAACGCCCGTTCCGCCAGCTCGGTGGCCAGTTGCGGATCCTCGCCCGCGACGACGGTGGCCAGGCAGGCAAGTGCCGGGACCACGCCCTGGATGTCGCCCGAAGCCTCGGCGATGTCGACCGCCTCCTCGAGCATGACCCGCGCCTGGGCAAGGTTGCCGCGCTCGGTGTAGATCTCGCCGATCAGCGACAGCGGATACGAGACCATGTCCGAGTCGATCTGCCGGTAGCGCAGTCGCGAAGCCTCGAGGTCCGACAACGCCTCATCGATGCGTCCCGTCCGCAGCTTGGTCTCGCCGCGATTGCTCAAGCTCAGAGCGAGAAAGCTCGCGAACGAGGTGAGCTCCGCCAGGCGCACCGCAACGTCGAGCTCCTGCAGCGCCTCGGCGTACGAGCCCTCCTCCATGAAATGCGAGCCGCGGTTGGTACGGATTCGGACCACCTGGAGCACGTCCGATGCCTCCTCGGCTGCGCGCAGCGCGAGCAGGTAGTGCGCGTCGTTGCCACGACGGTCGCCGTCGAGCGCGGCGAGCATCGCCATGACCGTGTGCGCTGCCGCCAGCGCCCGGTGATCCCCGCACCCGTCGGCGGCGGCGAGCGCCCGCGTCGCCAGCGCCCGGCACGGTTCGATATCACCGCGGATCCAGTGCGCAGTCGACGTCCACGCAAGCAGAAGGGCCATCTCCACCGGGTCCGCGCCGGCGTCGTCGAGGCCGCGCTGGTAGACCTCGAGGGCGGCCTCGGGGTCTCCGCGCAGGTAGTGGATGAGCCCGATCCGCCATGCCAGATGAGCCGGGAGCGACTCGCGCCCGGCGGCCGCGCGCTGGAAACAGGCCATGGCCTCGCCCCAGTCGCCCTGGATCTGCTGCGCCTCGCCTTCGAGTTGCTCGATCTCCGCGGTCCGCAGCCCGGAGGGGATCGCCCGGCAGGCGCGGAGCACGGTCGCGATATGACCGGCGGTCAGCAGGTGCGAGCCCTGCCTCACGACAAGGCTGGCGAGCTCATCAGCACTCCCCGCCGACAGCAGGACCTCGATCGCCTCCCCGGCCGCCCCGGTCGAGGTGAGCCAGGCGGCGGCGGTGATGCGAAGCTCGCGGGCGATCGGTTCAGGCACCGGGAGCGACTCGAGCGCGTAGTCGCGGATGAGAGGCCGGAGCGCCAGCGATCCGTCCTGGCCCTTCTCGATGAAGAGGCCCTGCCGGGTCAGCTCCGCGAGCGTGGATCGCGAGCCACCAAGCCCGATGGCCTCGCAGAGCTCGGGTGTGAATCGCTCGAACAGGGCCAGCTTGCCGACGAGGTCGCGAACGGTGTCCGGATGGCGCGCGAACACCTCCTCGGCGAGGTAGGCCAGGAGCGGGGCGCCCGGCTCGTCGATACCGGCGAACACCGTGCTCCAGGTCTGTCGCGGCGACGACTTCAGCGCCTCGATTGCCAGGCTCACCGCCGCAGGCCACCCACCGGCGATGCGGTGGATCTCCGCAACGAGCTCCTCGGGCTGGGAGCCGAGCTGCTGGTCGACGAGCACTCCTACCTCGTCGACGGTGAACGCGAGCTGGCTGCCGTCGATCTCCAGGAGTTGCCCCTGCCCGCGCAGGCGCTCGATCTGGAACGGTGGCGGTCGCCGTCCGGCGATGACCAGGTGGAGGCGAGGCGGCGCATGCCGGCAGAGCGCTTCGACGAGGACG
>DAIQQM010000068.1:0-14263 GCA_036786805.1 Candidatus Dormiibacterota bacterium | reverse complement strand
TCTGCATGATCATGGGCGGCCTGCTCGGCGCCGCGTTCTTCGCCAAGTTCTTCTCACTCCTCGCGCTCGGTCCGGTGCTGGTCGCGCTCGGGTCGTTCGCCAACAACACCACGCTGATCGACTGGGGGAACTCGTTCCAGACCAACAACAGCTGGATTCTCGGTGCATCGCTGTTCATGGTCGCGCTCCAGACGCTCATCCTCATCCGCGGAACCAAGGCGACCTTCCGCTGGCAGAACTACTCGTTCATCATCGCAATGGTGGGCACGCTGCTCGCGTTTGCCGTGCTCCTCGTCGGCAGCCAGAGCGACTTCTTCTCGCACTTCGACGCGCTGAACAAGAGCTTTGGTGGCGGCAACGTCGCGGCGGTCATCAGCGGCGCTCCGGGAGCGGCGTCAGCGGCGCCGAACTTCTGGAACGGCAGCGCCACACTGCCGACGCTCTTCTCGATCCAGGGCTTCATGATGTGGAACTTCTGGTCGGTGTACATGTCTGGCGAGCTGAAGAGCGCTTCGAACCGCCGGCGCCAGCTCTCCGTCATGTTCGGGGCGCTCGGCTGGGACACCGTCCTCCTGATCATCGGCGTCCTGCTGCTCTTCCGCGTCGCGGGCTACAACTTCGTGTACGCGCTCAACGACGCGAGCTCCGCGTACAAGATCCCGTCCGGTCCGTTCTATCCGTTCCTCGCGGCCCTGGTCTTCAACACCCCGGTTCTCACCATCCTGATCATGGGCTCCTTCCTGTTCTGGTCATTGCCCTCGATGATCGCCAATACGTTCATGCCGATCCGGTCGTTCTTCGCGTGGTCGTTCGACCGGCTCATGCCCGAGAGCCTCGCGAATGTCAACGAGCGAACCCACTCGCCGGTGAACGCGATCATCGTCACCAACGTGATCATCGCCGCATTCGTGATCTGGAGTGTGTACGGGAATCAGTTCCAGCTGGTGCTCGGTCTGATCGTGCTCGCCGGGGCGCTCGCGGTGATCATCGTCGGCGTGGCCGCAATCGCCCTGCCGATGCGAAGGCCTGACCTGTATCAAGGGTCGCCGGCCAACGTCAAATTCCTCGGCATCCCGGTGCTCTACATCGTCGGAACGCTGTCGATCCTGGAGTTCATCGGCATGATCGCCATCTCGTTCATCAACCCGGCGTCGGTCATGAACGGCAACCGCGACGACTGGTGGTGGATCCCGGCGTGGCTGGCAGGGCTGATGGTGGGCGGCGCGCTCCTCTATTACATCCCGCGTTTCATCCGCGCCCGGCAGGGCGTGAACATCAGCTTCGTGTACAAGGAACTCCCGCCGGAGTGAGCGAATCTGCCCCTTGGCTGGGAGGGCGGTCGGTGACCACACCGGCCGCCCTTACCATGTCCCGATGCTGAGCGGACACTGCTGATGGCGGACAGCGCGACGCCCATCCTCACCGACATCCGCGACGAGGCGAGGCGGCTGGCGGATGCGGCGGTCGCCCTGGGCCTTTCAGCGCGGCTCATCGGGGGCCTGGCGGTCTGGCTGCGCTGCCCGAGCGTTCGAACCGGGCCGTACGCCCGCTCCTACGAGGACATGGACTTCGCGATCAGCGCAGCCGCCTCGACGAAGTTCAAGGCTCTGCTCATGACGCAGGGCTACCTCCCCGACCAGTTCTTCAACGGCCTCCATGGGGCGACGCGCTTGTACTACGGCGAGCCCTCAGGGAGGTGGTCGATCGACGTGGTCATCGACGAGCTCGTGATGTCGCACAAGCTCGACCTCCGCGGACGGCTCGACGGCGCCGCGCCGACGATCACGCTCGCCGACCTGCTGCTCAGCAAGCTCCAGGTGTGGGAGATCAACCGCAAGGATCTGGGCGACACCCTCTGCCTGCTCGCCGACCACGCCCTGAGCGACGACGACGCCGAGCTCGACGGCGTCAGCCTTGCTCGGGTTCGGTCCGTCCTGGGGAGGGATTGGGGTTTCTGCCACACCGTCGAACGCAATGTGCAGAAGGTCGCGGCGCTGTGGTCGCAGGAGCCGTTGCCCGGGGCGACCCACGATGTCGCCGCCCAGGTCGGGGCGCTGCAACAGGCGATCGAGGACGCGCCGAAGTCCCGGGCGTGGAAGCTCCGAAGCCGGGTCGGTGAGCGCATCCGCTGGTACGAGACGCCCGAAGAGGTCAGGCACTGACCCGTCGTGCGCGGCACTAGACTGCGACCGTGCCCCACATCAACGCCGCCTTCGTCATCGACTCCCAGCAACCGCAGGCGCTCGAGCTTCCCAAGGACACCGGTGTCGACTTCGGCGGCCTGCGACTCGCGAAGACCTTCACGGGCGCGATCGAGGGGGCCAGCACCGTGGACATGCTCTACACGCGGACGCCCGGGCAGGGCGGCGCCTTTTCCGGCGCGGGTTACGTCGCACTGGAGCGGATCACCGGCACCGTCGACGGCCGCGAGGGAAGCTTCGTGTTGCTGCACATCTCGACCGTCCTTGGCAATGAGCCTCCCCTGAGCCGGTACCTGATCTCGCCCGGATCCGGCACCGGCCAGCTGTCGGGCATCTCGGGAGTCGGCCTGATAACGATCTCCGACGACGGGTCGCACGCGCTCCATCTCGACTACGAACTGGGCTGATGTCCTCGAGCGGGAACGACGACATCATGCTGCTGCCGTCGGATCTGCCGATTCCGCGTGACGACGGCGCCTGCGACCATCTCACGGGATTGCAGATCCCCGCCATAGCGCTCAACTCCACGAGCGGACGGCGCGTGCAGCTCTCCGAACTGCGCGGCTGGACTGTCGTGTACGCATACCCACGGACCGGGGAGGAGGGCCTCGCCCCACCGGCCGGTTGGGATGAGATCCCCGGCGCTCGCGGATGCACGCCGCAGACGTGCGGATTCCGCGATCACTTCGGCGAGCTGACGGCACTCCGCGCCTCGGTCGTCGGGATGAGCACGCAGACCACGGACTATCAGCGCGAGATGGTGGATCGGCTGGGCGTCCCCTTCGAGGTGCTCTCCGACGCGGATCTCGCGATGGTGAACGCCCTGCGCCTCCCGACCTTCACGTTTCGGAACATGATCCTGATCAAGCGCCTGACGATGTTCCTCCGTGATGGAGTGATCGAGCACGTGACCTATCCCGTGTTTCCGCCGGACCGCAGCGCCGAGGCTGCGGTGCGATGGCTCGAGGGAGCCACGGCATCGAGCTGAGCGGCAAGGTCGCCATCGTCACCGGCGGCGCAAGCGGGATCGGCGCGGCATCGTGCCGCGCATTCGCTGCTGCCGGCGCGCGTGTCGCCGTCGTCGATCGCGACTGGGAGGGTTGCCGGGCGGTGGCCGAAGCCCTGGACGGGATCGCGGTCAGGGCCGACGTCGGCGACGAGGCGTCGGTGAACGCGATGGTCGCCGACGTCGAGGCCCGGCTCGGGCCGATCGACGTCTGCTTCAGCAACGCCGGCGTCGCCACCGGCGGCGACATCCTGACGACCGAGCCGGAGGTCTGGAATGCGCAGTGGGCGATCAATGTCATGGCCCACGTCCACGCGGTCCGGGCGGTGCTCCCGGGCATGCTCGCGCGAGGGGGCGGGTACCTCGTGCACACGGCGTCGATGGCCGGCATCCTCACCAGCCACGGCAACGTCACCTACGCCACCACAAAGCATGCGGTCGTCGGGCTCGCCGAATGGTTGTCGATCACATACCACCATCGCGGCATCCGCGTCTCGCTGGTCGCGCCCCTCGGCGTGCGAACGCCGATGCTGGCGGCGGCGGATCCCCGTTTCGCGGCTGCGGTGGCGGGCCCTGTCAAGGAACCCGAGGAGATCGCCGTCTCGGTGGTCGAGGCCATGCTCGCGGAGCGCTTCCTGGTGCTCTCCGACCCGATTGCGCAGACGTGGATGCAGCGCAAGACGGACGACCCGGAGCGCTGGCTGCGGGGCATGCGCAGGGTTCAGCAGGAGTTGGAGGAAGGGACCCCGGACGCGGGTTAGGACCCGGGAGCGGGCTCCAGCGTGATGTCGACCTCAACCGAGTACCAGTGCCCCCGGATCCCCGCCGACGCCGTTTCAGTCGCGGGATCGTGCTCGACCAGGGTTCGGACCAGTGACGGCTTGACGCCGAACACCGCGTCGGAATCGAGGTATCTGCTCGCCGAGTCGAAGACGTGGGTCGTGACCGGCGTGCAGCCGTCCGCCGACACGATGAAATGGATGTGTGCCGGCCGCCACGGATGACGGCCCGTCGCGCGCAGCATCCGACCCACCGGGCCGTCGTCGGGGATCGGGTAATCCACCGGTCGCACCGTGCGGAAGGCGAATGATCCGTCGGAGCCGGTGCGAAACCGGCCGCGAAGGTTCTCCGGCGACTGCCCATGATCCTGCACGGCATAGAGCCGGTTGCTGGCGTTCTGCCACACGTCGACGGTGGCTCCCGCGAGCGGTCGCCCCGCTGTATCGCGCACATGACCGCTCACCAGCAGCGGCTCGTCGCCGAGGTCGCCGGTGATGGCGTCGCCGTTGGATCGCCATGGAGCGCCTTCCACGTAGAACGGACCGAGCACGGTGGATTCGGTGGCGCTGCTCGCAGCGCCGTGATTGATGAGGTCGACGAGCATCGAGAGCCCGAGCGTGTCCGAGAGCAGGATGAACTCCTGGCGCCGATCGGAGCACATGTGTCCGACCTCCGTGAGAAAACGGATGCCCGCCATCCATTCCTCCTCGGTGAGTCGCTGCTCCGCGGCGAATCCGTGCAGGTGGCGGATGAGCCCGACCATCAGCTCACGCAGCCTGGGATCCGGACACTGCAGCAGTCTGGCGGCGACCTGCTCGGTCAGTGCTCGCGCGCTGCCTTCGGATGCGTTCACATCGACGTCCATTCGTACCCCACATAATTCTCGGCGAGGCTCGCCGACGCCGCACGCGAGTCGACCGTGTAGGCGAGCTGCGCCAGCTGGAGCCGCGCCTGGTAGGCGTCACCGTCTGGAAAACGGTGCAGCATCGACGTCATCCACCACGAGAAGTGCTGCGCCCGCCAGACGCGGCGCAGACAGTTGGTCGAGTACCCGTCGAGCAACCGCGTGTCCCCGTTGGTGTAGAAGGAAGTCACAGCATGCGCAAGCACGCTCACGTCGCGGAGTGCGAGGTTCATCCCCTTGGCACCGGTCGGCGGAACGATGTGCGCCGCGTCACCGCTGAGGAACAGCCGCCCGAACTGCATCGGTTCCACGACGAAGCTGCGCATCGCAGAGATGCCCTTCTCGGTGATCGGGCCCTCGGCGAGTGCCCAGCCGCCCGCGGCGAGCCTCGTGTGCAACTCCTTCCAGATGCGCGCGTCCGGCCAGTCGCCGATGCGCTCGTCGTCGGGAACCTGCAGGTACAGGCGGCTCACCGTCGGGGATCGCATGCTGAGCAGCGCGAACCCTCGCTCGTGATAGCAGTAGATGAGCTCCTCACTCGAGGGTGCGACGCCGGCCAGGACTCCGAGCCACGCGAACGGGTACTGGCGCTCGTATGCGGTCAGCACGCCCTCGGGGATGCTGGCACGCGATACCCCGTGGAACCCGTCGCACCCCGCGATGATGTCGCAGTCGATGCTCGTGCTCGCTCCGTCGAGCATGAAGCTCACCGACGGGTGTTCGGTGCTGATGTCGTGCAGGCGCACATCGCTCACCTCGAAGAGGATCGGATGGCCGGCCGCGACGCGCGCCGCAATGAGGTCCTTGACGATCTCCTGCTGCCCGTACACCGTGATCCCACGTCCGCCCGTGAGCGCGCCGAAGTCGATGCGGTGGTCGCCGCCGCCGAAGCGCAGCAGGATGCCGTGATGCACGAGCCCCTCGCTCCGCATCCGCGCACCGACGCCGGTGGCGTCGAGCAGGTCCGCGCTCCCCTGCTCGAGCACGCCGGCGCGCACGCGCTGCTCCACGTACGTTCGTGGGTGCGACTCGATGACGATCGACTCGATGCCCTCGAGGCTGAGCAGATGGGCGAGCATCAGCCCTGCAGGGCCGGCCCCGACGATCGCAACCTGAGTCCGCACGCCGCCGGTGACCGGCTAGAAGGGGAAGGGCCGGCGACCGCGCTGCACCGTGACCCAGCGCAGCTCGGTGAACTCGTCCATCGCGAAGGTGCCGCCGAAGCGTCCCCAGCCGCTGTCCTTGACGCCGCCGAACGGCATCTGCGGCTCGTCGTGCACCGGTTGGTCGTTCACGTGGACGATGCCGGCCTCGATCCGGCCCGCGAGTGCGGTCCCGCGGTCCGCATCGCTGGTGATGATGCCCGAGGAAAGCCCGTATGACGTCGCGTTCGCCCGCGCCACGGCCTCGTCCTCGTTGTCGACCACCTCGACGGTCGCCACAGGTCCGAACGTCTCCATCCGATCCAGGTCGGAGCCGGCGGGAACGTCGCTCACGAGCGTCGGTTGGTAACACGGTCCGGACGTGGCCCCGCCGGTGAGCACCCTCGCCCCGCTCGCCACCGCCGCGTCGACGCGACTCCGCACCATCGCGAGTGCCGCGGGGTTGATGAGCGGGCCGATGATCGTGTCCATCTCCTTCGGGTCGCCGACCTTGAGGCCAGCGGTCTTGCGCGTGAGCGCGTCGATGAACGCATCGGCGATGGGCCGCTCGACGATGATGCGCCGCGCCGACATGCAGATCTGTCCCTGGTGGAGAAAGGCGCCGAACGCCGCGGCGTCGACCGCGTAGTCCAGGTCGGCGTCGGACAGCACGATGAGCGGGTTCTGGCCGCCCAACTCGAGCACCACCCTTTTGAGGTTTCGGCCGGCCGCCTCGGCCAGCCGCCGGCCGGTGGCGGTCGACCCGGTGAAGTTGAGGCGTCGCACCTTCGGGTGCTCGACGAGCTCGTCGCCGATCGGTCCCGCCTCACCCGGCGCGTGGGTGACGATGTTCAGCACGCCGGCGGGGAGCCCCGCCTCGGCAAAGATCTCGCCCCAGACGAGTCCACCGCTGAACGGCGACTCCTCGGACGGTTTCAGGACGACGGTGTTGCCGAACACGAGTGGGGCGGCGATCGAACGCGCGGACAGGATGAGCGCCGCGTTCCAGGGCGCGATGGCGCCGACCACGCCCACCGGCCGCCGGATCCCCATCGCGACCGCGCCCGGCATGTCGGACGGGATGATCTGGCCCACGGGCGCGTAGGCCGAGCCCGCGGCCTGACGGAAGAGACCGGGCACGAAATGCATCTGGAACATGCCGAAGCCGAAGCTGCTGCCGGTCTCGCGAGCGAGCCATCCAACGATCTCGTCCTGCCGGCTCTCGAGGATGTCGGCCGCTTTGAGGAAGATGCGCTGGCGCTCCGCGGGAGGGGTCTGCGCCCATGCGGGGAACGCCGCGGCCGCCGCTTCGATCGCCCGGCGCGCGTCGGCGCGCGTGCCGGCTGCCACGCGCGCGACCACGTCGCCGGTGAACGGATCGAGGTCGTCGAACATGCGATCGTCGTCGGCGGACACCCAGTCACCGCCGATGAACTGCCTGCACTCACGCACGTTGCCGTCGACTGTCGTGGTCATGACCCCGTCCTCCATTTCCTGGATTTACGCGTCGGTTGGCGGTTGATCGGAGCCGGCGCGCGCCGGCGCGTCGAGCCTTCGTAGTGTGTAGCCGACCGGGAGCAGTCGCAACTGCAAGCGCCGGTCGACGGCTCCCCAGATCCCGTGGGGCAGAAAGAGGGCGAACGCGATTGCCGTCGCCCCGAGGCCGACGAAATACCAGGCGCCGCTGTCGCCGAATTGTGCCTGGATGAGGTAGAAGATGATCGCGCCGATGATCGGGCCCTCGAACGTGCCGAGCCCGCCGACCAGCACCATGAAGAGCATGTACGCGGTCCACTGCACGCCGAACACCGAGGTGGTCTGGATGAAGAGCGTGTTGGCGAGGTACAGCGCGCCGGCGATGCCGCATCCGACCGCTGCGACCACGAACAGGACGCGCTTCGAGCGCACGACGTTGACGCCGAGCGACGCCGCGGCCCCCTCGTCGTCGCGGACCGCCTGAAGCGACGTCCCGATGCGGCGCCGGAGAAGGAAGAAGACGAGGCCCAGCAACAGAGTCGCGCACATGAGCGTGAGCCAGAAGGTGTACGCCTGGCGGTATCCCGGAGCGAAGACGTTCAGACCGTTGAGGGAGACCCCGGTGCCGCCGCCGAGACCGGAGTCGAGGGTGACGAGAATGCCGAAGACCTCGGCGACCACCCACATGCCGATGGCGAACTGACCGCCGCGCAGACGCAGCATGATCAGCGACGTCGGCACGGCCACGGCGCCCGCGCCAAGTCCCGCAACGATCATCGCCACATACGGCGTGAACCCGTGCTGCGTGAGGTAGATCGTGCCGTAGGCGCCGAGTCCGATGAACGCCTGCTGTCCGACCGAGATGAGCCCTCCATAGCCTGCCAGCGCGTTCCACATGACCGCGAGGATCACGAAGATCAGGAGGGTGGTGAGCTGTTCGGTCACGTCCGCGCCGAAGAGGAAGGGGACGAGCGCGAGGACGGCGACGAGTGCGATGCTGAGCAACGCCGAGACGATCGAGACGCGAGTCCAGCGCTGCACGCGGAAGCCCCCGGCGAGTGGCGCGCCGTGAACGCGGATCACAACGCGCTGCCTCGTCGCGAGAGGAGACCGCCACGCGGTGACGCGAGCACGGCGAGGAACACGATGTGACCGAACAGGACGAAGTACTGAGGATTGACCTGCGCGCCGATCACCTGCGCCACGCCGAGGACGATGCCGCCCAGCAGCGTCCCCCATTGCGATCCGAAGCCCCCGATGACGACGGCCTCGAAGGCGAAGATCAGCTGCGTCGGACCGGTCGACGGGTCGAACGTCTGGCGGATGGCGAGGAATATCCCTCCGAGACCCGCGATGGCGACGGCGATGGCCGTGGCCCTGGCGTACACCGCGCGAGCGTTGATCCCCACCAACTCCGCGACGTCGGGATCCTCCGCGGTCGCGCGCATCTGACGGCCCGAGGTCGTGCGTGACAGGAACGCCTGCAGGCTGGTCAGCACGATCACCGCGGTGGCCAGCGTGAGCACCCCGAAGACCGAGATCGAGAGACCGCCGAAGGTGATGCTGGATGTCGCCAGCGTGCCCGTGCTGCTCAGCAGCGAGTGATCGTCGGGCGAGAACACCTGCAGGAGCACGTTCTCGATCACGATCGCGAGTCCGAACGTGGTCAGCAGGGGCACCAGCATGCCCGCGCGCCGGCTGCGCTCGAGCAGGAGGATGTACATGGCATAACCGGCAACCCACATCACGGGGAGCACGAGGAGGGCGGCGAGCCATGGCGGAATCGAGGTCTGATTGACGAGCACCCAGATGAGGTATGCGCCGATCACCGCGATGTCGCCGTGGGCGAGATTGATGATGCGCATCACGCCGAACATCAACGAGAGACCGCAGGCGAGCAGCGCGTAGAAGCCGCCGAGGAGCACGCCCTGGAGCAGCACGTTCACCCAGTTCACGAGCCGGCTCCAACCCCCGGTGAGGGTCGCACGCCGAAGTACGCCGCCGTGATCTGCTCCCGGCTCAGGGCTGCCGCCGTACCCTCGAGCACGACCTCTCCGTGGAGCATGCACGTGACTCGTGACGCGACCGCGAGCGCACGACCAAGGTCCTGCTCGACGAGGATGACGGTCGTCCCGCCCCCGATGAGTCCCCGCAACGAGTCGTAGACCCCCGTCACGGCTCTGGGAGCCAGCCCGAGCGAGACCTCGTCGAGCAGGATGAGTCGCGGATTGCACATGAGCGCTCGTCCGATGGCGGTGGCCTGCTGCTCGCCTCCGGAGAGCGTCGCGGCGCGCTGACCCCGCCGGTGTTGCAGCATCGGGAAGATCTCGAGAACGCGGTCCACCGTCCACGGACCGTCGCGGCGGTGACCGCCTGCGACGGTAAGGTTCTCCGCGACGGTCAGCCCGGGAAACAGACGCCTGCCCTCGGGCACCAGCGCGATCCCGAGGGCCACGCGCTTGTGCGCAGGAATCCTCGTGATGTCGATGCCGTCGAAGACGATGCTCCCGGCCGAAGGACGGTGCGCGCCGGCGATGACCCGCAGCAGCGTGGTCTTTCCTGCGCCGTTGGCGCCCACCAGCGCGTGCGTCTCGCCCTCCTCGAGGGTGAGCGACACGGCGCGCACCGCTTTCAGCAGTCCGTACTCCGCATCGACCGCACGGACCTCGAGCAGGCTCACGTAACGGATGCGCCCAGGTACGCGTCGATGACGGCGGTGTCGGCGAGCACGTCGTGCGGCAGTCCGTCGGCGATGACCCGCCCCGCGTCGAGGCAGACCAGCCGGTCGATCGCCTGCACGAGGATGTGCACGATGTGCTCGATCCAGATGATCGCGATGCCGCGCCGGCGGAGCAGCTGGATGGTGGCGACCAGCTCGATCGCCTCGGCATCGGTGAGCCCACCGCCGATCTCGTCGAGGAACAGGACCTTCGGGTCCGTTGCCAGTGCTCGCGCGAGCTCAACTCGCTTGCGATCGAGGAGACCGAGGTCCCCCGCGCGGCGGTTGGCGACATCGACGAGACCGCAGGTCTGGAGGACGTCGACGACGCGCGCGTAGGCGCCCGCACGGCGCTGGCCCTTCGCGAGCATCGCGCCAACCAGCACGTTCTCGAACACCGTCATGCCGACGAACGGACGCGGGATCTGATGTGTCCGCGCAATGCCGAGGCGGCAGCGGCGGTCGGCGCGCACGCTCGTGACGTCGTTGCCGTCGAAACGCACGCGACCGGACGTCGGATGGATCGAGCCCGCGAGGATGCTCAGCAATGTCGTCTTGCCCGCTCCGTTCGGGCCGACGACGCCGACCGACTCCCCGCTCGCGAGGCGGAAGTCAACACCGTCCAGAACGAGGAGCGCGCCAAAGCGTTGGGCGATGCCACTGGCATCGAGCAACGGGGTTGACATCGGCACGACGATACGCGCCCCTGCGTCAGCTGTACGCGGTCAGCTTTGCCGCCACGGGAACGTTGGAGTCGTTCGAGTTCTCGCAGATCACGAAGTTGATGGGGTAGGCCGTTCCCGGTGTCGCCACCCACTGTCCGCCGATGATCGGCGTCGCGACGACATTGGGCACAGGCCCGGTTCCCCAGGCGAGATGACCGAGCGGCGTGTCGACCGCAAGCGTCTTCATCGCCGTCGCAACCGCCTGCTTGTTCTTGGGATTGCCACTTGCCTTGAGCGCCGCTGCGGCAACGTCGAAGAGAGCGAGGCTCGCGCCGGCCTGCTGGTTCCACTCCTTGCCGGAGCTCGCCTCGTATCCGCTCGCCAGGCTCGCCGACGAGATCCCGGTGAGTGACGACGTGTACGGCCACGTCGGCGCCCAGTAGACGCCGCTTGCGAGCCCGTCGCCGATGGAACCGAGTGCCTGCACCTGCGATGGGAACAGGCCGGTCTTCGCGATCTGCGCGATCTTCGGCTTGTATCCCTGCTGCGCCGCCTGCTCCCAGAACGTGACGAAGTCCGGCGGGATCGGGAACGTGTTGAAGATCTCGCAGTTCTTGCTCTTGAACTCGGCGATCTGCGCCGTGTAATCGGTGGTCCCGTCCGCGTACGCGCCTGGATCGACGATCGTGTATCCGGCTTTCGTGAGCGCGGGTCCGAGCGCCATCCGGATCGCGTTGCCGTCCGCGTCGTTCGGCCACATCACGCCGACGACCTTGTTGGTGGGGACCTGGGGCCACAGGTGCGCGTAGGCGCTGGCGAATTGGGCAACCCCGAACGCGAAGTGGTACGTCCACTTGAAGGGCACGGGTGCGGCGGGGTTGGTCTGGCGACCGAAGTACCACGCCTCCCACGGCACCACGGTGGAGATGCACGGAACGCCGGCAGCCTCGGCGGCGTCGGAGACGGGATTCACCGTCTCCGGTGCGGAGGTCGTGAGGATGAGGTCGACGTTCTGCGCGTTGATCAGGTCGCTCGCCGCCTGCGCGGCGCGCGGCCCCGACTGGCTGTCCTCGTCGATGATCTGGACGTCGTACTTCTTGCCGCCGACGGTGAGGCCCCCTGCGAGCGCCTTCCTCGCGAGCGAGAGGACGTAGGGATCCGGCTCACCGAAGCCCGCGGCAGGGCCGGTCAGCGGGCTGACGAAGCCGATCTTGATCGTCCCGGCGCTCGAGGACCCTCCGGTGTTCCCAAGGGAACCGCACGCCTCGAGGAGGCTGCCCCCGACCAGCGTCAGCGACCCGGCGCCGAGTGCTTTGAGGACGTCGCGGCGCGACAGCTCGTGGCCGGCAACCAGGCTCTCGACGAAATTGACGCCGTCCGATTTGACGAGGGCGTCCTCCAGGGACATGGCTAGCACCCCGCACTTACCCGATGGCCAATGTTCGCATAGCGAACTCACGTTCTCTGCATGAACGTAACATATCCTTGTGAGGGCAGGCAAGTCCCGGCCGCGCGCCGAGGGACGGAGCAAAGGGCTATGGTTGCGAGCACAACTGTGCGCTACGCGAACACATTGATCTGTGAGCATGGCTGAGATCGTCTCGCTCTCCGAAGGTATCGCCGCGATCGTCCACGATGGCGACACGCTGGTGATGGAGGGGTTCACGCACCTCATCCCGTTCGCCGCGGGTCACGAGATCATCCGCCAGGAACGCCGCAACCTCACGCTGGTGCGCATGACCCCCGACCTCATCTACGACCAGTTGATCGGTATGGGGTGCGCGACCAAGCTCATCTTCTCGTGGGGTGGCAACCCGGGCGTCGGCTCTCTCCACAGGTTCCGCGACGCGGTCGAGAACGCGTGGCCACTGCCGCTGGAGCTCGAGGAGCACAGCCATGCCGGCATGGCCAACCGGTACCTCGCCGGGGCGAGCGGCCTGCCGTTCGCCGTGCTCCGCGGGTACGTCGGCACCGACCTGCCGGCGCAGACCGACACGATCCGCCCGATCACCTGTCCGTTCACCGGCGAGGTCCTCACCGCCGTCCCCGCGCTGGCACCGGACGTCACGATCATCCATGCGCAGCGCGCGGACCGGAAGGGCAACGTGCAGATGTGGGGCATCCTGGGCGTGCAGAAGGAGGCGGTGCTCGCGGCCAAGCGGTCGCTGATCACCGTCGAGGAGATCGTCGACAGCCTCGACCCCAAGCCCCAGGAGGTCGTGCTCCCCTCGTTCGCCACCACCTATGTCGCAGTGGCGCCGGGAGGGTCGCACCCCTCGTACGCGCAGGGATACTCCTTACGGGACAACGCGTTCTACACCGAGTGGGACGCGATCAGCAAGGATCGGGACACCTTCCTCCGCTGGATGGAGGAGAACGTGATGCGCCGAGCCCCCGCGGCGTGACCGAGGCGTACACATCCGACGAGATGATGACCGTCGCCGCGGCACGCCAGTTGCACAACGGCACCGTCTGTTTCGTCGGCATCGGCCTGCCGAGCACTGCCGCGAATCTCGCGCGCGTGACCAGCGCGCCCGACGTCGTGCTCATCTACGAGTCCGGCACGCTCGGCGCCAAGCCCGACCGGTTGCCGCTGTCGATCGGTGACGGCATTCTCGCCGAGACCGCCGACGCGGTGGTCAGCGTGCCGGAGGTCTTCAACTACTGGCTGCAACCGGGCCGGATCGACGTCGGCTTCCTGAGCGCGGCACAGATCGATCGCTACGCCAATATCAACACCACTGTGATCGGCACCGACTACCGTCACCCCAAGGTGCGGCTCCCCGGTGCGGGGGGCGCTCCCGAGATCGCCGCGTCGTGTCGCGAGGTCGTCGTGGTGCTCCGCCAGACGCCGCGCACGTTTGTCGATCGCGTCGACTTCATCACCTCGGTCGGCTTTGGCGCCGGCCCCGGTGATCGTCAGCGGTGGGGCCTCAGGGGAGCCGGACCACGTGTGGTCATCACCGACTTCGGCATCCTGTCGCCGGATCCGAAGACCTGCGAGCTCACCCTGGTGAGCGTGCATCACGGCTCGACCGCTGCGGCCGCACGCGCCGCGACCGGATGGCCGCTGGCTGTGGCCGACGACCTCGCAATCACCGAGCCGCCGACCGGCGAAGAGCTCACCGTGCTGCGCGCCCTCGAGGCCACGAAGGGCGCATGAGCGAGGACGTCTTCGTCCTGGACGCGGTGCGAACGCCGATCGGGAGGCACGGCGGTGCGCTCGCCGGCATCCGTCCCGACGATCTCGCCGCCGGGGTCATCGCGGAGCTGGTGCGCCGGAGCCCCGGGCTTGACCCGGCGACGATCGGAGACGTCGTGTTTGGTGACGGCAATGGCGCGGGCGAGGACAACCGCAACCTCGCGCGTA
>DAIQQM010000067.1:0-14321 GCA_036786805.1 Candidatus Dormiibacterota bacterium | reverse complement strand
GTCGTCAATGTGGCGACCCTTCCGGGCATCGTGGAAGCGAGCTATGCAATGCCCGACGTCCACTGGGGATACGGTTTTCCCATAGGCGGGGTCGCCGCGACTGACGTCGCCGCCGGGGGAGTCATCTCCCCAGGTGGCGTGGGCTTCGACATTTCCTGCGGGGTCCGCCTCCTCGCCACCACGCTGCAACGTGTGGAGATCACCCGGGTCCTGCCCCGTCTGATGGATCGGCTGATGGGCGACGTCCCTCACGGTGTCGGCCCGGGGGGCGTCTGGCACGTCAACACCGTCAAGGAACTCGATGCCGTGCTCACGGGTGGCTCTGAGTACGCGGTCGAGCGCGGCTTCGGCGTACCGCGCGATCTCGACCGCTGCGAGGACCACGGTCGGCTCGAAGGCGCCGACCCCGAAGCCGTCAGTGTCCGCGCCAAAGAGCGCGGCAGAGTTCAGGTTGGCAGCCTGGGCTCGGGCAACCACTTCCTCGAGGTGCAGGCGGTCGACGCGATCTATGACACCACTGCGGCCGCTGCGTTCGGCCTGACCCCGGGACAGGTGTGCGTGATGATCCATTGCGGCTCTCGTGGGCTCGGCCATCAGGTCTGCAGCGACCACGTTCGCTTCATGGGCCCGGCGATGCGCCGCTACGGGATCGCGGTTCCCGACGAGCAGCTCGCGTGTGTCCCGGTGCGGAGCCCGGAGGGGGAGGCGTACCTGGGCGCGATGGCGGCGGCGGCCAACTTCGGTAGGGCCAACCGCCAGTTGCTGAGTGTCGCGGTTCGCCGCGCCTTTCAGCGCATCGCCGGCTCGCCGGATATCCAGCTTCTCTACGACGTTTCCCACAACCTCGCGAAACTGGAGCATCACGTGGTCGACGGCACGGAACGTGCGCTCTGTGTGCATCGCAAGGGAGCAACCCTCGCGCTCCCCCCCGGCCATCCCGCTCTGCCTCGGGACCTTGCCGCAACTGGTCAGCCGGTGCTGGTGCCGGGATCGATGGGCACCGCATCGTACGTGCTGCGCGGAGTCGCCCATGGAGGTGCGTTCAACTCGACATGCCACGGCGCCGGGCGCGCCATGAGCCGCCACGAAGCCCTCCGCCGCATCAGCGGAGCGGCGCTTCGGCGCGAGCTGGAGACCGCCGGGGTCACCGTGCGCGCCGGCTCGCTGCGAGGGTTGGCGGAGGAGGCGCCCTTCGCCTACAAGGACATCGATGAGGTGGTGCTCACGTGCGAGCGCGCCGGCCTCGCGCAGCGGGTCGCGCGGCTGGTGCCCATCGGGGTGGTGAAGGGATAGCCGGCGCGACCTGCTACACGTCGACGAGGACGTGGCACGACCAGCCGCCGTCGTCCTCACCGAAATGCATGGCATGTCGGGTAATCGCCTTGGGCACCGGCCCGATGCTCGTGACGTCATCAAGTGGGATGACAGCGAAGACGGCGCGGAATCCACCCGTGCGGTTCTCTCGCAGGGACGCTGCAATCGGGACCATCCCCTTGGCGTCAACCACATAGATCACCTCCTCGAGAACGGTGATCAGCAACTCAACATTGTCCATCGCGGGAATGTCGGTGATGACGGATTCGGCAGCGACCGCCGAGTGCATATCGATGAAGGATTCGACCAATCCAAGCGCTGCTTGCTCGATGCATTTGTTGCGCGAGGGACCCCAGGCTTCGATGATGAGGTCTGCGGTGTGCGGCAGCATGCGATGACCCGGCGTCCGCGCGTGCGGCGTCGCGGCGGCTCGCGCCTGGCGCAGCAGGAACACCCCTCCCTCACGGCCGAATTCGCCGAAGGGTGGGGTGAGCCCCGCGTCGATGGCGCGCAGCGTCGGCCGCCCCAGATGGGCGAAGACCAGTCGCTGCACTCCGAGCCGTCGCGCCTCTGCGGACACATCCAGTGCTGCTGCATGCCCGCCGGTACCCCGCGCAAAGCGGATTGGCGTCCTCCATCCCGCGGCGTCGGCGAACAGGAGGTCGACGCCGGCTGCCCAATCGGGAAACGTGAGGAACTCGGGCGCCCAGGCGGCACGACGACCGCATCCCTCGATGAGGTATCCGTACGTCGGGTGTGAGGTGTGCACCACTGGATATGGCTCGACGCGTACTCCGTCCGTCACGAGCGTCCGCACCCCCGGTTCGACCCCTCGTGCCCGCCCACTGCGGCGGATGGCGGCTCGTAATTCGGCTCGCGCATCGGTGACCAGCCATGCTTCGAGAGGCGCGCCCGGTTCGGCGCCCGGTCCGCCGTCGAACATCACGCGCGCATCACCGTATTCGAGCAGGAGACCGGCCGGGGCGTAGCGCGGTGAGTTCATCGCGCCCACGCCGAGCAGGGTCAGGCGCAGCTGTCGGGGCCGGGAACCGGTCATGCGGCTTCGCCGCAGCCGTACTTCGCACCGGTCAATCCGAGCGTGTCGCGCAGCCAGTCGAGCGGTCGGAGATCGGCCGTGGCCCCGCTCTCTTGAGCGGCTCCGTTGACGATGATCGTACCGGTCATGTTCTTCCCCTGACGAACCCCTGGAAGGCTCGTCAACGTCGGTGATCCGATGCCCGTTGTATGTTCGCCAGCCGGCCTGCAACGTCGTTGAGCAGCTTACCCAGGCGACCCCGGATGCCAGGCCCGGAGGGGCGGGGCTCCCACTGGAAGAAGAGGAAAGTGACAACCAACGCCCCGGTTGCCCAGCCGACCATCACAAGTAGATCGGTTCCAGTCAGCGACGCGTGCCCATGCGTCGCGACGAAGGCGTTCTCGAGCGCGTCAGCAAGATGTTTGACCGGGAAGACCGACGCGGCGGTCGACAGCCATCCGAGAGCGCCTCCGGCCGGAAGGAAGACGTCCGAAACGAAGCACAACGGAAGCAGCGAACCGTAGGCCATGGGGAGCGCCACGTCAGTGCTCCCCACCAGCACGGTCGCCGCCAACCCCACCGAGCTGAAGCAGAGCACGCCGACAAGGACCGTGAGGGACGTCACACCAATCAGGTTTGCGTCGACGTCGATCCTGTAGAAAGCCAGGCCGACCAGCATAACGACAACCACTGAGACCGCTGTCGTGAGGGCGGCAGCACCGACCCTTCCGGCGAAGTACGCGGATGGAGGAAGGGGCGTGCCGCGCAGGCGCTTGAGGATCCCATCGTCACGTGCGATCACTGTCCCCGTGATGGTCGTGATATACCCGGCATTCATCACGGCGAAGGCGATCATCGCCGCGGTGAAGAACTGGGCAGCGCTCACACCGGTGAGCGATTGCTGACCGTTCAGGAATTCGAGGGCCACGAGGATCATGACCGGCATGACGAGCGCGAAGAATGCGCCGGCGGGAGATCTGACAAGCAACAGGGTTTGGTATCCGACCTGACCGACAACAAGGCGCGCGTATGAAGGACGGCGCTGTGGGGGTGTCGCGGTTGCGGTGCTCATGGCTGTTCAGCGGCGTCCTTTGTGAGTTCGAGGTAGACATCCTCGAGTGACGGTCGCACCACGCGAAGCGCGGGCAACTCGCAGCCGCGGGAGACCGCCCACGCGGTCAGGTCGTAGAGCACTTGCGTCGGCGTGGTCGTGTGGATGACCACGGCTCCATCTTTTTCGGACGCGAGGTGCCGTACCGCCTCGGGGATGTCGCTCCAGCACAATCTGTCCGAGAGGCGGAAGACGACCTCCGCGTCAGAGACATCTCGACCGCCAAGCGAGGACGGTGGTCCTTCGGCGACGACCTCTCCGTCGGCGATCACCACGACCCAGTCAGCGAGCCGCTGAACCTCGTCGAGGTAGTGGCTCGTCAGCACGATGGTCTTGCCCAACGCCTTGAGGCGCTCGATCGCCTCCCACGAGCGCCTCCGCGCGTTCGGGTCGAACCCCGTTGTGGGCTCGTCGAGGAAGATGAGATCGGGGTCGCCGATCAGGGCAAGCGCGAGATCGAGCCGGCGGCGCTGGCCGCCCGAGAGTGTCTTGGTGCGAGCCGAACGCTTCTCGTCCAAGCCCACGATATCGATGACCTCATCAACAGGGCGCGGCTGTGCATAGAAGTCTCCATACAGGCGGAGGATCTCGCTCACCGTCAGTTCGCGATCAAATCCGGCCGACTGCAGAACAATGCCGATGCGTCCCCGAAGGTCTCTGCCTCCATGCTCAGGATCCAAGCCGAGTACCGAGACATTGCCGGCGTTGCGCCTGCGGTGGCCCTCGAGTATCTCGACAGTGGTGGTCTTGCCGGCCCCGTTTGGCCCGAGCAACGCGAAGATCGCTCCGCTGGCAACGGTGAAGCTGATGCCGCGCAGAGCGTCTACGCCGACATATGACTTCCGCAGGCCGTCAACGGAGATAGCGACGGGTAGCATCTCTTCATCGAGCGTAGGTCTTGCCTGTATGGCGCGGTAGAGCCGGTGGTCACAACTGTGCGGCCGTGGGGAGCGACGACGTTCTCCCCCGTGGCGCGTTTGACTTCCACCATCATGGTCAGCAAGAACGCTGTTCTCGCCTGCCGGTATCAGGGTGGTTCCCCAAGGCGCTGGGCATCGTGCTGGTAGTGGCCAGCGTCCCTACATGGTCGACATGCTCGCGGCCTTCTTGATCCCCGGCCTTGACAAGCAGATTCACACCTTCACCAGCGTCGTGCCTGCAATCGCTGAGCCCTGGATGGTCGTCTCTCTGCTCGTGATCGGCGTGAAGGCCGTAAGCCCGCGAGACGAATCCTCGCCGCCCAAATGGCGAGTTAGCCGGCACACGACACGCCGCGGGTGGCCCGGAAACGGTCACCGGCGTGCGGGACCAGCCCGGTCGGGGTTCCCCGGCCGGGCTCCCTCCATTTCGCGAAGCGCCGAATTGCGCCGCTGTTTCAGGCGGAGGCTCCGCTCACTGCGCCGTGACCAGGGGGATGTATCAGCGATGGACGAGGTTGCCCAGGGTGGTCTCCACGATATCCAGTGCGTGAGCGCGCAAGAACGTTCGGGTTGATACGGGCGCCGCCTTGCTGTATCGTTGTCCTATGACAGTAGGTAAAGGATCCAGCGCTGCGGACTCGTCCGGAGCGGCGTCACCGATCGAATTCCGCCTCGACCACGCGTCCGGCATCCCGACCTATCTTCAGTTAGTCCAACAGGTCGAGCACGCGCTGAGGATCGGGTATCTGAATACCGGCGACCAGCTACCCAAGGTCCGGGACGTCGTCGCCTTACTGGCCATCAACCCGAACACGGTGCTCAAGGCCTACCGCGAGCTCGAGATCAAGGGCCTGGCGGCCGGACATCCCGGTCAGGGGACGTTCGTGAAGGCCACGCTCAGCCAAGCCACGCTGCCCGAGTTGACCCGTCTTCGCAGCTCACTGCTCACCTGGCTCGCCACCGCCGACACAGCGGGACTGGACGAGGATGGGATCGTCGCTCTGTTCACGAGCGCCCTGCGAGATTTTCGGAATCAGCGCGGCGCCGCAAGCCGCGATTCGGAGGGCGTCGCATGAACGTCGTCGAATCCAACGGCCTCGGCAAGCGCTACGGAAACACCTGGGCGCTACGCGACTGCACCCTCGCGATCCCAGCCGGGCACGTGGCTGCCCTCGTCGGACCGAACGGTGCCGGCAAGACCACGCTGCTGAACCTCACTGTCGGCCTGGCAACTCGGACCACGGGCGTCGTCACCGTCCTCGGCGGGATGCCCGCCGGATCGCCGGCTGCGCTGGACGGCATCGCCTTTGTCGCCCAGGACACACCGCTGTACAAGAACATCTCCGCTGCAGACCTGCTGCACATGACCCGTAACCTGAACCGCCGTTTCGACGAGCGGTACGCCAAGGCTCGGCTCGGCGATCTGGACATCCCGCTGGAACGCAGGGCCGGTAAGATGTCCGGCGGGCAGCAGGCGCAGCTCGCCCTGACGTTGGCGCTCGCCAGACGGCCCCAGCTGCTTGTGCTGGACGAGCCGATGGCCATGCTCGACCCGCTCGCTCGACACGACTTCATGGCCACCGTCATGACCGCGATTGCCGACGACGGTGTGTCGGTGCTGCTGTCCTCGCACGTGCTGGCCGAACTGGAGCGGGTGGCCGATTACCTCGTCCTGCTATCGGGCGGCAGCGTCCAGATTGCGGGCGAGGTCGACGACCTGCTCGCCTGTCACCGCGTGCTCACTGGCCCCGCCGCCGAAGCCGGCGAGTACATCAAGCGACTGAACGTCGTGCACGTTCGGCGTGGTGAGGCCCAGGCCCATCTGCTTGTCAGGACCAACGGAACGACCGAGCCGGTTCCGTCGGGCTGGGAGGCCCACCCGGTGAGCCTCGAAGAACTGACCCTAGCTTATATGCGCGACCCCGCTGCGGCGGCGTTGCCTGGCCCCGCGCGCGCGGTCGTTCAACCCTTGGAGGTGAGGAATTGAGCGCGGTGACCATGCCCACGCGGGCGGGACGCGACGCGAGCCTGCGGCCTCTGCCGTGGCGGAGGATGGCCTGGGTCACCTGGCGGCAGCACCGGCTGACGGTGGCCGGTGTCGTCGCCGTCTTCGGCGTGGCGGCCGTGTACCTGCTGATCACTGGGTTTCAGATGCATCAGGCCTACGCCGCCGTGACTGCCTGCCGTCCGGCCGGTTCAGATGTCTGCCAGCAGGTAGCCAATAATTTCTTGGGTGCCTACGCGCCCGGCGTGGGGGTCACCGCCGGCCTGTTGCAGGTGATTCCGGCGCTCATCGGGGCGTTCGCCGGCGCACCGGTGCTCGCCAGGGAACTCGAGACTGGCACCTTCCGCTATGCGTGGACTCAGGGCTTCGGGCGGGCGCGCTGGACCGTCGCCAAGCTGGTACCGCTCGCGATCGCGGTGACGGTCGCGGCCGGAGCGTTCAGCGTGCTCGTCTCTTGGTACATGCAGCCGATCTTCGGGGCGGGCGACAACAACGGCCCGCTGTATCCCACCCAGTTCGACTTACTCGGGGTTGCGCTCGCCGCTTGGACGCTGGCCGCCTTCGCGATTGGCGTCCTGGCCGGCGTTCTCATCCGCCGAGTCATCCCCGCAATATTCGCCACCCTCGCCGTGTGGGCCGGGCTTGCCTTCGTGACCGGACTATTCCTGCGCTCGCACTACAACGCGCCGGTGGTCGACAGCAACCCCACCATTCCTGCCGGCGCATGGGTGATCAACCAGGGGTGGTTCCGGGGCGGCAATCCGGCGAGCCTCGACATGATCAACCAGACCCTCGGTCGGGTCGACGTACAGGCGGTGACGCCCGAAGTGTTCTCACCCGGGCCCTCGACTCCAGTCAACTTCGACCCCGTGGAGTACCTCATCCAGCACGGCTATACGCAATTGACGACTTTACAACCCGCAAGTCGGTTCTGGCCGTTTCAGTGGATCGAAGGCTGCTGGCTGCTCGCGCTCTCCCTGATCCTCATCGCCGCCGCCGTGTGGTTGGTCCGCCGGCGCGCGGCCTGAACTCTAAGCGCGGGCGGTCAACGCCGACTAAGCCGCTCGGCGACTCTCGAAGGGGTCGTATCAGCGATGGACGAGGTTCTCCAGGTCGGTGCCGCCACCGTGAGCCCAGTGCACCAGATGGTGGGCGTTGGTGAACGCCACCGGACGATCGCAGCCCGGCCACTGACAGCCCCCCGACCGAGCCCGCAGCGCCGCCCGCGCCGCCGAACTCGGTAGGCGGAGCGCCCGGCCGACGTCGATCACGGCCGAGCTGGGGCCGAGGAGGACACGCCGCACCCGGGCATCACAGGCGAGACGCTGCACGGTGGCGGCGGGCACCGGGCCGCCGAACTCGAGATCGCCCCGGATGCGCCCTCCAGACCCATCACAGTCTCCACCGAGGCGGTGAGCTGGAGGTGGGTGCTCGCCCCACCGGTGCTGGGGATCGCCCCGAGGTCGAGGGCATGGTGGGCGATCTCGACGAGCGCGTCGGCGATGCGCCGTGGCAGCGGCCGATCGTCGCCGACCCCGCCGGGCGGGCCAGGGGGAGCACGGCGGTCTTGAGGGTGGCCGCGGCGATGGGGTCGAAGTAGCCACGCAGCGCCAGGAAGCCGCCCTCGCAGGGAATGAGCTCCCAGCGGTTGCGCTCGGCGGCGCTCACCTGCTCGGCGAGGACCGCGGCGGCGTCAGCGGCGTGGCGGGCATGGGTGCAGTCGTGGCTGAAGCGCCCAACCGAGTGTTCGCGCGCCAGCTCCAGGAGGGGGCGCTCGTCGAAGGGGCTGGGGCTGGCCGGCATGGCGAGACCGGACGGATCAGCCGGGCGGCAACCCCCGAGGCGTCGCCGGAAAGGGGAACATCGACCGGAGCCGCGCCCAGCGTCGCGCTCAGGGCGCGCGCGGTCCGGGCCAGGAGCGCGAAGTGGGCGAAGCCGATGTCCCCAGAGTCCAGGGCGGCGACGCTCGCCGGCAACCGGCCCAGCTGCGCACCCGATGCAACCGCCGTCGCGGCGGCATGCCCGGTCATGTGGCAGTGATGCCGGATCCAATCGATCGGCGAGACCGAGCCCTGGGCGTCGTACTCGTCGGTCCCCGCGAAGGACGCGGCATCCGACGCAAAGCCGAGCTCGAGCAGATCGATGCCGTGCCGGAGCCGGATGAGGTGTTCCCCGAGCGCTGCCGGGGTCAGCGCCGGCGCCGGCACCTCGAGGAAGCCGCGGATCGCCTCGAGCAGGGACTCGAGCGGGGTGGCTGCGATCCCGGCATTACACATTCCTGTAGTATAGAACATATGTTCGTTGCATTCGGTGCCGGACAGCGTTCGCGGACGCTCGACCATCAAGACGACAGCCGTCCTCGGTCGTGGACGTATGGCGGTCATGGACATCAGGTGCGCGCCACGGCGCAGCGCGTTCCTCCCGCGACAGCCGTCTGTCGCATCCCCGGAGCACCGTGCGCTCATGGACCGGCGCGCACGCATCCGTCTCCTGGAACACGCTGCATCGGAGTTGCTTGAGTCCGAGACGAACGGGTCGCTGTCGATCGCAGTCAAGGGAGCCGAATACGACCCACTCGTGGTCACCGCGCTGGGATGCAGCGTCCTGATCGCCGTTGGCCGCCGAGCCTCGATGCTCATGGCGATTGCCTCGCTGCGCCCCGATGGACGGTCCGGACCGCGAGCGCTCGCAGAGGGCTGCGAACGCACTCTCAGAGCCGTGAACGGCCTCCCGGCCGACTTCGTACCCACCCTCTCCTTTGGAGACCCAGCCAACGCCAGGCGGTTCTACGGATGGCCCCGCTGAAGGCCGCCTCCACAGGGCGCTGTCGCCGCGAGCCCGTACACTCGGACGCCAATGCCCGAGATCGCCGCGCCAAAAGGCACGCACGACATCCTGCCGGACGAGTTTGCCGCCCGGCGGTGGCTGCTCGACGCCCATGGGGCGGTCGCGGAATCGTTCGGCTACCGCGCCATCGAGACGCCGATCATCGAGGCGACGGAGCTGTTCAGCCGGGGCGTCGGCACCGAGACGGACATCGTCGAGAAGCAGATGTTCACGTTCGAGGATCGCGGCGGTCGGTCGCTCACGCTCCGGCCGGAGGGCACCGCCGGAGCCCTCCGGGCGGTGCTCGGAGCGCATCTCGACCAGGAGATCCGGCCGGTGCGGGTGCACTACGCGGGCCCGTTCTTCCGCGCCGAGCGCCCTCAGGCGGGTCGCCAGCATCAGTTCACGCAGGTGGGCATCGAGTGCATCGGGGAGGGCTCACCGGCACTCGACACCGAGATCATCGAGATCGCATGGCGCTTCTACGCCGCGCTCGGGATCACCGGGATCCACCTCCAGGTGAACTCCCTCGGGAGTCCAGAGGACCGGGCCCGGTATCGCGCGGCGCTGGTCGGCTACTACACGCCGCTGCAGGCGGCGCTCTGCGACGACTGCCGACGCCGCCTGCACACCAACCCGCTCCGCCTGCTCGATTGCAAGCGCGACGCGGCACTCGTCCAGGGCGCCCCCGTGCTGTGGGACTCACTCGACCCCGCGAGCCGCGACCACTTCACCGCCGTGATGCGCGACCTCGAGGCGGCGGGCATCGACGCGACACGCAACGACCGTCTCGTTCGCGGGCTCGACTACTACAGCGACACGGTCTTCGAGTTCTGGCACGACGCGCTGCAGGGCGCGCAGAGCTCGCTGGGTGGGGGAGGCCGATACGACGGTCTTGCCGGGTTGCTCGGATTCCCGGCGACGGCGGCCACCGGTTATGCGCTCGGCGTCGAGCGAACCCTGATGGTCGCACGGGCGCTCGGCACGGTTCCGGACGCCGGCGCCGCCGCCGAGGTGCTGGTCTGCTCGGTGGAGTCCGGCCAGGCGGAGGCTGCCGGCGCGATGGCGCGACTCCTCCGGAATGCCGGGGCGCGCACCGTCCTCGACGTCGCGGATCGAAGGCTCGACCGGAAACTGCGCGCCGCCGGCCGCATCGGCGCACGCGTTGCCGTCATCATTGGCGAGAACGAAGTGGCCGCGGACAGTGTCGTGGTCCGAGACCTCGACGGCCGCAGCCAGCAGACCGTCCCGGTCGCAGAGTCGGCCTCGACCGTGACCCGCATTCTCGGAGGACACTCGTGAGCACTGTCCGTACCTACTGCGGGACGCCGCGAGCTGCCGACTCGGGTGCGCAGGCGACCGTGTTCGGCTGGGTCGACCGGCGACGCGACCACGGCGGTCTCATCTTCATCGACCTCCGTGACCACACCGGCATCCTCCAGGTGGTCATCGATCCCAATGACGCGCCGGAGGCACACCGCGCCGCACGCGAGGCCCGGCTCGAGTGGGTGCTCCGCTTCGAGGGCGAGCTGCGAATGCGCGCGCCCGAGAACGTGAATCCCAAACGGGAGACCGGCGACGTCGAGTTGCGCGCGAGCGCCTGCACCGTGCTCGCCGTCGCCAAGACACCGCCGTTCCCGGTCAACGAGGACTCCGAGGTGGATGAGCAGCTGCGCCTGCGCCATCGCTACCTCGATCTGCGCCGGGTTCGCCTGCAACGCAACCTGCGCGCTCGCGCACGCTTCTGCACCGAACTCCGGCGCGCCATGAGCGAGATCGGGTTTCTCGAGATCGAGACACCGATGATGATCCGGGCCACGCCCGAGGGCGCGCGTGACTACCTGGTCCCGAGCCGCCTGTCTCCAGGCAGCTTCTACGCGCTCCCGCAATCACCGCAGCTCTACAAGCAGCTCTCCATGGTCGCCGGCTTCGACCGGTATTTCCAGCTCGCCCACTGCATGCGCGACGAGGATCTGCGTGCCGACCGCCAGCCCGAGTTCACCCAGCTCGACGTCGAGATGTCCTTCGTCGACGAGGACGACGTCTTTGCCGCCCTCGAGCACGCGATTCCGAGCGCCTGGGAAGCGTGTGACTTCCGTGGCGGCCGCCTGAGCGTGCCCTTCCCGCGCATGACATGGCGGGAGGCGATGGACTCGTACGGCGTCGACAAGCCCGACACTCGTTTCGCCTTGCTGCTCCACGATCTCACCGGCATCGTCCAGGGCTGTGGGTTCCGGGTGTTCGCGGATGCCGTCGCCGCGGGCGGCATCGTCAAGGGCATCTGCGTCAAAGGTGGCGACGATCTGACGCGCAGCGACATCGAAGGCCACCTGACCGAGGTTGCGCGTGGCGCTCGGGCACGCGGCCTTGCGTACCTCTGGAACCGCGCGGACGGCTGGCAGGGAGGGATCGCGAAATTCTTCACTCCCGATGAGCTCGAGGCGATCGGAGCCGCCACCGGCGCCGAGACCGGGGACTGCGTCCTCATGGTTGCGGACCGCGCGAGCGTGGTCAACGCCGCGCTCGGCGCGCTGCGCAATCACCTCGGCCGTGTCCGCCATCTGTACGACGACGCGCGCATCGATATGCTCTGGGTGACCGAGTTTCCGATGTTCGAACGCAGCGATGAGACCGGCGAGATCGGTGCCGCACACCATCCCTTCACGATGATCCACGCGGACGACCTCGACCTGCTCGAGTCCGATCCGCTCGCCGTGCGATCGCGCGCCTATGACCTCGTGGTCAACGGTCGCGAGATCGGCAGTGGCAGCATTCGCATCACGGATCCGTCGATCCAGCAGCGTGTGCTCGCCGCCCTCGGCATCGACGCCGGCGAAGCGCGCCGGAAGTTCGGCTTCCTGCTCGAGGCGTTCGAATACGGCGTCCCGCCCCACGGCGGTTGGGCCGGCGGCATCGATCGCATGCTCATGGAAGGGCTCGGGACCGACAACATCCGCGACGTGATCGCATTCCCCAAGAACCAGCAGGCGCAGGAGCCGATGACCGACGCACCCGCACCCGTCGACCCCGCCCAGCTCCGCGACCTGGGCATTGGGATTCTCCCGACCACCCGCACGCCGTGAGCCCGGGGCTCGGCCTCGCAATCCTCTTCGTGCTCATCGGTACCACGGTGTCGGCTCTGGTGATGCCGCGCCGCGGGACGTTTCTGCTGACGCTGTTCCTCGCCGCGGCCGGCGTGGTCGCCGGCGAGCTGGTCGCCATCGCAACCCGGGTCGGCGGCCCGCAGCTCGGGGCGCTGCACCCGGTCGCGGACGCCGTCGGCGTCGTGCTCTTCGAGGTCACCGGTGCGGTGCTCGCGCCGGCCCGGCGCCGAGGGCCATAATCAGCGGGTCGGCAATTCGGGAGGCACGTGGAAATGCGCGTACCGTTTGGTAAGAAAGGGCTTGTGGCTGCGGGCGCAGCCGTGACCGGTGCTGTGTTCTTCTGGCGCGTCCGTGCACGCCGTCGCGAAGAGGCAGAGGCACGCGAATGGGAGGCCGAGATCGCTGGAGCGGTCGACGAGGGCCGTGCCGCGACCGCGGCAGCACCGTCGACTCCCTCCTCCGAGCCTTCCAGCATCTGAGCCTTCGGGACTCGGTTTCGGCGTTCGCACGGTGGGGTATGTGAAGAGCGCCATGGGAACCGTCTCCGAGCTTCGCCTCCCCGCCGACCGCGAGCACATTCTCGTGGCGAAGCGGGCCGCAGGCGCGTTCGGATCGCTCGCCGGGTTCGACATGGACGCAATCGACGACCTCACCATCGCGATTGCCCAGGCGTGCGAGAACGCGATCCGCTGCCTCGAGCACTCGGGATCGATCGCCGGCCAGGTTCGCATCGTCTTCAAGATGAGCGACACCGGCCTGGAGGTCACGGTCCGCAGCTCGGTGAACCGCGAAGCCGAGCTCAGGGCTCGAGCCGAGCAGGCCGGCCTCGAGCATGAGGGAGAGCTCGCTGCGGCGACCGACCTTGCGCTCCGGCTCATGGGCCTCTTCGTCGACGACAGCAAGTATCGAGTCGACGAGCGAACTGGGAGCCTGCGCGTTCGGCTGACCAAATACAAGGCGTCGTGACCCCCTCGCCGGGTCGCGGCGACGGTGTGGCGACCCGCGAGCGAACCATTGCGAAGCCCGCGGATACGGCCGAGCGGACCGAGATGCGCCGCTTGCTCCGCGAGTTCCGCAAGACGCGTGATCCGCTCATCCGTGAACGCCTCGTCGAGCTCAACAGCGATCTCGTGCACTACATCGCCCGGCGCTTTGCCAATCGCGGCGAACCCCTCGAGGACATCGAGCAGGTTGGCTTTCTCGGCCTGATTCAGGCGATCGAACGATTCGACCCGTCGCTCGAGAACGAGTTCAGCACCTTCGCCACGCCGACGATTGCCGGAGAGATCCGGCGTCACTTCCGCGACCGTTCCTGGGCGGTGCGGGTCCCGCGCCGGCTTCAGGAGAACCTGGCGAAGGTCAACGCGGCGACCCAGCAGCTCCAGAACGAGCTGGGCAGGTCTCCGTCCGTCGCCGAGATCGGCGCCCGGGTGGGGCTCGACCCCGACCAGGTCCTCGCCGCGATGGAGGTTGCGCCCGCCCAGCACACCGTCTCGCTCGACGGCCCCATCGGCGGTGGCGAGGAGCCGCTCACCCTCGGCGACCGGCTTGGGCTCTCGGACGACAACCTCGACCGCGTCGAGATGCAGGACGTCCTCGAGCAGGTCATGGCGCACCTGACGCCGCGCGAACGCAAGATCCTCGCATTGCGCTTCGTCGAACAGCTGCCGCAGACCGAGGTCGCAAAACGGCTCGGGATTTCGCAAATGCACGTCTCGCGATTGCAGCGCGCGGCAGTCGAGCACCTGCGCAAGGAGTTCGGAGCGGAGGCGCCCGTGTAGAATTCGACAACTTGGGGCGTACGTACCGGTACGTATTCAGATTCAGCCCCTAAGGTGTCAGGTCTGACACCTTCTGACACCTTTCTGGTAGCATCTCGGGTAGAAAGAACCCCCGCGACGTGTGACCGTCCGGGGGCATGGCCAGCTCTGACGATAAGGAGAGAGCCGACATGGCAGATCGTACCCAACCCAAGCCCGAGTTCAGCGCGGCTGAACGCTACTAC
>DAIQQM010000163.1:0-3887 GCA_036786805.1 Candidatus Dormiibacterota bacterium | reverse complement strand
AAAGTCCGGCGGTGCTTCCAGGGTCTCCGATGCCACCGAAAGACAGCCTACCGGCGGACCCTGCGCGAAGCGAGGCGAGCCCACTGACGCCAGCTTGGCGAGACATCCCGCAGTTCGGCCGGCTGTCGCCACCGTCGCTGCCCGCGCGGAGCACAAGCAGACACCGGTAGCTCGCCGGAACAAAAAGCACAAGCGCCGACTCCGACCGGCTGCGCAGTCAAAGGACGACCGGATCCACATGAAGGCCAGACCCGGCTCCGCGTCCAAGTCCGACGCTTCCGCTTCGTCCGGAGAACTCCGGAAGCGGACTGGAGGCGCCACCACCGCACGGGCGACCCTGCAGCGGTCTGGCGGCGGTCGTAGCTCGGGCTCGAGGTCGTCGACCTCGACGACGTGTTTCTCAAACCGGTCGAGGTCAGCGAAGTCGCTTCAGAGTTGAGTGATCACGTCTGGGTTATTGGTACGTCGCGGCGGGCGCGGGCGATGCAGGTCGCGAGCGGGATCCGATCGCACGATCCTCGTCGCCCGCAGCGATCGCCTGGTCGCGGGCGGCCAGCTGCCAGCCACTGGTCGCTCCAAGGCTAGGAAGGACGGACGGACCGCGATCGAGGACGAGCCACGATGCCACCGCGGCCAGGCCGGCGGCTAGCCCCTGCCCCAGGCGAGCGCTACGGCGAGATCAAGCGTCGAGATGATCCCGACCGGACGCGCGGTCGGTGCCGTGGAGACGATCAAATGGCTGACGCGATGCTCAACCATCCGCTCCGCCGCGCGATGGAGCGGCTCTGCCGGTCCGATGAACGCCGCCTCCGAGCCGGCAAGCTCGCCGGCGGTCGTGTCCAGCTCGCCGCGCGCAGCCGCCCGCGCAAGCTCGAAGTCAGACACGATCCCCCACCCCCGCCTGGCCACCGCACCCGGTTGCACCGCTCCCCACTCGACCACCACCGCATGCACGTGATAGCTCGCCATCAGCTCCGCAATCGCGCGCAGGCTGGTGTCAGCCTGGCCGCTGATGATTCCGGCGCGCATCGCGTCCGCGACCGTCGCATGCTCAAATGCGGGACCGATCAGTCTCGATGTCCTGGAAAAGCTCATCGCCTCTGTCTCCTACCGCCCGCCGACGTGCGAAGGCAGCACCAGCCGCGCGCCGTCTGAACCGCGCACACCGGCGCCAAAATACGCTGCGCGATCGGCTACACCGCCGATCGCGGAGCGGCGATCAGCGCCGGTGACGATCCGGGCCGCCCCCACCGCTCGAGCCGGCGTCCGCGGTGCTGTTGTGCGTAATCCGGTTCCCTTCTCGTTGATGATCCTCACGAAGATGCTCAGTCCCCTCGGTCAGCTCGGACCCTCCGTCTCGGTCACAACCTACCGACTGCTCCTCTCATCCGTCTACCACGTCGGGATCGCGCTGCTGCCTGCGATCGCTGCGTGTCGTGCACAACCGTGAACGCGGACGCTCCAGTGGCGCCGTCACGAGACTGACCCCGCGCGAGAGCCGGTATCTGTCCGCCGAGCGGTCTTGATCGCCCCGGGACTTTCAGCCACGAGCGAGGAGAGGCGTGTCGCGCGTCCCCGGGGCTCGTCGCGAACGAGGGAGGTGAGACGGAGCCAGAACCGTCGCATGGCCCCACGGCGATGCCGCGGTTTGAGCCGGAGCCAGGCTGGAGTATGCCGGGCAGCCGTACGGATCATTGGAGACCTTGACCTCTCGCGGCCGCGCGACGGTCATTGTTGGATTCGAACTCAGTGGTATCCCGTGCGCGGCGTGTGGGCTGTCGCGGTAGCGGCTCGTCGGGCCGCCGTTCATCATCGTTGTGTGAGGTCGTGGTGGCTGTCCGCGCTCTCGGGGTCGGGCATGACACCGAGGCCGGTGGTCGCCGGAGGTCTCTCAGCCGGTCGACGGAGGTGGAGTGATGTCCCATATTGCCGCGTTCCCCCACTCCGCGGGCCATCGTTACAGCTGGTGTCCGAGCTGCGATGAGTTGTGGGTTACGGAGTGGATGGCGCCTGAGGGTGTGCATCGCCGTTCGGTGTGCGATGGTCGTGTTCTGGCGTATGTCGGCCGGTCTCAGTACGACATGCCACGTGGCGACACTGATGACCCACCGGGACCCGCGACGGCGTCACAGACGCTAAATGGACGGATCAGCGCCGTCGCGTCGGTCTACCCCACGAGGCGATCGGCTGGTGGTTCGTGATGGCCTACGCGTTTCTCGAGCACCCTTCCTCGCTCGAGCACGACACCGGAGCGTATGGCGCCGGCGCGTCGACCATCTTGCACCCGGAACACGCCAGGCGGATCACGGTGATCGAGCAGGAGCTCTCGGCCAGGGGCTGGCTCGGCTTTGAGCGCGTGCGCTCGCCCACCGTCGATCGGTTAGTGCTGAGCGCGGTCCATCCCGAGGCGTACGTCGCATCGATCGAGCGGGCGTGCCGGTCGGGAGGAATGTTCCTCGACGAGGAGACTCTCGTGAGCGAGCGGTCGTTCGAGGCGGCGCTGCACGCGGTCGGCGGCGCGGTACGGATGGTTGACCTCCTGCTCGACGGCGACGCCTCGGCCGCGTTCAGCTCACATCGACCGCCGGGTCACCACGCCCTTCCGTCGCAGGCCATGGGCTTCTGCCTGTTCAACAACATCGCCGTGGCCGCCCGATACGCGCTCGACGTCCGGCGCCTTGAGCGGGTGATGATCATTGACTGGGACGTGCACCACGGCAACAGCACCAACCACATCTTCCATACCAGCCGCCAGGTGCTTTTCGTCTCGATCCACCAGTCGCCGCTGTTGCCCTTCACCGGCCAGGCCTCCGACGTGGGCGAGGGCGAGGGCGCTGGCTTCACGGTCAATCTTCCCGTGCCGGCCGGAGCGGGCGATGAGGTGTGGGTGTCGCTGATCGAGCATCTCGTCGTGCCGCTCACCTGCGCCTTCGAGCCTCAGCTCGTGCTGATCTCCGCCGGATATGACGCCCACCGTGACGATCCCCTCGCGGACTGCTCGGTCACCGAGGAGGGCTTCGCCGCGATGACCGGCGCGATCGCGCGCGTGTGCGCGTCGCTGACCGCCCCAGTCGGCGCCGTCCTGGAAGGCGGATACGCGCTCGGCTCGCTCGGACGCTCGGTCGCTACGACGCTCCAGGCCCTATCGACCGGGCCCACGCCCGACGCTGCCTCCTCCCCGGCGTCAGCTCTCACGCCGATCGCGCACCAGGCGCGCACACGACTCGCCGAGTTCTGGCCCCAGCTCCCCGCCGGCCCAGGATCGGCCCGCAGCCACAGAAGCCGCACGGGGCCTCGAGCGTGACGCCCGAGCCCGGCGTCGTGCTGCCCCCGCATCGCGCCACGACCTCGACCACCCCGACGGAGAACGAGCGACATCATCGGCCGCTACCACGAGTTCACTTCGTTTCGGCGAGGGGCGATCTGCAGAGCGCGACGTCAGGGTTGAAAGCGCAGATTCCGACGAGGGTCATCCGCGCCGTCGCATAAGGACACGTGCGAGAGCGAGGTGAGCGAGGCGACCGCAAGTTCTGCACCAACAGGCATTGCCGGAGCGCGACTCGGCCTGGACCTCGCTGCTGCAGGCGCCGACAAGCAGCGCTCATTCGTCGCCACCGGTCGTCCCGAAGCAGGAGAACCTGCACGGTGCCGCGTCCTCGTCCTGAGCGACTCCAGGCGTGTCATCAAAGGCGACGCTTCCCCTTCCACGAACCAGCAGCACTCCTACGACCGCCTTGGCCAGCCCGCGACGCTGCCGCTTCCGGACACTTTGGGTCACGCTCGAGACGGTGCCCGGCGTCTCCGGGGTCGCCCCCGTCGTCGCTACCGCTCAACGCCTGGAGGAGCCACGCCAATGGCGTGTCCCCTCTTGCTCAGACGCAGCAGCG
>DAIQQM010000066.1:0-14416 GCA_036786805.1 Candidatus Dormiibacterota bacterium | reverse complement strand
GGGGAAGAACGCGCCGTTCAGGATGAAGATGCGATCGGGACGAACCCGCTCGAGGAGCCGTTCGAACGCCCTGTGCAGGATGGTCCCGCTGACCAGGAACGATCGATACGCGTCAAGAGTCTCATCGTCGTCGAGCAGCGTCCCGCGCGAGAGGAACCAGGCGACGGAGATCCGCACGAAGCGACCGATGTCGAAACCGTCGACGGTGTATGCCTCGCAGCCGGCAACCGTTCGCAGCTGCTGGACCTGGGCCCGCGTTCGTGCAGCGGTTGCGCGCATGTCGACCAGGTCCCGCACGAGGATCGGGTCGAATCCGGCAGCCTGAATCGCGTCGGTCGCATACCCCGCACATGAGTGACACGGCATCGGCGGCGCCGCGTGCACCGGCGCCACATCGCAGAGCGGCAGCCTGCCGCCGCACGTCGCGAAGATCGGTTCCCATCCCCGGCTTCGCGCGGCGTGCGCGAGCGTGGTCTCGATCACAGTGTGCGTCGACCAGCCCCGAGTCGAAAGGATCAGCAGCCGCCCGACCGGGGGACTCGGGATGGGCAGCGCGGTGTCGCGGAGCCGGCGGAGATCATCCAGCTCGACCGGTTCGAACGGCGCCGGGAGATGCGCCAGACGCGCGGCCTCGCGGCTGAGGCCCCAGCTCTCGCGCAGCAGCATCTTGGCTCTGGGATGCGAGTAGGACCACTCACGAACGTGATCCACAGCCTGGCGTTGCATGCTCTGGAAGCGACGTTCCGATACTGGGGTCATCACCGGCAGTCTACGTATTCACGGCGCTCACGCGACCCCGCGATGCGGGCCTTCGTCGACCCAGCGCAGGTCGGCGACAACCAGGCCCGAATCGACAGCACCCGGAGCCGGCAGGTCGAATGCGCGGATCCGATCGGGATGCACACCGATCGCGGCGAGCGCCTGCGGATAGTCGTGCCTCCAGTCATACCAGGGGACGGTCAGCACTCCCGCGGGCCGCGTGCCACCGAAGGCGAGCGGTTCGGCAAGCACGATCCCCAGCCTCGCGATCCGGACGATGTCGGCAAGAACATCGGGCAGGTTCGCCGGCGGGACGTAGGCGAGCGAGTACGAGGACAGAACCACGTCGATCGACCCGGTCGCAGTCGCCGGCAGCACGTCGTAGTAGCTGCCCACGCAGAGCTCGACAGCGACACCGAGTTCCGCGAAATGTCTCACGGCGCCGTCGATCGCCTCGGTGTTGATATCGAACCCGACCAGGCGGCATTCGGGAAACTCGGCAGCGACGCGACGCAGAGTCGGACCGGCGTTGCAGCCGACATCGAGAACGCTTGCGGGCGCACCGAAGTTCGTTCGCAGCGCATCGACGATGCAGTCGCGGCGCGGAGATCGGTCGTCATTCCAGTAGGTCTCGACCCAGGCTTCGCCGCTGCGTTTGCGCCAGACGCCCTCGGACACCTCCTTCCGGCCGGACCCCATGCGCAGACGCCGCGTGGCATTGCGGATACGGCGCGGCACCCGGCGCCAGTCCAGGCTCATCGCGCGTCGACGGCCGGCACCGGCTCCCAGCCGGCCTCGTCAGGCGGAGGCGACGCGCTTTGCTGCCGGTCTCGCCGTACAAGCCGGGCCGGCGCGCTGGACGGTAGCATCCGCACCCGTGTCAGCCCCATCTCCGATGAGCATCACCGGCCGTCGGGTGAGCCTGCGCCCGATATCGCTCGACGACTGCACCGACCGCTATGTCCAGTGGCTTCGCGATCCGGAGGTCAACCAGTATCTCGAGACCCGCTGGGTCGAGCAAACCCTCGAGACCGTTCGGGAGTTCGTGCTGGCGGTCGAAATGGATCCTTCGTCGCACCTCATGGCCATCACGGATGCCGGGACGGGTCGCCACATCGGCAACATCAAGCTCGGACCGGTTCGACGCCACCACAACTACGCCGACCTGAGCTACTTCATCGGCGATCGCCACTTCTGGGGACGCGGGTACGCCACGGAGGCGATCCAGCTGGCGACTAGGCTCGGGTTCGAGCGCCTCGGTCTCCACCGTCTCCAGGCCGGCATCTACGCCACCAACATCGGCGGTGCGCGAGCGCTCGAGAAGGCTGGATTCATCCGCGACGCGGTGCTCCATCAGCAGCTGCTGGGACCTTCCGGTTGGGACGATCACGTGTGGTATCGGTTGCTCGTCGAAGAGTGGCAGGGCGGCTGACGCCGGGCCGTCACGGACGCCTGAACACTTCTCCGGGAGGCTTGCCGCGCAGCAACTGTGCGACCTCGCCCCGGTGGTAGGCCTCACCGACGACCGCAAGGGCGCCGTCGAACGCGGCGATGGTCGTGTCGACTGCCTCAGCATCGTGGGCCGCCGAGATGAAGTTGGCGTTCCCCATGAGAATGCCGCGATCGAGACACTCCTGCCAGATTGCTCCCTTGAGGAGATTGGCGTCGATATCGATGTCCCCATCGAACTGCAACACGCGCCGCGGCGCCAGGCCGACCATGCGCACGGGCAACTCGTCGCGCGCCGCGAAGGTGTTGAAGGCGCGCTGCAGACGGCTGCCCTCGTGCCAGAGGTGCTCACACACTCCTCCACCCTGAATGCGCCGGAGAGTCGCCGATGCAGCCGCGAGCGAGATCGCGTCGCCGCCGAAGGTGCTGGAGATGAACGTTGTGGTCGCGATCTGTTCCATGATGTCCGCACGCCCGACCACCGCGGCGAGCGGATACCCGTTGGCGATTCCCTTGCCGAACGCTGCCAGGTCCGGGACCACACCGAAGTATTCCTGAGCGCCGCCGGGCGCCAGGCGGAACCCCGTGATGATCTCGTCGAAGATCAGAAATGCGCCGTGGCCGTGCGCCAGGTCACGCACCGATTCGAGGAAGCCGTCGACGGGATCCTCGACGCCGATCGGCTCCATGACCACCGCGGCAACCTCGCCGGGATGCTCGTCGAAAATGCGTGCCAGCGTGCCGATGTCGTTGTAAACCCACTGATGAGTCAGTGCCTGCGATGAAGCCGGGATTCCGGCGTTGCGTGGGCTGTGGCCGATGCACCAGTCGTGCCAGCCGTGGTATCCGCACTGGGCGACCCGGTCGCGCCCGGTGAATGCGCGCGCGAGTCGCACCGCCGCGGTTGTCGCCTCCGAGCCCGTCTTCAGGAAGCGCACTCCCTCCGCCGAGGGAATCATCGCCACCAGCAGTTCGGCAACCTCGACCTCGAGGGCGTTGCACAGCGAGAACACCGGCCCACGGTCAACCTGAGCGTGGACGGCGGCGTTGACCCCGGGATCGTTGTAGCCGAGGATGATGGGGCCGAGGGCGAGCGGATAGTCGATCCACTCGTGGCCCTCGCGGTCGCGCACCCTGCACCCGTCGCCGCTCTCGAGGAATATCGGGTACAGACCCTCGACGAACTGATCCGGGCCCTTGCTGTACGTCTGTGCCACCCCGGGAAGGACACGACGCGCGCGATCGAGGAGTGTTTGAGACTGGGTGCTCACCATGAAGCCACCAGCCAGCATCTCGGGGTCCTGGGCCTGTCCGTGTCGTCAGCCTGCAATTCTCTTTCTCCCATATGGAGATTATCGCCGACCGCCGGAGGAGCGCCGCCGGTACGTCACCGCTGCCCCGCCAAGCCGTCCGCTTCGCCTTGCTCGAGGACCCGCAACGCCACCTCGGTAGTTGCCGCCGCCCGGACGACATCGTTGGCGACACGGTCTCCGGTTGCGAGCGAATCGACGAAGTGCATCATCTCACGCCTGTACATCAGGTTCCAATCGCGGTCGAGCCCATCGATGATCAGAGGCTCGGCACCGATCTCGCATGAGATCTTGACGCTGCCCTGCGCGAAGTCCCAGACCAGAGTGCCATCGGAGCCCACCACCGTGCATCGTCGCGTGTATGTCCGGCGGAGGTAGTCGACGTGGATACGTGAGATACATCCGTTCGCGTGACGAAGCTGCATCTCTGCCGCGTCCTCGACATCGATGCCGAAGGTCTTGCTCGCCACCCAGAGTCCCGAAACCGAGTTGACCGGGCCGGCGAGGTCGAGGACGTAGTCGAGCTCATGGATCGCGGCGTCGAGAATCACGCCGCCGCCCATGTCGCGCCGGGCGCTGTATCCCTTGGAATAGTCGTCGAGTGGCCGCCATGCGGGGAGGTACCAACCGAAATCGGCGCTGATTGTCACGATGGTTCCGACCGCGGGAAGGTGCTCGCGCAGCACGCTGTATCCCTCCGAAAAGCGCAGGTTGCATGCCACCATCACGACTCGATCGCTTCTCGCCGTTGCCGAGCGCGCCAGCGCCAGGCCCGCTCGCGTCGCGGCGAGCGGCTTCTCAACAAATGCGGGATGGTCGTGCTCGAGCGACCACGCAAGGTCGGCCGGGTGCTGAATAGTCGGGGTCGCGACGATGACGAAGTCCACGGGTGACGCCTCACGATCGACGGTCACCTCGGCTCCGATCTCGGCTGCCAGTGCATGCGCACGTTGCTCAACGGAATCACTCAGCACCGTCTCGACGTTGAGCGCCGCGAGATTACGGGCATGGCGGGCCCCGATCGATCCGCAGCCGAGAATGAGAGCCCGCGTCACGGCGTCATTATGACCATCGCGTCGAGTCGCGCCCGCGCGTCCGCTCCCGGTGCTCTCGGAGCCTAACGAGCAAGGCGATCGTGAGGCAGCAGCTGGTCGGCGCCATCGCGGAGCAGCTCTCCGAGAGCCTGTCACAGGCGAAAGGCGTTACATTCCGTGGCGTGGAACGGCCTGGCGGCGCCCCGGCACGTGGCGACGGCCACGACCTGCCGCGATCCTCGCCATCCGAACTTTCGCCCGATGTTCAGGAAGGCGGCGGGGTCTGGCCGACAAGGGTACTGGGGCTCCGCATCGATCGTCTCGTGGAATACGCGATTGGCGGGATTCTTGCCGTGACCCTGCTCGCCTACATGCTGATCGGCAACTACACACGCTACGTTGCTGACGACTATGGGCTGGCCATCGCGGTCCGACTCCGCGGCTACTGGGCGCAACAGGTAGCAGACTACCAACTCACGGACGGCCACTTCATTGCCACGGCACTCACGACCGCGGCGACGCTCGTCAACCCAGTGTTTGTCCGTATTCTGCCTGGAATACTCATCCTTGGCTGGGTGGCGCTGCTCGCTCTCGGTCTACGGTTCCTCATCCCCTCAGCGGGACGGCTCGGACGGTTGTTGATAGCCGCGGGGATCGCGTACACCACCTTGCGCGTTACCCCGAATCCCTTTCTCGCGGTCTACTGGATGACGGCTTCACTCGAGTTCGTCGTGCCCCTGCTGCTCGCTTCGGTTTTCATCTGGCTCATCACGCGCCCGCGAGCACGAGGACGGCGACGGACCATGGTCCTCATCCTCATTGGCGCCGTCGCTTTTGTTGCTGCGGGCGAGGCCGAGATCTACACCGCCGGGCAGACCGTTGCATTGACACTCGCGGTGGCGGCATCGATCTCACGCCTGTCGCCGGAGTGGCGCCGGAAGCTGCCAGAACTCGGCGTCGCATGGATTGGATCACTCGCGGGTCTCACGGCGGAATTGATAGCGCCGGGCGCCGGCCTCCGAAGTGCGGTGATCGCGAAGATTGTTGTTGTTCCGCGTCCGTCATTGATTGGGCTCCCTGCATTTACGCTCGGTCAGATGGGGCACTTCCTGCAGCTCAATATCGTCCCGCACTGGCGCGGACTGCTCGGGCTTGCGGTCCTCGCCGCTCTGATCGCTTCCCGATCGGCCCCCGCACGTCAGCGTCTCGGGAAGGTCTCTGTCGTCGCACTTGCCATCGCGACCGCCGGAATTGTCCTTGTCGTGTTGGGCACGCTCGCTCCGGCGGCTCTCTACTTCGGAAGTCTGCCGCCTCTCTATGATCAGTTGATTCCCGTCTACGTCTGCACATGCGCGACGGCTTCCGCTGGCTGGCTGGCTGGGAGGTTCTTACGGGAGCGCTTCGATGTCGTCATGCAAAGAGCGGGATCAGCGATGCGGTTTCCGGGTGCGGTGTGGGCAGCGACGACGCTGGTCCTTGGGGCGATCGTCGTTGCCGGACCTATCGGAACGCTCGCGATGCTGCATGGTGACCTTCCCGCCCTCAGATCCTATGCAGCCGGCAAAGACACGCAAACGGCCTCAGCAGAGGCCGCTCGTGCTGCGGGCAGGTCATCGGTCGACGTGCCCGCGCTCGTGAATGTCGAAGACATCGGGATCTTCAGTCACACGCCCCTTGAGGAACTCTCGACGGACCCGAACTTCTGGATCAACGGTGACGAGGCCAACTACTACGGCCTCGTGTCCATGGCGATGTCGCAGCAGTCGACCCCCTGATTCGTCCGGGTGTCGGCATGGTGGGCGCTCACCGCCCGGCGCCGCGCCACCACGCAACCGTGCGTCGCAACCCTTCCTCGAGCGGCACGGTCGCACGCCAGTCGAGCTCGCGCACGGCGACGCTCACGTCCGGGCACCGGCGCTGCGGGTCGTCCACCGGCAAAGGACGTGTCTCGATGACCGACTCACTCGCGCAGATCGTGCGGACGATCTCGGCGAGCTCCCGCACGGTGACCTCGTGCGGATTGCCGAGATTCACCGGCAGCGAGTAGTCCGACCTGAGCAGTCGCATCAGGCCCTCGATGAGGTCGTCCACGTAGCAGAGGCTGCGAGTCTGCGAGCCGTCGCCGTACACCGTGATCGGCACACCGGCGAGCGCCTGGGTCACGAACTGCGGCACAGCGCGACCGTCCCGGTCGCGCATGCGCGGACCGTAGGTGTTGAAGATCCGCGCGATACGCACGTCGACACCGCGGGCATTCATGAACGCCATCGCGAAGGTCTCCGACACACGTTTGGACTCGTCGTAGACGCTGCGCGGTCCGATCGGATTGACGTTGCCCCAGTACGTCTCGGGCTGCGGGTGGATGAACGGGTCGCCGTACACCTCGCTCGTCGAGGCGAGCAGGAAACGGGCCCCCTTGTCCTTCGCCATGCGCAGCGCGTTCATGGTGCCCAGCGTGCCGACCTCGAGCGTGGCAAGCGGGTGGTTCTGGTAATCGACCGGCGACGCCAGTGAGGCGAAATGGAGAATCGCATCGACCGCGCCGTCGATGCTCCACACGCCGGTGACGTCTTCGGTGCGCAGCGTGAAACGTGGATTGCCGTCAAGGTGCGCGACGTTTCGAGGGCTGCCGGTAACCATGTTGTCGATGCAGATGACCTCGGCTCCGTCGGCGAGCAGGCGATCCGCGAGATGCGACCCGAGAAACCCGGCGCCGCCGGTCACCACGACACGAGACGGGCCCCAGGTCATTTGACGGCGAGCAGGTCGCGGGCCCTCTTGCCGGCAGAAGGCTGTGCCTTCACGGGTTTCGGCTTGCGCGGCTGCCGCCCGACGCCGATGTAGGTGAAGCCGAGCTCGACGAGCGGGTCGGCGGCGAGGCAGTTGCGCCCGTCCACGACCAGGGGGCGGCGAACCAGGGTGGCGACTCGACCCCAGTCGAGGCCGACGTATTCCGGCCACTCGGTGACCACGACGACGGCGTCAGCTCCCCTGACGCACTCGTACGGATCGTCGACGAGCTCGGTGTTGGGAAGCAGGGATCGAGCATTCGGTCGCGCCACCGGATCGGTCGCCACCACATAAGCGCCGAGGTCCTCGAGGTGGCGGATCACATCGATCGAAGCTGCCTGGCGGACGTCATCCGTCCCCGGCTTGAATGCCAGGCCGAGCACGGCGATCCGGCGCTTCGCCAGCTTGCCGTTCAACGCCCGCTGGATCTTGGCCACGAATCGGCTCCGCGCCTGCTGGTTGACCTCGACGGCCGCGCGGAGGAGCAGGAAGCTCTGCCCGTGATAGCTCGCCGCCTGGTCGAGCGCCCGCACGTCCTTGGGGAAGCACGATCCGCCGAAACCCAGCCCGGCGCCGAGGAAGGCGCGGCCGATGCGTGCGTCGGTGCCGATCCCATCGGCAACCGAGCTCACGTCGGCCCCGGTGAACTCACAGAGTTGCGCCATCTCGTTGATGAACGAGATCTTCAACGCAAGGAACGCGTTGACCCCGTACTTGATGAGCTCCGCGCTGGTCGAGTCGGTGATGCGGATCGATGCCTCCAGGTGACCGAAAAGGCGTGCGACGCGCTCGCACGCATCCCGGTCGTCGCCCCCGATCACCACCTGTGGCGGCTGGCGGAAGTCGCGGACGGCACTGCCTTCGGCAAGGAACTCGGGGCACACCGTCAGGGGGACGAGGCGTCCGTTCCGCCGGCAGAGTGATTGGAGCGACGCGGTGGTCCCAGGAGGGACGGTGCTCTTGATCGTGATGACCGCGTCCGGGCCGGCGTGGCGAACCGCCTGGGTGACCGCGGCGCGAACCGCGGTGAGATCGGCTCTGCCGTCGCCGAGGGGTGGCGTCCCAACCGCGATCATGATCACCGCCGCGCCCCCCATGGCCACCGCGGCGTCAGCGTGGAGCTCCAGCGAGCCATTCTCGAGCACCTTCGCGAGCAGATCATCGAGGAGCGGCTCGTGGATGGGCGCCCGGCCGCGGCGGAGCATCTCGAGCCGCGCCGTATCGATGTCGAGGAGGCGAACGTCCACGCCGGCATCGGCGAGACAGACGGCCGTGACGAGCCCGACGTACCCTGCACCGACCATGCAGAGCGGATTCGGACGGTCGATCATGCGAGCGCGAGCCGCGGGAGCCACAGGTCGAACAATACGGTTCCCGGCGCCCGGCTACGCCGTTTGCGGTCGAGACGGGAGTGGCGGTGGCGAACCGCCGCCGGTCTCGACGCCGCGCAGCGCCTCGACCACACCCGCCCAGAAGCCGGCTCCCCACGCGATGTGCATCACGACAAAGGTGATCGGGACCCGCCCGCGGACCTCGAGCGACTCGCAGCGTCCCGCCTGCTGGCCCGCGACGGCACAGGCGGCTGCGTAGGCGGCGGCGCCGGCGAGGGCCAGCCGCCGGCCCCGCCCCGTGACCGCCATCACGGCCATGATCGGGATCCCGGCGACGAGCGCCGGTGCGACCAGGTGATATGGGCGGATGACCCCCGGTCGGGCGCGGGCCACGCGGACCTTCCCGCGGCCGTACCGGTAGTACTGCCGCCCGAGTGCGCCGAGCCCGCTGCGGACGTGGTAGCGCGTGCGGATTCCGGGGCTGAAGACGATCCGGCCCCCGGTGGCGCGGATCCGCTCGTTGAGTTCGTAGTCCTCGTGGGGAGGGTATGCCTCGTCGAACAGGCCGACCCGTTCGAACGCGCTGCGGCGGAAGGTGCCGAGGAAGACGGTCGGCATCTCCTCCTCGCGATCCGAGTAGCGGAATCGAGCGCCACCGACCCCGAATGGCGACCTCATGGCACATGCGATGGCGCGGCCGGACTCCCCATCGCCCACCGCTTCCTGGCGGCCACCGACGTTGTCGGCGCCGCTCGAGAGCAGCAGCTCCACCGACCGGCTGAGATGATCCGGCGCCCATTCGGCATGACCGTCCTGTCGCGCTATGACGTCGCCGGCGCTGGCCAGGATTGCGCGATTCAATCCGGCGGCCTGCATCCGCCCGGGGTTGTCGATGAGGCGCAGCCTCGGATCCTCCGCCGCGGTCGCCGCCACGATCTCCCGGGTTCGATCCGAAGACCCGCCGTCGGCGACGATCACCTCATACCGATCTCGCGGGTAGTCCTGCGCAAGGACAGAACGAAGGCATGCCTCGATGTGGCGTTCCTCGTTGAGCACGGGGAGGACCACGCTGACGAACGGGGTGCCGGCGGGGACGGGCGCGATGGTTCGGCTCATGGTGTCTCGGGCACCGTACCGCCTTCTGCGTCGGCGGCGACCTCGGGAGCACGTGAGCGACCTCACCCTGTTGGGGGATACTCCGGCGGTGCTGCGCCGGGGAATAGCACCCATCACGCTCGTGACCGCCGTGGCGCTGGAGATCTGGCTCTTCTCCGGGGTTGCCCTGAACGAGATCGCCCGGTTCGCCGGATACGAGCTAGGCTTCGTGGCCGTTCCGGGCATGACTCTGCTCTGGGCGCTGCGTGGCCGGCCGCGCGGCCTGCTGGAGTCGATCGGCCTGGGCGTCCCGCTCGGGCACGCACTCGAGATTCTCGCCTTCAGTGCCACGGCCGCCGCCGGCGCGCGCGGTCTCTTCCTCCTCTACCCGGTGGTAACGGTGACGGTCGGCGGCCTGGTGATCTGGAGACGGCGCACGCCGGACATACGGGTGCCGACCTCCAAGCCGATGCCGGGGCGGCTCATGTGGTCTGCCGCGCTGACCCTCTCTGCCGGGCTGATCTACCTGGCGTTGATGTTCATCCCCCAGTCGCCGCTGCCGTCCGGACGCATTTCGGTGGCGTACAGCCCCGATTTCGTCTACCAGATCAGCAAGACCGCAGAAGTCCTCTATCACTGGCCGCCGACGAACCCCGGGCTGTCGGGAGTCCCGCTGCCGTACGAATGGTTCGTCTTCTTTCACATGGCGGCCGTCAGCCAGGTGACCCGCCTCGGCATTCCAATCATCGCAATGCGTCTCGACTTCATCCCGCTCATCGCCGTAGTCGGATGTCAATTGCTGCTGCTTGGACGCGCGTTCGCCGGGACTGCGGCCACGGGCGTCATCGCCATGGCGGTGATATTCCTGCTCGGCCCCCTTGACCTCACCACGGACTCAGCGGGGTCCTCGCCGTTCTTCAGCCTCTTCAGCAGTCACCTCTGGTCGAGTTGGACTCTTCCGTTCGGCCTCATCTTCTTCATCGCGCTGCTGTATCTGATCGCCGAACGTCTGCGCGCCGCGACCTGGCGAAAGCGAGTGGATCTCGGTTCGTGGCTGACGATCGCGGTGCTGATGATCGGCGCGTCCGGCGCCAAGGCGACGATCCTCCCCGTGCTCCTGGTCGGCACGGGCGCGTACGCGGCGTGGGTATGGGTCCGCGATCGTCGCAAGCCTGTGCCTCAGCTCCTGCTCGCTCTCGCACTCGAGGCGGCGATCTTCGTCGCCACGTTCTTCATCGTCTACCGGGGCGGCGCGGCGTTCACCACCGTCGGCCCGCTTGCACCACTGAGTCGAACCCTCCCGGTTGTGGAGGCGAGCCAGAGCTGGCTTCCTGACTTCGCGCGAGTGATCGCCCTTCCGATCGCGTACGCGGCCGGCCTTGCCGGCATGCTGCTGCCCCTCGCCGGGTTGCTGTACATGCTCCGGGGTCGCCATCGGGAGCGTCTGCGCCTACATGCGCTCTGCCTGGGAATGCTAGGCGCGGGCGTGGTCATCGCCAACGTCTTCCACCAGATCGGTTTCAGCGAGCTGTATTTCCAGGACACCGGGTATGTCGCCGGGTGCGTGGTGGCTGCGGACGGTCTGCGACTCGCCTGGACGGACGCGGGGAGCGCACTGCCGATATCGCGACGTGCCGCTGTCATCGCCTTCGGAGCATGGATCGCGGCTCTGACAGCGCTCGTGCTTGCGACCTCTCCGACTGAGCACCAGTCGGTCATCGCCGCTGTTCGATACGCGGTGCTTATCGGCGGTTGCGGGCTGTTCATCGCCAGCTGGTTCGTGATCAGAAGGATGCGCGGACGACAGACATCCGGATTGTTGGGGCTCAGCCTCATTCCAGCCCTCGCCGCATCTGCGCTTGCCTCGCCGATCGAGATCGCGCCGACGGCTGGGCTGGTTCTCAGCAGGATTCCCATCGCGCACGCGCAGGCGAACCCGCCAACCGTCCGCGGCCTGACGCCCGATCTGCTGGCTGCTCTGCAATGGCTGCAGACTCACTCGTCGGTCGACGCCGTCGTCGCCGTGAGCAACCACTGGCTTGATGCGGCCGAGCAGGACGGTCGCTACTACTACTACTCGGCGTTCTCTGATCGGCAGGTCTTCATCGAGGGATATGACGCCTCGCGATACGAGATCAACACCGATCCCACAACACGGAGCGGCGCCGATTTCGAAACCCGCCAGATGCTGAACAACGAAGTCTTCGGCCATGCCGATACGGCTGCGCTCCGGGTGATGACTCACAACTATTCAGTCCGCTTTCTGTTGATCGACAGTCAGGATGACGATGCCGACGATGACAATCCGGCTGTCGTGCAACTTGGAACGGTGGTCTTCAGCAACCGGTCGGACACCATCGTCGAAGTCGGATAAGCGCGTGCAAGCCGGCGTCTCCGAGCGGCGCAATCGCATGATCAGCGTGTAGGCTAGCTTCGATGATCGCCCAGAAGGTTCCGGGCGCCTCGGTCGCGGCCGGCAGGCGCGGAATCCTCACCTCAGAGCGAAAGTTGCTGCTCGCGGCGGGCGACACCGTCCTCGTCGCCGCGTCGCTGATCATCGCGTTCAATCTCCGGTCGGGTCCCATTCAGCACGCGGCACTGACCATTCCATGGGCGGGCGTGGCCCTCGTGACCGGGATCTGGCTGGCCGTGGCGCTGGTCGTCGACGCCTACGACCTGCATGCCGCGGTGAGTACGAGAGGGATCTTCCGGATCGTCGCCACCACGGTGGCGCTTGAGACGATTGCTCTGCTTGCCGTCTTCTTCATCGTACCGTACGGGGTCACCCGCCCCACAATTCTCATCTGGGTTCCGGTCGCGGGCCTCCTGGTCCTCTGCTGGCGGCTGCTGTACCGGCGGGTCTTCGCCCAGGCGATCTTCGCGGGCAGAATCATGCTGGTGACGGACCCGGAGACCCTCGACAGGGTCTGGGCGGAGGTCGACCAGCACCTGGCCGGCCTCTATCGGGTGGTCGGCACCATCCACCCCGCCGATGTCGACGCCGGAAGCCGCCTCACCGCTGCCGCGACCGGGCGCGCTGCGGACCAGATCGTCCTCGGCGCGGAGGAGGACCTGCCGACCGACCTGTTTCAGAGCCTCGTGGACTGCTACGACCTTGGACTCGTGGTGCGATCGATCTCGGACATCTACGAGGAGTTGACCGGCCGTCTGCTTGTCGAGCGGCTGCGCCAGACCTGGCTGCTGTCGCTGCAGCAACGTGGCGAGACATCACGCGTCTATGCGGTCTTCAAGCGGCTGGTCGACATCGCCGCGGGCTTCATCGGCGTCGTCTTCCTGGCTGTCGTGCTGCCATTCGTCTGGGTCGCGATCAAGCTCGAGGACCGCGGCCCGGTTTTTCACAGGCAGGAGCGTGTGGGTCACTTCGGCCGCCCCTTCGAGATAATCAAGCTGCGCACCATGCGCGTGCATCCCGATCAGGTACTGCACTGGACCGCCGAGGGTGATGAGCGCATCACCCGGGTCGGGAAGGTTCTACGTCGCCTGCATCTCGATGAGCTACCGCAAGCCTGGAACATTCTCCGCGGCGACATGACCGTGGTGGGTCCGAGGCCCGAGCAGCTCCAGTATGTTGAGGAACTGCGCAGGAGCATTCCGTATTACAACACCCGACTCTCGGTCCGGCCCGGCCTCACCGGTTGGGCTCAGGTGAACTTCGGATACGGCAGCGGTGTCGAAGGATCCACCGTGAAGCTGTCCTACGACCTGTACTACATCAAGCATCAGTCGGTTGCGCTGGATCTGCTGATCATCGCGCGCACGCTGTTTGCAGTGGCCACGCTCAAAGGCCGCTGAGTCCGCCCGGCTTGCCACTGCACGACCTCGCGCAATCGCTCCCCGGGGTGGTGCTCGCCGCCCTTGTCCCCGGATTCGCGCTGGCGACGCTGCTCGCTCCGGGATGGCGGGCGTGGCAACGGCTGACCATGGCACCCGGCCTGTCCGCCGGAGTGATCGGCGTTTCCGGGCTGGGGATGCACGACCTGCACATTCCGTTCGAGCCGCTCACGATCTTCCCGGTTGTCGTGGTGCTGGGAGTCGGGGCCGTGGTCCGATGGCGGCGCGCCGACCCCCGTGTTCCCGACGCGGCACCGTGGTGGCTGCCGATTCCAGCGCTGTTCGCGGGGGCAGTGGGGGCGGCGATCTTCGTCGTGGCACTCCACGGCCAGCTCCTCCCGCCTGACTGGGACACCGCCACACACGGTGGCCTCGCCGCCGCGATCGCCCGATCACACGACGTGCTTCCGCTGATTCCAATCCCGCTCGAGGCATCCGACTTCGTGCGACCGCGGCCCGGTTTCGAAGCGATGAGCGCCGTCGTCTCTTGGCTCGGTGCCCCCTCACCGGCGGACGCGATGGGACCCGTCATCACCATGACCCTCCTGTTGATGCCGCTGTCGCTGGCATTCCTCGCCTTCGAGACGACGGGGTCGATCATGCTCACCGCGATCGTCCCCTTCTTCGCGCTGGGACTCGCGTTCCCCTCCGATCAGGCCATCATCGGCCGGTTCCCCGAGGTCGTCGACTCGACGCTGATCGTTCCGTTTATCGTCGCCGCACTCCGCGTTATCCGCGGAAGGAGCACGCTCGAGAACGCCGTCCTCATCGTCGGAATCGCAGCGTCGATCTGGGT
>DAIQQM010000001.1:0-57838 GCA_036786805.1 Candidatus Dormiibacterota bacterium | reverse complement strand
AGCGCGAACCCGTACATGGTCAGCCACACCGCGGAGTCGGTGAATGTGCCGGGAGTAAAGGATCCGAACAACGGCTCCTCCTGAAGGACGCTGTAGAGGAACCACACCACGGCGGTGAGGGCCAGTCCCACGAGCCCGGCAGCAAGTCGAATCCGATCCGCACGGTGGCCGAGACTCGTTCCTCTCAGACGAGCGGTGAGTTCCGCAAGCGGCGAGAGCAGCAGGATTAGCATGCAGACGCCGAGGATGTACATGAGGATGGTGCCGATCCCCGTCGGAGGCGATACGACCGCGTCCTGTGCGCTGAAGCCCACCCCCGCATCGAAGGGGCCCACGAACCAGGGCAGCAGCCAGCCCATGAGGAGCAGGGCTGAAGCAGTCGAGGCGAGGATCCAGAACACGGTCGTGCCCTGGTTCCGCTGCCCAATGCCGGGATCGGACCGCAAGAAGGACCTGAGACGGTCAGGCACGAGTGGTCACCTCGATCCCGAAGAGCCCGACCGGGCGGAAGGTCAGGATGAGGACGAGGATCGCGAAGATCAGCGCCTCGCTCCATTCTCCGCCGAGGAGCGACCCGCCGAAGACGTAGATGATGCCGATGAGGAAACCGCCCACGCCGGCGCCGACGATGTTGCCGATGCCGCCGAGCACCGCCGCGGTGAACGCGATGATGCCGAGGTGAAAGCCGACGTTCCATTTGAGGTCGCCGTACTCGATGCTGTAGATCACCGCGGCAGCCGCGGCAAGCGCGGAGCCGATGAAGAAAGTCGCCGAGATCGTGCGATTGATGTTGATGCCGCAGAGCAATGCCGCCGTGCGGTCCTGCGCGGTGGAGCGCATCGCCTTCCCGAGTCGTGTGCGTCGCACGAAGGCGCCGAGCGCGAACATGAGCAGCAGTGCTGAGCCCACCACGAAGATATCCGTGTAGCCGACACTGACCCCACCGATCGCGAATGCCTGACCATTGATCCACGACGCCATGTGTGTCGGAACATTGTCCGGGCCTTCGCGGATCAGCATGACGCCCTCGATGAGGAAGGAGACGCCGATCGCCGTGATCAGCGGAGCAAGCCTGGGCGCGTCACGAAGCCGCCGGTAGGCAACGAACTCGATCGCCACCCCGGTCAACCCGGCCGCGATCATGGACAGCGGAAAGATGATGGCCAGGGCCAGCAGCAGACCCCCGAAGTTATGGGTCGCCAGCGAATCGAGGTGCAACCTGTCGGCGATGAAGATCGCGTAGAACCCGGACACGGTGAACACATCGCCGTGAGCGAAGTTGATCAGCTCGATGATGCCGTACACCATCGTGTAACCAACAGCGACGAGCGCGTAGATCGCTCCCAGGACGAGCGCATTGTCGATCTGATGACCCATGAGCGTTGCGCCGCCCTGGAAGTACGTTCCCACGATCGACGACGCCATCACGAGCAGCAGCAGCAGCGCGAAATTCCGGGAGATCCATCCATAGGCGCCACGGAACAACGGCCCGATTGCTCGTGCGAAATCGCCCGCTTCGATCGAACGCGGTGCCAGTCCCACCTGATCCACAAGGGTCGAGGTCACAGGTCGCCCGGTGGCACCACGAGCCGGTGGCGTCAGACGTGCGTCAGGTGTCCCGCTTGGGTCGCTCATCTCTGTCCCCCGGCACGAAAAACACGAAAAGGGGGAGAGCGCTCGGCGCTCTCCCCCTGATCGTTACATGTCGTCGATCAGCTCTTCAAGGTCACGTTGCCGCTGGTATCAACCGCGTAGGTGCCGTCACCCACCCAGTTGCCCCCCGAAACCTTGTAGAGGGTGAAACCGGTGTTGGTCGTGTCCCCGTTGGCGTCGAAGCTCGTGTGACCGAGCGCGCCGTCATACGACGTCTGGCGCAGCGCGGCGACCACGGCGTCCCGGAAGGCCATGGTGCTGGACGGCGGCTGGCCGCCGTTGTTGACGAGCACCGAATGAATTGCCTGCAGCAGGATGTTCATCGCGTCGTAGCCGTACGCGGTGTAGGGCTCTTTGGTGCCGTCGTTGTAGGGCGCGGGCTTGCTCGCGTAGGCCGCCGCGTACTGGGAGAAGAAGGTCGCCGAGCTGGCGAGCTTCGTGACGTCAGGGGCGCTGGTTGCGTAACTGCCCACGGACTCGGTCGTGTTGGCGCCTGAGTCCGCATCGGTGATGAACTTCGTGTCCTGGCAGCCGTCGCCTCCGAGGAGCGGGACGTTGAAGCCCGCCTTGCCCATGTCACGACGAACCAGACCGCAGCCGTTACCGCTGGTGCCGCCGAAGAAGATGGCCTGGGCGTGATCGGCCTGAGCGTTGCTGATCTGAGTGGCAAACGTGGTGGTGGAGCCAGGAAGGCTCGCAGACCCGACAACGGTGCCGCCCTCAGTCGTGGTGTACGCCTTGGTGAAGATGAGCGCAAGGCCGCGGCCGTACGCCTCCTGGTCGTCGATGACATACACCTTGGTCGCGTTGAGAACCTTGGCCGCGACGTAGGCATCGATCTCGCCCTGCTGGATGTCGCTGGCGATGACCCGGAAGTAGGTGTGCGCGCCGGGGTACAGCGCCGACGTGTCGATCTTGATGGTCGGATCGCTGCAGACCGCCACCACTGCGGTGAGGCAGGGGTTGGTGTTCGACGGGCTGATCACGGCCAGGTGGTTCTGGGATGCCACCGGGATCTCGGCCAGTGCGACCGACGAGTTGAATGGCCCGACCACTCCCATGACGGTGCCGTCCGACGCCAGCGCGGTGATGTTCGCCGCACCCTGTGCCGGGTCATGCCCGTTCTTGAGGACCGTCGAGTCGTCCTTGCTGATGTACTTCAGTGTGCAGCCGCCCATGAGCTTGGCCGCGATCGCCTGGTTCACGGCGAGTTCGGCCGCAAGCTGCGGGAACGGTCCGTCAGTCGCGTCGCCGCCCGTCAGTGGCAGGTCCGTGGCGACGGTGATCGTGCCGTGGCACGCGGCGATCCCGGTCGCACCAGCTGACGACGACGTGGTGGTCGACGAGGTGCCACAGGCCGCGAGCACCCCTAATGCGGCGATTGATGCGATCGACAAAACCCCTTTGGTGGGCTTGACCATGTGCTGGGTTCTCCTCTCTCTGCGAGGCAAGTGCTGGTGAGGGACCCTGTGTACACTCGGGCATGACTGGTTGTCAATCGCCCATTGGAACTACCCCCTCTAGAACCGGGGCAAATCCAAGGACCCTCTCAACCTCGCTAGGATCATCTTCATGGTCTTCGCTGCTCTTGCGAGTGGACTGAGTGCAGCGTTTGCTGTGGTCGTCTTCCTCAGGTTTCTCCGGAGCAGACGCCCGGCGTTCGCGGTCTGGACCCTCGGACTCCTCATCTTCACGGGCGCGGCGGCATTCCAGGCGGCCGGAGAGACCGGCGGCTGGTCTCCGGCGGTGTTCCGGGGCTTCTACCTTCTCGGTGGCGTGCTGGGGGTGATCTACCTCGCCCTCGGCACCGTCTTCCTGCTTGCGCCGCGGCGGGTCGCATGGGCGTGTGCCATCGTGCTCGGGGCGATCACCATCGTGCTCGCGGTCGATGCGGCGGTGATCCCGGTGGACGCCGCCAAGCTCGCCACCGCCAAGGGCGTCCTCGGCGGCGCGATCGAGCAGGGGTCGCTGCTGTTCATCGGCGTCGTGTTCCTCAACATCATCGGGACGCTCGTGCTGGTGGGTGGGTCCGCGTGGTCCGCGTATCGCTTCATCCGAGACCGCGCCGGCATCGACCGCGTCATCTGCAACGTGCTCCTCACCGCCGGCGCGCTGATCATCGCGGTCGGCTTCTCGGCCGCGAAGACGGTCGGCATCGCCAACCTCGACGTGCTCGGTGCCTACGAGGCCGCTGGGATCGCGATCATGTTCGGGGGCTTCCTCGCCCTCGGGAAGGTCGGCGTCCGCAGTGCCGCCTCGTCGTCGGGCCCCGCCACCGCGACCTCCGGGTCGTGAGCGGGATGCTTGCCGCAGCAGATGCGGCGACGTGGCGTGAGCGCGACGCCGAGCTGATCTCCCCCGCGTATCACCGTTACTCCGACCTGGTCGTCGAAAGGGCCGAGGGCGCTCATCTGCACACGGTGGACGGCCGTGACGTCCTGGACTTCGGGTGCGGCATCGGGGTGACCAACCTCGGCCACGGCCACCCGGCCGTGGTCGCCGCGGTGCACGAACAGGTGGACCGCCTCTGGCATACGTCGGTGACCGCGTACCATCCGAAGATGATCGAGGCCGGCTCGGCGCTCGTCTCGGTCACCCCGCCGTCGCTCGACCAGGTCTTCTTCACCAACTCGGGCGCGGAGGCGGTTGAGGGCGCGATGAAGCTGGCCCGTCGAGCAACCGGCCGGAACGACATCATCGCGTTCATCGGCGGGTTCCACGGGCGCACGTACGGAGCGCTCTCGCTCACGGCGAGCAAGGCGTCATATCGACGGGGCATGGGGTCGCTGCTCCCCGGCATCCACCACATCCGGTACCCGTACTGCTTCAAGTACTGCACGCACAGCGACGACGACGTGTGCGAGCTGGTCGAGCGCGAGCTGAAGCTGCTCTTCTCGACCACCACCGCGCCGGACACTGTGGCGGCGATCGTCGTCGAACCGGTGCAGGGCGAGGGTGGGTACGTCGTGCCGCCGGCACCGTTCCTGCCGCTGCTTCGGAAGGTGTGCGACGAGCACGGGATCATGCTTGTCGCCGACGAGGTGCAGAGCGGCTTCGGCCGCACCGGAAAGATGTTCGCGGTCGAGCACTCGCGTGTCGACCCCGACATCATGTGCCTCGCCAAGGCTCTCGGGAACGGGATGCCGATCGCCGCCATCGTCGCCGGGCATCGCGTGATGAGCGCGCTCCTCGAAGGCGAGCACGGGACCACGTACGGTGGCAACGCCGTCGCCTGCGCGGCCGTCGTGGCGGTCATCGAGACGATGACTCGCGAGCGGATTCCGGAGCGGGCGGAGCGGCTCGGGCGGCATGTCATGAAGCGCGTGCGCGACTGGCAGGTGGACGTCCAGGAGCTCGCCGACGTGCGCGGACTTGGGATGATGATCGGCCTCGAGTTCATGCAGGCGGGCTCGCCGGGGAACAAGCTGGTGGACCGCATCACCGCCAATGCGCTCGCCCGGGGACTCCTGCTGCTCTCCTGTGGCATCGATGCGAATGTGATCCGCTTGATCCCGCCGCTCACGATCCCGGAATCGGAGCTGGACGCCGGCCTCGACATTCTCGAAGCGGCTCTGCGTGAGGAAACCGCCTGATGGCGGTGGTGGAAACGGCACTCGAAGTCGGCAATCTCATCGGCGGCGCATTCCGGCCGGCGACAGCCGGTCGAACCTTCGAGTCGCGCAATCCCGCGACGAGCGATGACGTCGTCGGCGTGTTTCCCCGCAGCGACGCCACCGACGTCGACGCGGCGGTCGCAGCCGCCAAGATGGCCTTCGACGGCTGGCGGCGCACGCCGTGGCCGTCTCGCGCCGCGATCATCCTGCGCGCTTCGGAACTGCTCGAGGAGCGCAAGGAATCACTCGCCCGGCTGATGACCCGCGAGATGGGCAAGGTGCTCACCGAGGCTCGCGGTGACGTCCAGGAAGCGATCGACATGGGCAAGTTCATCGCAGGCGAGGGCCGCCGGGCCTTCGGCGAGACGGTGCCCAGCGAGTTGCGCGACAAGTGGGCGATGACCATGCGCCAGCCCTTCGGCGTCGTCGGTTGCATCACACCCTGGAACTTTCCGATCGCCATCCCCTCCTGGAAGATCTTCCCGGCGATCATGGCGGGCAACAGCGTCGTGCTCAAGCCGGCCGAGGACACGCCGCTCTGCGCGCTCCGCTTCGTCGAGGCGCTCGAGGATGCGGGCCTGCCCGCGGGGATCGTCAACGTCGTCTTCGGCTTCGGCGAGGACGCCGGTGCGGCGCTGGTCGCGCACCCCGACGTCGCCGCGATCTACTTCACGGGCAGCGTCGACACCGGCCGGATCGTGTCCGAGACCTGCGGCCGCATGCTCAAGAAGTGCTCGCTCGAGCTCGGTGGCAAGAACGCGATCGTCGTGCTCGACGACGCCGATGTCGAGCTCGCGGTCGACGGTGCCCTCTGGGGCGCGTTCGGCACGGCCGGACAGCGATGCACTGCGTCGTCGCGGTTGATCGTCGAGCACGGGGCGCTCGATCGCTTCACATCGCGCCTCGTGGAACGCGCGTCGCATCTCCGTCTCGGCGACGGCCTCGACGAGAAGGTTGATGTCGGGCCCGTGATCAACGAGACGCAGCTCAAGCGCATCCACGCGTACACCGAGATCGGCAAGCGCGAGGGCGCTTCACTGCTCCTCGGCGGTGAGATCGCAACCGAGGGAGCGCTCGCGAAGGGTTGGTTCTACCGCCCGACGGTGTTCGGCGACGTGAAGCCGGCGATGCGGATCGCGCAGGAGGAGATCTTCGGTCCGACCACCGTGATCATCCCGGTCGGTTCGACGGAGGATGCGATCGCCGCCGCCAACTCCACGCAGTACGGCCTCAGCCTCAGCGTGTACACCAACGACCTGCGCACCGCGTTTCACGCCATCAACGAACTGCACTCGGGGATCGTCTACATCAACGCTCCGACCATCGGGGCTGAGATCCAGCTCCCGTTCGGCGGGACTCGAAACACCGGCAACGGCCACCGCGAAGCGGGTGGTCACGTGCTCGACGAGTTCAGCGAATGGAAGTCCGTGTACATCGACTACAGCGGACGCCTGCAGCGCGCACAGATCGACACCGAGTGAGCCCTGCCGTGAACGTGCTCGAAGAACGTTTCACGACGCACGAGGGCAAGCGCCTGCGCTACCTGACCGGAGGGACCGGGCCCGCACTCCTGCTGTGCCATGGCTTCGTCGGGTCGGCGGAGAACTTTGCCGACTGGTTCGAGGTGCTCCTCGAGCGACGCACGATCATCGCCCCCGATCTGCCGGGATTTGGACGGTCGGCGCCGATGGACGGCGGCCACACCGCTCCCGCGCTGGCCCGTGCGGCGCTTGCCGCGGCGAACGACATGGGAGCCGAGCGGTTCGATGTCGCGGGATTGTGCCTCGGCACCCCGGTCGCGCTCGCGGTCCAGCGCGCTCGCCCGCAGGCCACCGAGCGGGTGATCCTGCACACGCCGGTGGTGGCGCCGCGGCTCGTGCGTCGCTCGTTTCAGGTCCAGGTCGGCTTCATGATCGCCCCGATCGTGTATCCGGGAATCGTCTGGCTGGCGCACCAGCGCACCGTGAGCGACATCTACAAGCGTCTGATGGTCGAAGGCAAGAACGTCGACCCCGTCGCCGCCAAGGTGAACTTCGACAATCAGGTGCTCGCGGACCCGCGAGCTGCTCGTGAGTGGGTGCAGGACGCGTTGCAGCGCGACGACCTTGCGCAGATTCGCGGCTCGGGGCGGCCGACGCTGATCCTCGTGGCCGAGCACGACCGCATCGTCAATGTGCGCCGCCTCGAGTCGGCGATCGCGGGTGCCCCGCAAATCGTCCTCGACGTCATCCGGCGCGCCGGGCACGCATGGAGCCCCGAGCTGTCGCGCCGCCAGCGAGCGATGATCGCCGCCTTCCTCGACGGCCAGCCTTTGCCTCGGGCTGACGTCGCGGCCGTCGCGGCCGCCTAGGCGCCCCTTCGTGACACGGGACTCGGAGGGTGCTGTCGACACCGAGGCGGATCCCGCGGTCATGGCCTTCATCCGCTCGACGCGCAACGCGCCGGTGCTTCCCCGCGTCGGGCCGTTTGCGCTCCTGTTCACCGAGCAGACCAGGCTCCGCTTTCTCAACTACGCGATCCCCGACGACGGCGCCGATCCGGACGACTCGGTGCTCGACTCCCTGGTCGCCGCCTTCCGGGCGGCGGACCGAACGCCGCGCGTCGAGTTTCTGCCATCTGTGGCGCCGGCGCTCGAATCGCGTCTGACGGCTCGCGGTTGGACGGTCGAGGACCGCCTGCCGCTCATGACCTGCACGCCGAGGACGGTGCGCGACGTCCAGACACCCGATGGCATCGTCATCGAATCGCCGTCCGACGACCTGTCGCTGCTCGAGATGGCCCGGCTGCAGCACGACATCTTCGGCGACCCCGAGCCGGCCGACGACCGGACCGTGACCCGGCTGCGCGGATCGCTGAGCACCGGGGGCCGCGCGCTGATCGGCCGGGAGACCGAGACCGACACGATCGTGGGAGCCGCTCAGTCCGGCGTGCCGGCGGGTGGTGCCACCGAGATCGTGGGTGTCGTCGTGGCGGCTGCCCACCGCCGCCGCGGGCTCGCCGCCGCCATGGTGTCCGCCCTCGCGCGCGAGGGTCTGGACTCCGGCCTCGCAACCGTGTTCCTCGAGGCTGCGCCCGGCGCCGACGGCGCCTATCGGAATGCCGGATTCGTGCGGACATCGACGAGCGTGCACATATCGTTGGAGGGTGATCCCAACGCCTGAGCCGGTTCGGCGACGCGAGCGCCGCTGGCCGCCCCCGGCACTGCGCGTCCGGCCTTTCCGCTGGTACTGGGCAGCGCAGTGGCCGACGCTCCTCGGCACCTGGATGCAGGTCGTCGCGCTCGGGTATCTCGTGTACAAGCAGACGGGAAGCACCACGGCCGTCGCCGCGGTCGCCGCCGCAGACGGCATCCCCTCGGTGATCCTCTCGCTGGCGGGCGGGGTCCTCGCCGACCGTCTTCCCCGTCGCCGGATCCTGCTGGTCACCCAATCGCTGCTCGGTCTCAGCGCCGGGTCGCTCGCACTGCTCGTGGCCACCAACCACGCGACCTTCGCGGCCATCATCGTTGTTGCGATCGTCTTCGGCGCCACCGACGCCGCCGACCTGCCCACGCGCCAGGCGCTGGTCGCGGATCTCGTGGAGCGCCACCTCGTGGTCAACGCCGTCGCGCTCGGTGCGGCGGCCATGAGCGCCACTCGGATCATCGGTCCGTCCGTCGCCGGGTTGCTCATCGGGCTGGCGGGCCCTGCGGTGTGCTTCGGCTTCCTCGCCGTCGCGTACCTCGCTCCGATCGTCGTGCTCCTGACGGTTATCCCCGACGTGGCGCCGCTCCCGCGGCAGGCAGGCGCAACCGCCTGGGGCGAGCTCGTCGACGGCCTCCGAGTCGCGGTCGCCGACCCACTGGTCCGCGGCGTCGTCATCGTCGCCTCGGTGCTCGCGTTCTGCGGCGTGTCGTACATGCCCTTCCTGCCGGTCCTGGCCAAAACACAGCTGCATGTCGGACCCGAGGCGCTCGGCATCATGTACAGCGTCGGCGGTGTCGGCGGCCTCGTCGGCGGGCTCGCGATCGCATCGATGGGACGGGGTGCGGGGCGTCTGCAGCTCATGCTGGTCGGCGGCGTGGTGTATGCCGTCAGCCTCTTCGTGGTCGCCCACGGCCTCGTGCTCGGGGTCACCCTGCCGGCACTGGTCGGCATCAGCTTCGCGTTCGTCGCGATCAGCACGTCGATGACAACGCTCCTGCAGACGGACACCGATCCGGCGCTGCGGGGAAGGCTGCTCGGCATCTACGCGACGATCTTCGCCGGCCTGCAGCCGATGGGCACGGTCGCGTACGGCCTCATGCCCCGGTCGATCGGGCTGTTCAACGCCATCGGCGTCGGCGCGCTGCTCGTCGGTGTGACCACCGTGCTGGTCGTCGCGACCCCGTCGTTCAGGGCGCGGGTCAGCGGGCTCGCCGCGGGCCGAGCCGGGCCCGCAGCCGCCCCCGATACACTGGCCTGAGGATGTTGCGTCGAAGGGGCGGGGTGGCGGTCATGGCGGCCTGCGCGGTCCTCGTGGCGGCGTGCTCGTCGAATCAACCCGCTCCGATCAAAGCGTCGCCGGTGATCGCACGTGTCGGCCCGGACACAATCACGCTCGCGCAGTTCAACGTCCGCTATCTGAGCGCATCCACGAGCATCGCCCAGGGTGGTGGCGCCGGCGGCGGCCCCGCGGCGGTCACCCAGCTGCGCGCCGCCATCCTCCGCAGCCTGATCCTCGACACGGTCATTCGCGAGGAGGCGACCAGGCTCGGAGTCGAAGCGACCGCGAAGGAGGTTGCGGGTGAGGTCGCCACGGATGCGCACCAGGCGGGCGGCACAGGCGCGCTGGAGACCGAGCTTGCGGGCGCGGGCGGGTCGATAGCCCAGCTCGAGGATGAGATCAGCTCGAACATCAACGAGCAGCGCGTGGAGGACCTCTTCGCGCAGCAACGCGCCGCGACGATCGAGCAGCTGCTCGTCAAAGGTGCGAGCTTCATCGCCACTGCGAAGACATACTCGGACGACGCGGGGACCACCGGCACGGCCGCGAAGGGCGGCGACCTCGGCATCCTCACCGCGGCCCAGCTCAAGTCGTACGATCCCGCGTTCGCCGCGGCGGTGGAGTCGCTCCAGGTCGGGTCCTACACGAAGACGCCGGTCCACGACGCGGGCGGCTACGACATCGTGATGCTGTACTCCAAGACCGCGGCCGGATGGGGCGTCCGCCACATCCTGATCTACGCCGGCAACCCGTACAACGTCATGGACCGGCCCGACTGGTTCACAGAGGCGCTGTTCACGCAGGTCGACGCGCTCTGCGCCTCGAACCAGATCCAGGTGTGGCTCACCAACGCGGGCGGCAACCCCTGCGACGCGACGTCGCCGGGCGCCAGTCCCACCCCTGCGAGCGCGAGCCCGGCGGCGACCGCCACAGCGACACCGGCCGGGTGAGGTGCTTCCTCGCGGTTCCGCTCGCTGAGCCGGCGCTCGGCGCGGCGCAGCACCGAGGACGTGAGCTCCGCGAGCAGGTCGATGAGGTTCGCTGGGCGCGTCCGGAGACGCTCCATCTGACCGTGCATTTCTTCGGTCAGATCGACGAGCAGCGGGTGGCGGTCGCCCTCGATCTCGTCACTCCGATTGCGACCCGAACCGCGCCCTTCGATGTGTGCCTGAACCGGCTCGGCGCGTTCCCGCCGCGCGGGGTCCCGCGCGTGCTGTGGCTCGGGTCGCGACGCGATGTGGCGCCGCTCACCGCCCTCGCACTCGAATGTCGAGCTGTGCTCGGCGCGGCGGGCTTCACGGTCGACGACCGGCCGTACCACGCGCATTGCACGCTCGGCCGTACGCATGTGCCCTGGACCGACGCCGCACGCGCGGCCTGGTCCGCGGCGGCGGCCGAGGATCAGACGGAGATGTGCTTCAGGGCGGCGCGCCTGGTGCTGTACGAATCGAGGCCCGCACGGGGAGGCGCGGTGTACACGGAATTCGCGTCGCTGCCCTTCGACGCGCGCTGACGCCGCGTCAGCGGTCGCGGGGGTCGATGAGCTCGGTGTCGAGCCCGTGGTGTTCGATGGCCGCAGCGACGACGTGACGTGGCAGGCGATCCTGCTGCGCCAGCCCGTCGAGCACCGCGACCGCGATGGATGGCGCGTCGACCTCGAAATGCCTGCGCAGGGCGACCCGCGTATCGCTGCGGCCGTAGCCGTCGGTGCCGAGCGGGATGAACGGGACCGTGAAGAAGCGCCCGATCTGGTCGGGCACAGCCTTCATGTAGTCGGTGACCCCGACGATGGGTCCCCCGTCGGCGCCCAACTGCTCGTTGACAAATGAGACGCGTGGTTCGGCGTCCGGATGGAGCCGGTTCCAGCGCTCGACCTCCAGCGCGTCCTGCCTGAGCAGCTGGAAGCTGGTCGCGCTCCACACCTCTGCCGCGACGTCGTGCTGCTCGAGCAGCATCGCCTGCGCCTCGAGCGCGGCCTGCACGGCGCTGCCGCTGGCGAGGATGCGCGCGCGATGGGTGCGCTCACCGTCCGCGGCTCGGTAGAGGTAGAGGCCGCGGAGGATGCCCTCCTCGCTGCCCTCGGGCATCGCGGGCATCGGGTAGTTCTCGTTGTACAGCGTGATGTAGTAGAAGATGTCCTCGCCGTCGACGTACATCCGACGCATGCCGTCGCGGATGACGGTCGCGAGCTCGTACGCGAATGCGGGATCGTAGATGCGCACATTCGGAATCGCGCTGAAGAGCAGCGGTGAATGTCCGTCCTCATGCTGCAGGCCCTCGCCGTTCAGCGTGGTGCGCCCGGCGGTCCCGCCGAGCATGAACCCGCGTCCACGCGAGTCACCGAATGCCCAGATGAGGTCGCCGACTCGCTGATAGCCGAACATCGAGTAGTAGATGTAGAACGGGATGACCGACTGGCCGTGGGTCGCGTACGCGGTGCCCGCGGCGGTGAAGCTCCCCATCGCTCCCGCTTCCGTGATGCCTTCCTCGAGGATCTGCCCGTCGACCGCCTCACGGTAGGAGAGCACCATCCCGGCGTCGACGGGCTCGTAGCGCTGCCCGAACGGCGCGTAGATCTTCACCTCGCTGAAGAGCGCGTCCATGCCGAAGGTGCGCGCCTCGTCGGGGATGATCGGCACGATGCGATTGCCGATGCCGGGGTCGCGGAGCAGGTTGCGGAGGATGCCGGCGAAGACCATCGTCGTCGACGCCGCGCGCGTGCCGCTGCCGGTGATGAACTCGGCGTACAGCGAATCGCCGGGCAGTTCGAGCGGCTTGGACCGCACCACCCTGCGCGGCAGCATGCCGCCGAGCGATCGCCGGCGCATGAGCAGGTACTCGACCTCGTCGGAGTCGGCGCCCGGGTGGTAGTAGGGGGGCTTGGAGTCGGCGAGACGCCTGTCGCTGATGGGCAGTTGCAGCAGATCGCGGAACGCGCGCAACTCCGCCTCGCCGATCTTCTTGATCTGGTGAGTCGAGTTGCGCCCCTCGAAGCCGGTGCCGAGCGTCCATCCCTTGACGGTGTGGGCAAGGATGACGGTCGGCGCGCCGTGCTGCTCGAGCGCGAGCTTGTACGCCGAGTACACCTTGCGGTAGTCGTGGCCGCCGCGGCGGAGGTGACGCAGCTGGTCGTCGGACAGGTGCTCGACCATCTTGCGCAGGCGCGGATCGGGACCGAAGAAGTGCTCGCGGATGTACGCGCCACTTTCGGTCGCGTATTTCTGAAACTCGCCGTCCGGCACGCGGTTCATCTGGTCGACGAGCACGCCGTGCACATCGCGGGCGAGCAACTCGTCCCACTCGCGCGCCCAGATGACCTTGATGACGTTCCATCCGGCGCCACGGAAGATCCCCTCCAGCTCCTGGATGACCTTCCCGTTGCCGCGCACCGGTCCATCGAGACGCTGCAGGTTGCAGTTCACGACGAAGGTGAGGTTGTCGAGCTGCTCGCGAGCCGCGAGCGAGAGCGCACCGAGCGTCTCGGGCTCGTCGCACTCGCCGTCGCCGAGGAAGCACCACACCCGGCTCTCGCTCGTGTCGGCGATGTGGCGGTTGTAGAGGTAGCGGTTGAAGCGCGCCTGGTAGATGGCGTTGAGCGGGCCGAGGCCCATGGAGACGGTCGGGAACTCCCAGAACTCGGGCATCAGGCGCGGGTGCGGATACGAGCTGAGCCCGTTGCCCCCCGTCTCCTGCCGGAAGTTGTCCATCTGCGCCTCGGTGATGCGACCCTCGAGGTACGCGTGCGAGTACATCCCCGGAGCGGCGTGGCCCTGGTAGTAGATCTGATCGCCGGAGTTGCCGTTGTCCTTGCCCCGGAAGAAGTGGTTGAACCCCACCTCGTAGAGCGATGCCGCCGACGCATACGTCGACAGGTGGCCGCCGATGCCGTCGCTGCGCTTGTTCGCCCTGGTGACCATGACGGCGGCGTTCCAGCGGACGATGCGGCGGATGCGACGCTCCATCTCCTCGTCGCCGGGGAACCACGGTTCCTCGCCGGGCGGAATGGTGTTGATGTACGGGGTCGAGACCAGCGACGGCACCGGCACCTGGAGCCGCCGGGCACGCTCGAGCAGCTTGCCGATGACGAAACGGGCACGGACCGTGCCTTCGGACGCCACCAGGGTGTCGAGGGATTCGAGCCACTCCGCGGTCTCCGCGGCATCTGCATCGGGAAGCTGGTGGAGGAAGGCGTCGAACGTCATTCGAAGCGAGGATATACACCCGGGCGCCGGAAACCGCCTCTGTTACTGTCCTGCTGTCTTTGCACCAACCTGTGGTACTGTCTTGGCAAGTGCTCGCGCATCGGCGAGCCATGCCTCTTGGTGAACCCTCTCTCCGCCGGTCAACGGCGGGTCTCAAGAATCCGGCACACGACAGTCCAGCGAGGGGATTCTGGGATAACGGGAATGACCCGGGTCCCGAGGTAACACGGTTGACAACGTTTGAATCCATCGGCGTGCGCCCGCGCACGTCCGCCGCTCTCGGCCTGAGCGGTTTCACAGAGCCGAACACCGTCCAGCAGGAGGCGATCCCGCCGCTGCTGGCACGCCGCGACTGCGTCATCGAGGCCCCGACCGGGTCCGGCAAGACGCTCGCGTATGTCGTCCCCCTGGTCGAGCGACTCGCCGGGCATCAGGGGCACGGCGCGAGAGCGCTGATCGTGACCCCCACCCGTGAGCTCGCCACCCAGGTGAACGCGGTGATCCGCACGGTCGATCCGGCCCTGCGCACCGTGGTGTGCATCGGCGGCGTCGGGTACGGGCCTCAGACCGGCGGTCTGCGCAATGCGCCGGACGTGATCGTCGGGTGTCCGGGACGCCTCCTGGACCTCGCCAGCAACGGGCTCGCGCGGCTCCGTGACATCGAGTACCTGGTCCTCGACGAGGCCGACGAGATGCTCGACCAGGGATTTGCCAAGGATGTCGAGAAGATCATCTCGATGTGTCCGCCGTTCAACAGCAGCGCGCGCCGGCAGACGGTGCTCGCGTCGGCGACCATGCCCGACTGGGTGCAGCGCATGATCACCAAGCATCTGTACGAGCCCGACCGGGTGCGCGTCGTGAACGAACAGGTGCCCGCGCTCGAACACGGCGTCATGAGCGTCGTGAAGGCGCAGAAGATCGATGCCCTCTCCCGGCTGTTGCGCCGCCAGCGGGCCACCGAGCTGAACCAGACGATCGTCTTTCACCGCACCAAGCACGGCGCCAAGAAGCTGGTCCGCGACCTGCTTCGCATGGGCCACACCGCAGGAGAGCTGCAGGGCAACCTGTCGCAGAATGCGCGTGATCGCGCGCTCGATTCGTTCCGTGCCAACCGGACCGAGGTCCTGGTCGCCACCAACGTCGCGGCCCGCGGCATCGACGTGGTGAACGTCGGGCTGGTCATCAACTTCGAGCTTCCCGAGACGCCCCAGTGGCTCACGCATCGCGTCGGTCGCACGGCGCGCAACGGCAACGAGGGCAGGGCCATCACCTTCCTCAGCGAGGAGGACGGCGAGCAGTGGCGCAAGTTGCGCCGCCTCGGTGCCCCGGCGCTTCCCGAGATCGACGGCACGCTGCTGCTGACGACGGGCGAGTGGAAGCTGGGTGCGCCGCCGCGCGAGGCTACGCCAGCGCCTGCTCCAGGTCGGCCACTAAGTCGTCGACGTCCTCAATACCGACGGACAGGCGCAGCAGCGCGTCGCTGACGCCGACCCGCGTCCGCATCTCTTCCGGGATGGACGCGTGGGTCATCATCGCGGGACTCTCGGCGAGCGATTCCACGGCGCCGAGTGACTCGGCGAGGGTGAACACGCGCAGCCGTTCCAGAAAGGAACGCGCGGCATCGCCCGACGAGACCTCGAAGGACACGACACCCCCGTAGTGGCCGCCCATCTGTCGCCTGGCAAGCGCGTGACCCGGGTTGCGCTCCAGTCCCGGGTAGTACACCCGGGTCACGGCATCCTGGCCCTCGAGCCATCGGGCGATCGCCAGCGCGTTGTCGCACTGACGGATCACGCGCAGCTGCAGCGTCTTCAACCCGCGGAGCAGCAGCCAGCAGTCGAACGGCGACGGCACCGCGCCCACCGCGTTCTGGTGAAAGCGCATCCGTTCCGCGAGCTCGTCGTCAGAGGTGAGCACCGCTCCCCCGAGCACGTCGCTGTGGCCGCCGAGGAATTTCGTCGAGCTGTGGATCACCAGGTCCGCGCCGAGCTCGAGGGGGCGCTGCAGCACCGGGCTCGCGAACGTGCTGTCGACCGCGACCAGCGCGCCGGCTCCGTGCACGAGCTCGCTCATCGCGTCGAGGTCGACGACGCGGAGGAGGGGATTGGTCGGTGACTCGAGCCAGACCATTCGCGTGCGATCGGTCATCGCCGCTGCCACGGCATCGGGGTCAGTCGGATCGACCGACGTGAAGGTCAGCCCGTAGCGCCGGAAGACCTTGTCGAAGAGGCGGAACGTGCCCCCGTACACGTCCTCGGTGAAGACCACGTGGTCACCGGGCTCGAGCAAGAGCATCACGGTCGCCGTTGCTGCGAGGCCGGACGAGAAGGCGAGACCGTGCGCCGCGCCTTCGAGCGACGCGAGGCACTCCTCCAGGTTGGCGCGCGTCGGGTTCCCGGAACGCGAGTACTCGAATCCCCTGTGCCGCCCGGGCGACTCCTGCGCGAACGTGGTGGCGAGGTGGATCGGGACGACCACTGCGCCCGTCGCGGGATCCGGTCCCTGCCCGACATGGAGGGCGCGCGTGGCCAGACCGTGGGTTCGATGGTCCACGCCGGTCAGCTGCGTCCGCGCCGGGCGACGAACTCGAGCAGGTCGCTTCTCGTGATGACCCCGACCGGGAGATCACCGTCGACGATCATCAGCGCGGGCTCGCCGCCGAGGAGCGCCTCGAACGCCTCCTCGATGGGAGCGCCCGCCGCGACGCGCGCGAAGGGCGGATCCATCGCCGTCGACACCGAGGTCGTGACCACCGCGGGATCGCGGTAGATGCGATCCAGGAGGGTTCGCTCCTGGATGCTCCCGACCACGCCACCCCCCGCCGCGCTCCCGTTCTCGGTGACGAGCAGCTGCGAGATCCCGTATTGCTGCATGAGGTCGATCGCCTCGCCGACCGACCTGCCCGCGCCGACGCTGACGAGCTCGGGAACGCCGTCGGAGTGCGAATCGATGACCTCGCGCACCCGTGCGGGCACGAGCCGCTGCAGGTAGCCGTTCTGGCGCATCCACTCGTCGGAGAAGAATTTGCTCAGGTAGTTGCGGCCGGTGTCGGGGAGCAGCACCACGATCACGTCGTCCGGCTTGGAGTCGACGGCGACCTGGATCGCGGCGTGAAGCGCGAGGCCCGCCGACCCGCCGACCAGGATCCCCTCCTGGCGCGCGAGCTTCCGGGCGGCCACGAAGGACTCGCGATCGGTGACCTGGATGAACTCGTCGACGATGTCGCGGTCGAAGGTGCCCGGCCAGAAGTCCTCGCCCACACCCTCGACCTTGTAGGGCGCGATGTCGCCGCTGTAGATCGATCCCTCGGGGTCGGCGCCGATCACCCGGACCGCGGGGTTCTGCTCCTTGAGGTACTTGCCGACACCACTGATGGTGCCGCCGGTGCCGACGCCGGCGACGAACGTCGTGATCCTGCCGTCGGTCTGCCGCCAGATCTCCGGGCCGGTGGTTTGGTAGTGCGACTCGGGGTTTCGCGGATTGAAGTACTGGTTGGGCTGGAAAGCGCCGGGCACCTCGCGGGTCAGACGGTCGGCGACGGAGTAATACGACTGCGGGGATTCTCGCTCGACATTGGTGGGGCAGATGACCACCTCGGCGCCGTAGGCGCGCAGCAGGGCGATCTTTTCCGCCGACATCTTGTCGGGCATCACGAAGATCATCTTGTAGCCCTTGATGGCCGCGGCCATGGCGAGTCCGTGCCCGGTGTTGCCGGACGTGGGCTCGACCACCGTGCCGCCCGGGCGGAGCAGGCCGCGGCGTTCGGCGTCCTCGAGCATGGAGAGGCCGATACGATCCTTGACGCTGCCACCCGGGTTGAGCTGCTCGAGCTTGGCCAGGATCAGAGGCCGGAGCCCCTCGGTGACCTTGCTCAGCCGGACCAACGGGGTGTTGCCGACCAGGTCGAGGATGCTCTCGACGTACTCCACTTCCCGGTCATTCTAGTGCCCGGCGGTGCCGCATCCCGTGAGCAGACTCCACTCCACCGCGCTTTTGTCACGGCATACTGACGTCGAATGGACCAGGCTGGAGCTCGCGACGCCGCCGGGTCGCGCGCACACGTTCCCGGCTACACACTGGATCGGGGGATCAGCGTCGACCGCGCCGGTGCGCTCGTCGACGCTCACGACACCACCACCGGATCGCAGGTGGTGGTCCGCCTGCTCAGCCCGGCTCTGACGACGGACCCCGCGTATCGACGACAGATCCGCCACGACATGGGTGTGCTCGTGGCGTTGCGCCACCAGCACTTGCTCTCCGTCATCGCCTTCGACGACCGCACCACGGCCGTGGTCTACGAGTGGGTCGACGGGATCACGCTCGGTCACCTGGTCGGCGTCTCCGGCCCCCTGGCCCCGACTGCGGCGCTGGTCGTGTTCGACGACTGCCTCGCCGCTCTCGACGCCCTGCACGCGGCCGGGATCGTCCATAGGGACGTGACCCCCGACGCGATCCTGCTCGACACCGGGGGCGCCGCGATCCTCCGGGACGCCGGCGTCCCGGCACCACCACTACGTCGCGGGTGGCGCGCCGGGACTCCGCAGTACATGGCGCCGGAGCTGTGGGCGGGGAGGCCGCACACGGTCGCCACCGACCTCTATGCCGCGGCGGGCGCGCTGGTCGACTCGCTCACCGGACGCCCGCCCTACCTCGGCACCGATCTCACCGGGCTGGGCGTCCAGCACACCCACGCGGCGCTCCCGAGCGAGGCGGTGCCGCTCCTGGCCCGAGAGTTGGTGATCCGCGGGCTGGCGAAGGATCCACGCGACCGCCCGGCCTCCGCGGCGATCTTCCGACGCGACGTCGAGATCGCCGGCGCGGCGTTCCTCGGGGCTGCCTGGCGTGACCAGGGGCGCGTGTGGCTGGCGACGGCCGTCGCGGAGCGACTCGCGCACCCGGTCACCCCGGCGCCCGAGGTCGAGGTCATGGACGACCTCGACGACACGCCCCTCCCGGATATCGCCTTCCCCGAGGCGGCCGACGAAGTGCGTCCGGGCGGTGTCGGCTGGAAGGTCTGGTCGATCGCGGGCGCGGCGGTGGTCGCGCTCGTGGTCATGGTCATCCTCGCGGTGCAGGCGCTGGGCGGGCCCGGCGTGCAGGATTCGCCGACGCCGCCGCCGGGGCCGGTCTTCAGTGCCACCGCGGGCACGGCGCCGGCCGGCGAGGGTGTGCCGACCAGCATCGACACCGCGGGGGCCGCGACGGACACCCCGACCCCGATGCCGTCTCCAACCGCCACGCCGACGCCGCCACCGAACACCATGCCGATCACGATCGCACCGAATCCGACCCCCACCTCATCGGCGGCGACACCGAGCGCCATCCTGCCCACTCCGACGGCGCACCACTAGGGAATGTCGACCCCCTAACGTGAGGGGGTCAGGTTGTAGACGTCCTGCGCGTAATCGCGCATCATCCGCGCGGCTGAGAATCGCGGCCCGTTGGTCCGCAGCGATGCGCGCATACGCTCGACCCACCCGCGCGGGATGCCCTGCTCGTCGCGCTGGTAGAAGAGCGGCACCACCTCGTGCTCGATGATGTCGAAGAGCGTTGCCGCGTCACGCGAGTCCTGCATCGCGTGGTCGAAGAGGATGTCGCCGGGGATTGCCCACCCGTTGCTGCCGTTGTACGCCTCAGCCCACCATCCGTCGAGGACCGAGAGGTTGAGGCCGCCGTTGAGCGCCGCCTTCATGCCGCTGGTGCCGCTTGCCTCGAGTGGCGGCCGGGGGACGTTGATCCAGACGTCGCATCCCGCCACCATGCGGTCGGCTGTCGACAGGCTGTAGTTGTCGAGGAACGCGACGCGGCTCATCGCCGCAGGCTCCCGTTCGAAGGTGAACAGCCCCTGGGCGGCGTGCTTGCCCTCCTCGTCATGAGGATGCGCCTTGCCGGCGAGGATCATCTGCGCCGGTCGCTCCTTGTTCTCGAGCACCGCCGTGACCCGCTGCGTGTCGAGCGTCAGCAGCTGGATGCGCTTGTACCCGGCCAGGCGGCGCGCGAAGCCGAAGGTCAGGGCGTGCTCGTCGAACCCGTGCTCGGCGGCCTCCACGTACCAGCGCGGCTCGTCGCGTGCCAGCCGGTTGGCGACGCTGCGCACCCGCACCTCCTGCACGAAGTCCGATCGCAATGCGTTGCGCACCTCCCAGAGCTCGGCGTCCGGGATGTCGTCGACACCGCGCCAGGTGTCCGGGTCCGCGGCGCGCGCCTCCCAGCCGGCGCCGAGATGGCGGTCGAGCAGCTCGCGCATGCGCGGCGCCATCCAGGTCGGGACGTGCACCCCGTTGGTCACGTGTCCGATCGGCACCGTGTCGGCGGGTCGCTCGGGGAAGAGTGCCTGCCACATCTGGCGGGCAACCTCGCCGTGGCGGCGGCTCACACCGTTGCGAGAACGGCTCATCTTGATGCCGAGCGGCGTCATGACGAACTGCTCGTGGGGGTTGTCCGGCCGGGTGCGGCCGAGGTGGAGGAATCCCTCGAGGTCGAGTCCCGCCTGCTCCGGGTAGTCGCCGAGGACCTCGACGATCTCGCTGACGTCGTACCCCTCGTTGCCGGCGCTCACCGGTGTGTGGGTCGTGAACACGGTCTTCTCGCGCGCGGCGGTGAATGCCTCGTGGCGCGAGCGACCGAGCGCCATCTCCCGCCGGGCCATCTCGAGGGGGGCAAGCCCCGCGTGTCCCTCGTTGAGGTGGACCACGCACGGATCCAGTCCCATCGCGTCGAGGACCCGCATCGAGCCGATCCCGAGGAGCGCGTACTGGGCGAGCCGGGTCGGCCTGTCGGCCACGTAGAGGCGGCTGGTGATCCACTGGTCGATGGCAGAGTTCTCGGGGCGGCGGGCGTCGAGGAGGTAGAGCGGCGTGCGCCCGATGTCGAGCCGCCATACCTGCACCACGACGTCGCGGCCGCGCAGCGGCACGGTCACGGTGAGCGGCGATCCGCCGTTATAGACAAGAGCGGCAGGAACACGCTCGGGGTCGACCTGGAGCCAGTACTCGAGCTGGTATCCGGATCGGTCCATGCGCTGCTGGAAGTAGCCCTGTCGGTAGAGGAGGCCGACACCGACCATGGGCATCGCCATGTCGGACGCCTGCTTGAGGATGTCACCGGCGAGGACGCCGAGACCGCCCGCGTAGATCGGGAGGGACCGGTGCACGGCGAACTCGGCACACAGGAACGCCACAGGGCGGACCGGTGTCGCCTTGCCGTCCATGGGCGGGCGGGTCAGCTCGTGATCGAGGGCCTCGAGCAGCCGGGCGAGCCGCGCCAGCAGGGTCGGGTCCGCCGCCGCACGCTCGAGCGTCGCGGACGAGGTCTCGTCGAGCAGGCGAATCGGGTTGTGGTTGCTCGACTCCCAGCGCGCCGCGTCGACCATCCGGAACACGTCGTCTCCGCCCGGCCACCACGACCACGCGTAGTTGTAGGCGAGCCGGGCCAGCGGCTCGAGCGGCGACGGCAGCCGCGCCGCCAGGTCCGCCGCGGCGCGGTCGATGTCCTGACTTCCGTCGGCCAGGGTTGCGGTTGCGAGCTCGGTCATGCGGTCGCGCCTGCCACGGCCCGCTGGAGCGCCGCGATACCGCCGCGAGGTCCGCCCTCGTGCTTGAAGACCGCGGTGCCGGCCACGAGCACGTCGGCACCCGCGTCGACACAGGATTTCGCGTTGCTCGCATCGACACCACCGTCCACCTCGACCTCGGTGTCGAGACCCTGACGCTCCACCTCACGACGAACCTGCTCGACCTTTCGCAAGGTGCGCGGTATCAGCGACTGCCCGCCGAACCCGGGATCGATGGTCATGACCAGCGCGAGGTCGCACACCTCGAGCACGTCCTGGAGCATCTGCGCCGGTGTGCTGGGGTTGATCGCGGCTCCCGAGCGGCAGTCGAGCGCGCGAATGGCGGTCAGCGTGCGATGCAGGTTCGGGCAGACCTCGTAGTGCACGGTGATCGCATCGGCGCCGGCGGTGGCGAACGTGCTCAGGTGCGCGTCGGGGTTGACGATCATGAGATGCAGCTCGAGTGGCAGCGATGTCGCGCGCCGGAGCACGCGCACGGTGTCGGTGCCGAAGGTGAAGTTGGGGACGAACACACCGTCCATCACGTCCACATGGATGCGCTCCGCGCCGCTTTCCTCGAGGTCGTGCGCGGCCTCGGCTATGTGTCCGAAGTCGGCGGCGAGCAGGCTCGGCGCGATCCGGATGGCGTCTCGGCAGGGCTTCCACGTCGATCGCGGCATCCCGCGGATTCTGGCAGACGAGGGTCAGCGGGCTGCCGGAATTGTCCGAGCCGTCACCCGGCCGCTGCAGCCGCGTCCAGGAACCAGGCGAGCGTCCCGTCGGTCGGACGGACGTGCGAGGCGGGCACCTCGCCCCTCGCGGTGGCGACGAGCGCTTCGTGTTTGGTGGCGCCCGTGACCAGGAACCCGACCGCCGCGGCCGCGTTGATGGCCGGGAAGGTCAGGGTCATCCGGTCGAAGGGCTCGTAGTCGGCGAGGCCGCGTGTGGCCCACCGGTCGGTGACCTCGAGGGCCGGCGTGCCCGGGAACAGCGAGGCCGTATGGCCGTTCTCGCCCAGCCCGAGGAGGATCACGTCCAGCCGGGGTGCGCGATCGCGTCCCGAGGGCAGCGACGTCGCGAGCAACGCCGAATACTCCACCGCAGCGGCCTCGAGGTCAGCGCGCTCCGCGCGCATGCGATGCACCCGGCCTGGATCAATCGGCACGTGGCGCAGCAGCGTGGTCGCGGCCAGGTGATAGTTGCTGGCCGGGTCATCCGGTGGGCATGCCCGCTCATCGGCGAAGTAGACGTTCCAGAACCTCCAGTCGATCCTGCCCCGCCACTCAGGGCCGGCGAGCATCTCGTTGAGCAGGCGTGGCGTGCTGCCACCGGACAGGGCGATCGAGAAGCGGCCGTGCTCGGCGCATGCGCGCCGCGCGTGCGCGGCGATCCACGACGCGACAGCGTCGGCGACGTCCTGCGCGGTCTCGCTGACGATACGCTCGCCGGCGAGGTCGTCGAGGCTGCTGGCGGTTTCCATCGTCAGGGGCGATGCCAGGCGCGCCCGTCGCGTGCCATGAACGCGTGCGCCTCCTCCGGTCCCCACGTGCCCGCCTCGTAGTTCGGGCAGTTGGTCCGGTCGGGTGGATGCGCGCGCCACCCGTCGAGAATCGCCGTGCAGAAGCGCCACGCCTCCTCGACCTCGTCCTCGCGGGCGAACAGGGTTGGGTCCCCGAGCATGCAGTCGAGGAGGAGGCGCTCGTAGGCGTCGGGCGATTGCTCGCGGAACGCGGTGCCGTACATGAAGTCCATGTTCACCGACTCGATGCGGAGCGCCTGTCCGGGGATCTTCGCGCCGAAACGAAGCGTGATGCCCTCGTCGGGTTGTATGCGCAGGATGAGGAGGTTCGGATCGATGCCGTCCTCCGGCACCGCACCGGATGCGAGCGGGACGCTGCCGGCAAACGGTGAGTGCGGCACGCGGCGGAACTGGATCACGATCTCCGTCGAGCGTTTGGGCAGCCGCTTGCCGGTTCGCAGATAGAACGGCGTTCCCGCCCAGCGCCAGTTGTCGATGTCGAGCTTGAGTGCGACGAACGTCTCGCGCAGCGAGTCGGGCGCGACGCCCTTCTCCTCGCGATACCCGGGAACCGGGACGCCGTCGATGGAGCCCGCCGAGTACTGCCCGCGCACCGAGTGCGACAGCGCGTCGTCGGGGTGGATCGGGCGCACTGCGCGAAGCAGCTTGACCTTCTCGTCCCGAACCATCTCGGCCTGAAAGTTGGAGGGCGCCTCCATGCCCATGATCGCGACCAGTTGCATGATGTGGTTCTGGACGATGTCGCGCAGCGCACCGGCCTCCTCGTAGTACGAACCGCGCCCCTCGACGCCGATCTCCTCCGCCACGGTGATCTGCACATGGTCGATGTACTGCCGGTTCCAGAGCGGCTCGAAGATCCCGTTGGCGAAGCGGAAGACCAGCAGGTTCTGGACGGTCTCCTTGCCGAGGTAGTGGTCGATGCGATAGATCTGCTCCTCGACGAATGCCGAGTGCAGCCCTTCGTTGAGCTCTCGCGCCGTGGCCAGGTCCCGCCCGAAGGGCTTCTCGATGATGACGCGCACGAAGGTTCCGGGTGCCTGCGTGGTCAGCCCCGCGGCGTTGAGTCGGTCCGCAAGCGGCATGACCGCATTCGGCGGGGTGCTGAAGTAGAGCAGCCGATTGCCGGCGGTCCCGCGCTCGCGATCGGCGGCAGCCAGCGCGGCGGTGAGGCGCTCGAATCCGTCCGGCGCGTTCATGTCGTAGGCCACGTAGCGCAACCCCTCCGCGAACGACGCCCACACATCGGTGCGCAGGTGCACGCGCCCGTAGCGCTCGACGCCTTCGCGCATGTCGGCGCGGAATTCGTCGTCGCTCATCTCGCTGCGCCCCGCGCCGATGACGGTGAATCCATCGGGGAGGCTGCCCTCCGACGCCAGCGCGTAAAGGGCGGGAACGAGCTTGCGTTTGGTCAGGTCGCCGCTGGCGCCGAAGATGACGACACAGAAGGGAACCGGTGTCCGCGGCTCCCGGCGCCGTTCATGCACCGGATGCGCCGCTGTCAGTGTGATGCCGGCGTCCCCGCGGGAGCTTCGGCCTTCACCGGGTGTCCGCCGAACTCGTTGCGGAGTGCGGCGATCACCTTGTTCCCGAAGCCGTCCGGCAGGCGTGACTGGTACCGCGCGAACAGCGACAGGGCCAGCACGGGAGCCGGTACCGAGAGCTGCATCGCCTCCTCGAGGGTCCAACGGCCCTCCCCGGAGTCGTCGACCCAGCCGCGAAGTTGGTCGAGCTGCGGATCCCGTTCGAACGCCCGCTCGGCGAGCTCGAGCAGCCACGAGCGCACCACGCTGCCCTGGTTCCAGAGGTGCGCGATGGCGTGCAGGTCGAGCTCGCCGAAGTCCTGCGTCGCCTGCATGATGGCGAAGCCCTCCGCGTACGCCTGCAGCATCCCGTACTCGATGCCGTTGTGCACCATCTTCACGAAATGTCCGGCGCCGGGAGGACCGACGTGCAGGAAGCCGTCCGGTGGCGCAAGTGTGGTGAAGATGGGCAGCCAGTGGTCGATGGTTTCCTTCTCGCCGCCGGCCATGAGGCAATACCCGACCTGCAGACCCCAGATGCCACCGCTGGTGCCGGCGTCGATGAAGCTGATCCCGCGCTCTGCGCTGCTCGCGGCCCGCGCGATCGAGTCGTGGTAGTTGCTGTTGCCGCCGTCGATGATCGTGTCGCCCTTCTCGAGCAGCGACTGCAGGGCCGCGACGGTGTCGTCGGTCACCTTTCCGGAGGGCACCATGATCCAGACGCCGCGCGGCTTGTCGAGGGCGGCGATGAGCTCGTCGATGCTCGCCGTCGTGGTCGCGCCGAACGCCTCGACGCTTGCTCGTGCCTCCGGGTTGGGGTCATACGCGACCACGGCGTGATCGCCGTCACGGCGGAGCCGGTGCACCATGTTGGCGCCCATCCTGCCAAGTCCCACAAAGCCGATCTGCATGGTGGTGAGTCCTTACGAAGTGGGGCTGCGCTCAGCGCGCCGCCGGGGTTGCGCTGACCGCGTCGGTGAGGCTGGCGAGCCCCGCATCGAGGTCACCGGCGATGTGGACGCGGACGACACGGCGGCCGTGCGACCGCAGCGACTGCAGGTCTCCGGCGGCCTGCGCCCGCTTGAGGACCGAGAACGTGAAGGGCTGACCGGGAATCGCAACGTCCGTCCCGTCGTCGGCCGTGATCTGGATGTACACGCCCGTGTTCGGACCGCCCTTGTGGAGCTGACCGGTGCTGTGCAGGAAGCGCGGGCCGAACCCGAGGGTGGTCGCGAGCCGGCGCGTGTCCCGGATAGCCACGCGAAGGTGCTGCAGCGCGCGGGCGTTGGCCTCGTCGGGAGTGACGTATGCCATCAGCGCCACGTAATCGCCAGGGTTGGCCGTATCAAGGTACGCGGCGAGCGCACCCGACGCGCTGCTCCCGGTGACGTCGCCGTAGACTCGGAGCGCGCCGTCGCTGACCGCCGCGGGCTCGTCCGGCAGAGCGCCGGACTGCTGATACTGCTGGAGCACCGCCCTGGTGTTGTCCTTCGATTCCTGCACGTTCGGCTCGTCGAAGGGATCGATGCCGAGGTGAGCGCCCGCGACGGCGGTCGCGAACTCCCAGCGGAAGAACTCGGCGGCGAGGTCGTGTGTGTCGGCGAGATCGAACACGATGACCGGGTGCCCCGCGCTCTTCAGCGCCTCGATCGAGCGGTCGAATGCGGCGTCGTCGCCGATGCGGAGCGCGACGAACAGCCGGTCTCCGGCGTACACGGACGGATCGCCGATCGGCTCGTCACCGATCGGGATGATGCCCTTACCCTCTTTTCCGGTGCTCTCGGCGATGAGCTGCTCCGCCCAGAGTGAATAGGCCTCGATTGCCTTGGGCGCAAGGATGGTCACCTTGTCCCGACCCTGGTCGTGGAGCGCGCCCATCACGGTGCCGAGGCTGAGGCCGCAGTTGAGATCACCCGCAACACCCGCGGCGCAAGCCCTTCGCATGTTCGCGGCGCGCTCGAGGAGCAGGCCGCAGTCGATCCCGATGATCGCCGCCGGGACGAGGCCGAACATGCTCAGCGCCGAGTACCGGCCGCCGATGTCCGGCGGGTTCTGGAACAGGTGGAGGAAGCCGCGGTCGAGCGCGAGGGTTGCAAGCGGGGTCCCCGGGTCGGTCACGGCGATGAAGTGCGCACCCGGCGTGTCGGTGGCCGCGGCGGTCACCTCCCAGAAGTGGGCGAGGTGGGACAGCGTCTCCAGTGTTGTCCCCGACTTGCTCGAGACGACGTAGCCGGTCGCCTTCGGGTCGATGGCACCGGTCACCCGCGCGATGGCGAGCGGGTCGGTGGTGTCGAGCACGTGGAGCGTCGGCTGTCCTTCGGCGCTGCCGAAGGAGCTGCGCAGGACCTCGGGGCACAGGCTCGAACCACCCATGCCCAGCAGCACGCAGTCGCGCCATCCGAGCTCCCGCACCTCGGTCGCGAGAGCCTGCAGCGCAGGGAGCCGCTCGCCCATGCTGCCGATGACGTCCAGCCAGCCGAGACGATTGTTGATCACGGCGGCGTGCGCGCTGTCACCGGGCTTCCACAGGTTGGGATCGCGGTGCCAGATGCGCGTGGCGATGTCGCTCGCCGCCGGCGTGTCGAGTGGGACGGCCGGCGCGCCGGTGTCGACGTGCTGGCGCTTGGTGTAGCCCGATCCCATGGCGTCGATCTTCTCGGCGATGCCACGGATCAACTGGTTGTACGAATCGGCGAACTGCTTGACGCCGTCGTCGAGCAACTGCTGGGTCACCACGTCCATGTCGATGCCGGCCTCGGCAAGGTGATCCATCACCCGATGAGCGCCCGGATAGTCGGCTCTGACCGTGTCTCCGGCCACAACGCCGTGGTCCAGGAAAGCCTCGATGGTCGCCGGGGGCATCGTGTCAACGGTGTCCGGGCCGATCAGCGCCTCGGCATAGACGACGTCGCGGTAGTTGGGATTCTTGGCGCTGGTGCTCGCCCACAACGGGCGCTGCACGTTGGCGCCCGCGGCGCGCAGCGCCGCAAAACGCTCGTCGCCGAATCGCTGCTCGAACAGCTCGTAGGCGAGCACCGCGTTGGCGATCGCGGCTTTGCCGAGCAGCCCTTCGAGGAGCGCGTTGCCCGGATCGGCGGTGAGCTTCTGCTCGAGCAGCTTGTCGACGAGCGTGTCGACGCGGCTGACGAAGAACGACGCAACCGAGTGCACCTCGAGCGGCTGGCCCTCCCGACGTCGCGCCTCCAGCGCGGTGAGGTATTGCTCGATGACGCGCTCGTGCATCGCGATCGCGAAGATGAGCGTGACATTCACGTTTCGCCCGTCCGCGACGGTCCGTTGGATGGCCGGCATCCCCTCGAGCGTGGCCGGGATCTTGATCATGAGGTTCGGCCGGTCCACGCGCTCCCAGAATGTTCTCGCCATCGCGATGGTGCCGTCGGTGTCGTGCGACAAGGACGGCGGCACCTCTAGGCTCACGAAGCCGTCGGCTCCCGAGGTGCGCTCGTGCACGGGCCGCAGGATGTCCGCGGCATGCTGGATGTCGCTGATGGCGAGCTCGGTGAACACGTCCGTGGGATCGTCGATCCCGGATGCGAGCAACTCGCGGATCTGATCGTCGTAGAGCGAGCCCTCCGCGATCGCCTTCTGGAAGATCGTGGGGTTGCTGGTCAAGCCGGTCACGTTCTCCTGTGCGACGCGGTGTTCGAGCTGACCGGTGGTGACCAGCTCGCGGCTGATGAAGTCGAGCCATACCGACTGTCCGTGCTCGCTGAGCTGCTGCAATGGGGTCGTCATTCAGCCGGCCTCCCCAGCGCCACGAACCAGCGTGTTCACGGCGGCGACGATCGCATCGGCGTCGATCCCGGCGGCCGCCATCAACTCGTCGGGGCTTGCGGAACCGGGAAGGCCGCGCACCGCGAGGTGGGTCACGCGCGGCGGGTTCTCATCGAGCGCAAGCGCCTCCATGACCGCTGAGCCGAGGCCACCCTCCGGGTAGTGGTCCTCGACGACGACCAGCCGTCCTGCGGTCGCGTCGCTGGCCTCGCGCAGCGTCTGGGTGTCGACGGGCTTGACCGAGTACAGGTCGATGACGCGGCATGCGATGCCGGACTCGGACAGTCGGTCGGCCGCGGTGAGGCACGCGTGCAACGTCACCCCGGCGCCGATGAGCGTGACCACGTCACCGGTCGAGTGACGGACCACCTTGGCGCCGCCGATCGGGAAGTCCTCGTCGTTCGCGTAGATGACCGGGTACGCGCCGCGGGTCGTGCGGATGTAGCTGATGCCCTCGAGGTCGGCCATCTGCGCAACGAGCTTTGCCGCCGACACCGCATCGCTCGGGTACAGCACCGTGGAGGTGTGCACCGCTCGCAGCGAGGCGATGTCCTCGAGGGCCATCTGGGAGGGACCGTCCGCACCGATCTCGCACCCCGCGTGCGATCCGGACAGTCGGACGCTCACCTGGGAGACCCCCGCCATGCGGATGAAGTCGTATGCACGGGAGAGGAAGGCAGCGAACGTCGAGGCGAACGGGACATAGCCACGCACGGACATGCCGACCGCGCTCGCGATCATCTGCTGTTCCGCGATGAACATCTCGAAGAACCGATCGGGATATGCGTTCTTGAACTCCTCGCTGTGCGTTGAGTTGCTCACCTCGCCGTCGAGCGCGACCACGTCGTGGCGCACGCCGAGCGCGCGCAGGGTGTCGCCGTACGCCTTGCGGGTCGCGACCTTGTCGCCGAGCGCGTAGGTCGGGAGGGTCACCGGGCCGTCCACCGCCTTGGACGAAGCGGACTCGAGCGCCTCGGGTGGCCGGACGTCGATCTTCAGATCACGCTCACCGCCCATCTCCGCGATCGCCCGCTCGGCCATCTCGGGCGGCAGCGCCTTCCCGTGCCAGTTCTCCTTGTTCTCGATCTCCTTGAAGCCCTTGCCCTTGATGGTCCGGGCGATGATCACGCTCGGGCGGTCCCCGTCGGAGCGTGCCGATGAGAGGGCCCCATCGATCTCCACCAGGTCATGCCCGTCAATGACGATCGCGCGGCAGCCGAATGCCTCGACGCGACGCCGGTAGATATCGAGGTCCCATTGGAATTCGGTGGGTCCCCGCTGCCCGAGGCGATTCACATCGAAGATCGCGGTGAGGTTGGAGAGACCGTAGTGGCCGGCCTTGTCGAGCGCCTCCCAGATGGATCCCTCGGCGAGCTCGCTGTCGCCGCAGAGCGCCCAGACATGGAAGGGGAGGCGGTCGAGGTACCTGCCCGCCAGCGCGACCCCGACGGCGACCCCCAGGCCCTGGCCCAGTGAGCCGGTGGCGACGTCGACCCAGGGGATGATCGGCGTGGGATGGCCCTGGAGCCTCGATCCGAAGGTCCGGTAGGTCATCAGCTCCTGATCGCTGATGGCGCCGACCGCCTTGTACAGCCCATAGAGCAGCGGCGAGGCGTGGCCCTTGGAGAAGATGAGGTGGTCGTTGTTGGCGAGCGCCGGGTGGGCGAAGTCGTAGCGCAGGTGGCGCGCGGCGAGGACCGCGATCAGGTCCGCGGCGGACATGCTCGAGGTCGGGTGGCCGGATCCAGCCCTGGTGCTGGCGCGGATACCGTCGACGCGAATCTGCTGAGCGACCTCACCCACGAAGTCGAGAGCGGGGAGTGTTCCCGTCTCGGCGCTGCCGGTAATCGCCATCGAGTTCACCTCCGTTGAGCTTCTGAACTTGAATCATGCCGCGACCGGCCCTCGTGGCGCGGTGGGGTATTGGTTAAGGCGGTATGGGGTACAGTCACGGCTCTGACGCGCGCCTATAGCTCAGTCCGGATAGAGCGTCTGACTACGGATCAGAAGGTCGGGGGTTCAAATCCTCCTGGGCGCGCCACCCCCCGATTTCCGGCCACAGATCCCCAATTTGGGTCACAGCGCAATCACAGGAGTGCGCTGCATCGAACCCGAAGCATCTCGTCGCCGAACATCGGTGCCTAGGATGCTCGTGTGAGTGCCGAACAAGCGACCCGAATGATGACGCCGCCGGTCATGCGTGCCTGGTTCGCCCTGACCTCGTCAGGAGAGGACATCGATGCTCTCAATCGCCATTACCACGTCGCAGAGGCTGCGACCGGGCTCCCGCCGACGCGGTTGCTGGCTGAGTGGCGCGAGGCCGGCCATCCCGACCCGCACGACTGGATCCGTGAGAAGGTCGAGGCGATCGTGCAGGACGGAACCGCCTAACCTTCGGATCCCCGCGCGCACCTATTGAGGCTTCTCCGCGTAGCGACAACCTCAGCGATGGTTGCCGCATTGACGGGAGAATCTGGGCTGCAGTGCCGAGGCAGGCGTGCCTGCGGAACAGAAGCCTCACCGTCAACGCAGACGGCGGACAGTCGCTCGGCCTAAGCTGGGCTGATGCGAGGCCACGTCCGGTGAGTGGAGTTGTCTTCGACTTCGCGTGGATCCCACTCCTGTTCACGCTGCTGTGGGTTGGCGCCTGCGTGTTCTGGATCGTGATCATCATCGAGGTGGCGAAGATCCCCGACATGCAGTTCCGGGCTGCCGGCAGCGAGAAGCTGGTGTGGCTTCTCGTCGTCATCTTCGGCGGAGTCATCGGGTCGATCGTCTGGGTGGCTGCCAAACGCGGCGAGGTGTTGCGCCACGCCGGGGTGATCCCGCCGCCGCCGCCGGGTTGGTACCCGGAGGGCGCGACCGGAGCGTTGCGCTGGTGGGACGGCGTTCGGTGGACTGACGTCCGTCACTTCCCCCCGCCGCCCTCGTAGACGGGTCGCCCGGTTCTCGGAACCCTGCGTGGGCGCATCGCGTACAGGCCCCCGAAACCGTCGTCGCCGTACCGCGTAACCAACCGTCCCGCGGTACGTTTGAACGAGCGCTCCTGCACTCATTCACCGGAGGGTTCCCCCAGTGACCCGGATCCTCAAGCTCGCGGCAGCAGCCACCGGCGCCGCAGTCATCGCAATCGCCGCATTCCTCCTGCATCCGCGCTCGGGAGCCCGCCGCCGGGCAGCGGCTCGCCGCGCCACCGTCGGAGTCGCCAACCTGGTCGGTTCGGCCGTCGACAAGCGTCCCCATCGGACGTCGGCAACCTGGGATGAGACACTCGCCAACCGGGTCCGCGTCGCCCTCTCACTCGGCTTCGGCGACCTGGCGACCGGGCTCGAGATCCGCGCCAACCGGGGCGTGGTCACCCTGCGCGGCGAGGTCGACGAGCTGACCGACATCACGCGCTTCGAGACAGCGGTTCGCGAGGTCGGCGACGTGGTCGATGTCGACAACCTGCTGCGGCTCCGCATGCGCGATCTGCGGCCGCGCGTCCTCACCGCGTAGCCGGAGCACGGCCCAATCGGCGACACTCGGGGGGTGTCGCTGCCCTTCGATCCGCCCCTCGAACCGATGCTGGCGCGAGCCGCTCCAGACATCCCCAGGGACGGGAGCTGGTTCTACGAGCCGAAGTGGGACGGCTTTCGGGCGATCGTCTTTCGCGACGGCACCAATGTCCACATTGCGAGCCGGAATGCGCTTGCGCTGGAGCGCTACTTCCCGGAGCTGATCGAGCCTTTGAAGGCGGCGCTCCCGGAGCGCGCCATCGTCGACGGCGAGGTGGTGATCGCCACCGACCACGGTCTGGACTTCGACGCGCTCCAGCAGCGGATCCACCCGGCCGCATCGCGGGTGCGCATGCTCGCCGAGAAGACGCCGGCATCGGTGGTGCTCTTCGACCTGCTGGGAGTCGATGGGACTGACCTGCGCGAACGCCCGTTCACGGAGCGTCGGGAGCGACTCATGCGGGTGATTGCGAGCAGCCGGATGGTCGGCGTGACCCCCCAGACCACCGACTCCGATGAGGCCGCCACCTGGTTCACCCGCTACGAGGGCGCCGGTCTCGACGGCGTGGTGGCGAAGGACCCGGAGGGCACCTACCGCCCCGGTGAGCGCCGCTGGGTGAAGGTCAAGCACCTCCGCACCGTCGACTGCGTGGTCGGCGGCTATCGCGTTGCCAAGGACGGCAAGGGCATCGGATCGCTGTTGCTGGGCCTCTACGACGGCGACGGCGCGCTCCATCACGTCGGCCATACGTCGTCGTTCGACGCCGCCGAGCGGCGCGCGATCCTCGAGCAACTGCAGCCGCTGGTCGGCGGGGACAGCTTCGGCCACGGCCGGACCCCGGGCGGTCCGAGCCGATGGCAGCGTTCTGCCGAGAGCGCCTGGACGTCGGTGCGCCCCGACTTGGTGTGCGAGGTGTCCTTCGATCACCTCCAGAGTGGCCGCTTCCGCCATGCGTCGCGGTTTCTCCGCTGGCGGCCCGACAAGGCGCCGCGCTCCTGCGACTTCGATCAACTCTCCCCGCCGGAGGAGTTCTCACTCGACGACATCCTGGTCACGCGAGGGTCCTGACTCGTGGCCGGCACCGACTACAGCACATACCTGCGCATCGATGAGCTTCTCGACCTGCAGCACCCGCTCACAGAGGGCGCACACGACGAGATGCTGTTCGTGGTCATTCACCAGGCGTACGAGCTCTGGTTCAAGGTGATCCTCCACGAGCTCGATCTCGCGACGGCCGAGTTGAGCGCCGGGCGTCCGCAGGGGGCGATGGCGCCACTGCACCGCACAACTCGTGTCGACGAGTTGCTCATCGCGCAGCTGCGGGTGCTCGAAACCCTGACACCCGAGGGATTCCTCGCGTTCCGCGATCCACTCAAACCAGCCTCAGGTTTTCAGTCGGGGCAGTTTCGCGCCATCGAGATCCTCGCCGGCATCGATGGGACCACACCGGCCGGTGGGTCGCCCCTTTCCGACCACGATCAGGAGGAGTTGCGGCGACGCGCCGGTTTGCCGACGCTGTTCACATCGCTCTGCGCGTCGTTGCGCGCGCACGGGTTCGACGCTCCCGACGGCGACAGCACCGAGCACCGTGAGCGTCGGATCGGGGCGCTGGTGGGCCTGTACCGCGACCACGCAACCCCGGAGCGCGCCGTGCTCCACCGTGTATGCGAGCTGCTGCTCGATCATGACGAGGCGATCTCGCGGTGGCGCTATCACCACGCGCTGATGGCGGCGCGGGAGATCGGATCACGCCCCGGCACGGGCGGAGGCGGTGTCGCCTACCTCGACACCACGATCGCCACGCGATTCTTTCCCGAGCTCTGGGAGGTGCGCAACCGGCTGTGACACAACTTCCCGACAATATCGACCGTAACTCGTGCGCCGCGCTCGACGCCAAGGATCCGCTCGCCGCATTCCGCGAACGCTTTCTCGACGACGGCGAGACCATCTACCTCGACGGCAATTCGATGGGACGTCTGCCCAAGGCGGCGCTGAGGCGGTTGCAGGAGATGGCCGAGCATGAATGGGGAACGATCCTCGTCCGCGGCTGGACCGAGTCGGGGTGGATGGAGTCACCGCTGCGAGTCGGGGACCGCATCGGCGCGCTCATCGGCGCCTCACCAGGCGAGGTGCTGGTGGCGGACACCACGTCGGTGGGGCTGTTCCGCCTCATCACCGCGGTGCTGCGGGCGCGACAGCAGCGGCGCGTGATCGTCACCGAGCGGAGCAACTTTCCAACCGACCTGTACATCGCCGGCGGGGTCGCAGACCTGCTCGGGTGCGAGGTTCGCGCCGTGGAGCGCGCCGCGCTTCGTGACGCGCTCGGCGATGACACGGCGCTGCTGATGCTCACCGAGGTCGACTTCCGCACCGGGGAGCGCCACGACATGGGCGCGCTCACGGCGGCCGCGCATGCCGCGGGTGCGCTCGTCCTCTGGGATCTCTCGCACTCCGCGGGCGCCGTCGAGATCAAGCTCAACCACCACGGTGCGGATCTCGCGGTGGGATGCGGCTACAAGTACCTGAACGGCGGCCCCGGTGCTCCGGCGTATCTCTACATCGCCACCGCCTTGCACGATGAGCTCCGCAACCCCATTCAGGGATGGCTCGGCCATGACAACCCGTTCCTCTTCGATGCGGAGTACCGGCGTGCGCCGGGGATGCGCGGCTGGATGAGCGGGTCGCCCCCGGTGCTCGCGATCGGCGCGCTCGCCGTCGGTGTGGAGCTGCAGCTCGAGGCCGGTGCCCACGCGGTCGGCGGGAAGGCGGGGCTCCTCACCGAGGTCTTCATGCGCCTTGCGCACGCGCGTCTCGATCCGCTCGGGTTCGAGGTCGCGACCCCCGGCTCTTCCGAGCACCGCGGCGCGCAGGTGTCCCTCCGCCATCCCGACGGACTTGCGATCGTGCGCGCGGCGGGCGACCGCGGCGTGGTCGGCGACTTCCGGCCGCCCGACCTGTGCCGCTTCGGGCTCGCCCCGCTCTACACGCGCTTCGTCGACCTCTGGGACGCCGTCGAACGCATCGCGGACGTCGTCGAGAGCGGGACGATCCGTCTGCCGAAGTATCGGCAGGACGTCGCGATCCCCTGAGGTCAGCTCGCCTGGGGCCGCGCGGACACGGCGATCGGCTTGAACACGTAGGGCGTGGTCGTGCAGGCCCCGTCCTCCTGGCAGACCCTGAAGCCGAAGATGATCTTCAGGTAGCCGACCCCGGGATGTATCGCTCGGAACGTCCAGCGTTGCGCACCTGGAAACCCGCAGATCGCTGTGAGATGGCACGGGGGATTCGCCGTCGCTGCGAGGAGGTCGGGGTTCGCCGACTCGACGGTCTCGCCGAGCCCGGGCAGAAGCACCACCTCCAGGCTCGATCCCAGCGGCACGCGAACCTGGTCGGTGGTCTTGGGCTGCAGCACCAGGACCGACCCATCGCGTCCCTTGACGTCCGAGACGGCCTCGGCGGCCGCCGCACGCGGGACGGCGGGCTGCGGGCGCGTCACGTAGAGCAGCACGGTCGCGAGTGCTCCAAGCGTGATCGGCGCGAGCACCGCGGCGATGACCAGCAGCCACCGCCGCGTCACAACCGGCCTGCGGCCGGCGCCTACGGCCTCGTCGCCTCTCGGGGCGTTCGCCATGCCGACCAGAATGACCACGCGACGATGAGCACCACCATCGCGACGATGACCCAGAGCGCGTAGTTGCTGATCGCCTGCGCGACGGTCACGGCGGGCTGACCGATGGTCCACCCCAGGGCCACGATGAGCCCGATGTACGCCAGGGTGCCGATCAGGTCCGCGGCGATGAAGAGCAGGAACGGCATGCCGGCCTCGCCCGCCGCCATGTAGAACAGCGGCGACGGCGCCGGAAGGAACGGCGCGAGCACGATCGTCCACACGCCGTACTTCTTGAAGAAACGCTCCCCACGGGCGGCGCGCTTTCGCCATCGCGGGTCCGACTCGCTGAGGTAGTTGATGAGACCCCGTCCATAGCGTTTCCCGGCCCAGAAGAAGAACGGGTCGGTCATCATCGAGATGGGGATCGGCGCGATGAGCGCCAGGAGGAGCGGAACCCTTCCGACCCGGGCAAAGCCGCCCGCGGCAACCATCGACGCGATGCTGCCGCGCAGCGCGCTGAGCAGCACCGGGTTGCGTCCGAGCAGCAGCGGCGTGAGCGGCAGCCCGGCGTAGTAGTAGATGGTGTTCGCGATGATGGGTCCAACGCAGAGCACGTCCTTGACACCCACGCGAGGGCGGGGTCGCAGGGGCTCGGCGGTGGTGTCCACCGTCAGGGTCTCGCTCTCCACCGACCCATTGTCACCCCTCGGTCGCGGGGACGCGGTCAGGCGACGTCGCGAACCGGTACCTCGACTGCGACGGCATGCTCGGTCTTGCGGCTCTGGCCGACCAGGAGGAGCACGACAGCGCCGACGATGAGCGCTGCCGCCACCAGGGTGAGGGGGGTCACCTGCTCGCCGAGGACGATCGCCCCCAGCGCCACGGCCACGACCGGGTTCACGAAGGCGTACGTGGAGGCCGCTGTCACCGAGACGTGGTGGAGGAGCCAGATGTACGCGACGTAGCCGACGAGCGCGCCGACGAGCACCAGATAGACGAAGGCGGCCCCCGAGGCGAGCGACACGTTCGCGAGGTGGACGTGACCGAGCTCCCCGTCGGCCACGCCTGCGACACCGAGCAGCGCTCCTCCGGCGATCATCTCCATGCCGACCGCGGTGAGCGGCTGGTGGGGCGCGGGCGCGTTGCGGGCGTAGAGCGAACCGATGGCCCAGAGGAGCGGGGCCATCAGCACCACGAGCGTCTGCCAGTGCCCGGCGCCGCTGCCGCCGGGACGGACCAGCAGGGCGATCCCGACGAGCCCGATTGCGATGCCGATCGCCGCCGTCCAGTTGATCCAGCGGCCGCCGAACGCCGGCGCGAACAGCGCCATCCAGAGCGGCACCGTCGCGATGATCAGCGCGACGAAGCCGGTCGGGAGGTACTGCTCACCCCACGCGACCCCGCCGTTGCCGAAGAGCAGGAGGCATCCGCCGATGACGAGCGCGGATCGCCAGTGAATCAGCGTGAGGCGCTCCCGCGGTGCCCCCGGCCGATGCGAGAACGCCAGCAGGAGCAGTCCGGCGAGCACGAAGCGGGCCCCCGACATCAGCAGTGCCGGGATGGTCTCGCTCGCGATGTGGATCGTGAGGTACGTCGATCCCCAGATGACGTACACCGCCGCGAAGGCAACCACGATCTGAGTGCGGGAAGCCCGGGGACGCGAGATCTGAGACGTGGACACGTTCTGGGTCATTTGTTATGATACAAAGCGATGAACGTACCGATACGTTATCACATCGCTGGACGGCGGGCGTCCGAGATCGCCGAGAGCGTCGAGCGGGGCATTCGCGAAGGCGAGCTCACGGCGGGGACGCGCCTGCCGACCGTCAGGTCGCTCGCGTCGCATCGCGGCATCAGCACCGCTACCGTCGCCTCCGCCTACCGCGAACTGCGCCGCCGAGGGCTCGTCGCCGGCGCCGGCCGGCTCGGCACGACCATCGCGCCGCGGGTCCCGCCGTCGCCGCGGGGCCGGCCGATCGTCCCCGCAGGGGTCGTCGACCTCCTGTCCGGCAACCCGGACCCGGCGCTCCTGCCCGACCTGGGACCCGCGTTCGCCGCGCTGCCACGCGAGCCCGTCCTCTATGGAGCGGTGGGCTCCGACCCCGAGCTGCTCGCGCTGGCCGCGGCCCGTCTCGATCGCGATGGTGTCCCGAGCGACCACCTCACCGTCGTCGGTGGGGCGCTCGACGGCATCCAGCTCGCGCTGGCGGCCCACGTTCGGCCCGGTGATCGCATCGCCGTCGAGGATCCGTGCTATCCGGGAATCATCGATCTCGCGTCGGCGCTCGGCCTCACGGTCCTCCCAGTGGCCATCGACGATCGCGGCCCCACGCCCGACGGGCTGGCCCGCGCGCTTCGTGGCGGCGCGGTCGCCTGCGCGCTCACCCCGCGCGCGCAGAACCCATACGGCTCCGCCGTGGACGCCGAACGGGCGGAGGAGCTCAGGTCGGTGCTCGCCGGTCACCCGGCCGTGCTGGTGCTCGAGGACGATCATGCCTTCGACATCACAGAACGCCGGTGCCACTCGCTGTGTGAGCCCGAGCGTGCGCGCTGGGCGCACCTGCGCTCCGTGTCGAAATCGCTCGGACCCGACCTCCGCCTCGCCGTTCTCGCGGGCGACGCCACTACCGTCGCACGGGTGGAGGGGCGCCGTCTCCTCGCCGCCGGGTGGGTCTCGCACCTGCTCCAACGCCTCGTGGTTCGCACATGGAGCCATCCCGACGAGCAGTCCCGAACGAAGGACGTTGCCGCCACCTACACGCGCCGACGCGATGCGCTTCGCGAGGCGCTCGCTGCTCGCGGCATCGAGTCCCACGGCCGCTCGGGGCTGAACGTCTGGATTCCCGTGGCTCACGAGGACGCGACCGTGGCCGACCTTCAGGAGCGTGGCTGGGGCGTGCTCGCCGGGGACCGGTTCCGCATCGCCAGCGCACGAGGCATCCGGGTCACGACGTCACGTCTCGAACCCGATGACGCCGTCCGGTTCGCCGCCGACCTCGAAGCCGCTTTGACGCCGCAGCCGTCGCGCCTCAGCTGACCGGGTCCATGCCGGGCCACCACTCCGAGCGCATGCACGAGGATCGGGCCCGTGCCCTCTCGTTCGGCGGCGTTGCCGAGCTCTACGACAGGGCGAGGCCGTCGTACCCCGAGGCGCTCATCGACGCGCTCATTGATCTCTCGCCGCGACGGGTTCTCGATGTCGGGTGCGGTACCGGCAAGGTCGCGCGACTGCTCGCCGACCGTGGCTGCGACATCCTCGGCGTCGAGCCCGACCCCTCGATGGCGGCCATAGCTCGAGGCCACGGGATCGCGGTCGAGGAGTCGACGTTCGAGACCTGGGAACCGCGCGGCCGTGTCTTCGACCTCATCGTCTCGGGGCAGGCGTGGCATTGGGTCAACCCCACGCTGGGCGTTGCCAAAGCAGGCTCGGTGCTTCGCCCCGGTGGCCATCTCGCCGTGTTCTGGAATCGCGGGTGGCCGGACACCGGCGTGCGGGAGAAGCTCGACGCCGTGTACATGCGGCTCGCACCGGAGATCGCCGCGACCAACGTGGCAATCAATCCGATCGACGAGCCTGAGGATCGGTTGCACGAGTTCGTCGAAGGCGGGATGTTCACCGGCGTCGAGGCGCAGGGATATCCATGGGACACCGTGTACGACCGCGCGAGCTGGCTCGAGCTCATCGCAACGCACAGTGATCACGTCCGCCTGCCCGACGGCCGGCGCCGTGCGCTGCTCGATGCTCTCGGCGACGTCATCGACACGCTCGGGGGAACGCTGACCTACCATTACTCGACGTTGCTGGTGCTCGCACAACGAGGGCTGTGATCGCCGCCGTACCATCGGGCGCATGACCACGGCAGGAGCGCTTTCGCGCATCGCGCGGGGCTGCGTGCTCTGCAGGGCAGACTCGATGAGCCGGCTCACGTGAGTCACGTTGCCGAAGAGGCGAGGGCACTCGGCCTTCGGCTGCTCTCGAGACGCTGGGACGATCCGCCCCACACCATCGACACGATGGACAGTGTGATCGCGGAGCTCGCCGCCCTGCGACGCATCGCGGCCGACTCCGAGGACGTTGAGGCGCTGCAGGAGGTTCTGGCGGAAATCGCCGAGATGCGCCGCCAGCTGGATGCGTGAACCGTCTGGTCCCTGATCGATGAGCGTTACCGACGGACTCCAGATCGGCGGTGGCGCTGTGATCGTGCTGGTCACGATCTACGATCTCTTCCAGTCGGTGGTCATGCCGCGACCCGCGGTGGGTCGGTTTCGCATCAGCTTCACGCTCGTCCGCGGCGCATGGCGCGTCTGGCGAAAGCTCGCCGAGGGCCCGAGGAGACTGCAGACTCGCGAATCCGTCCTCGCCGCTTTCGCGCCACTGATGCTGGTGGGGCTGCTCATCCTCTGGGGGTTCGCGCTGATCCTCGGATACACACTCATCTTCAGCGGTCTCCATGCCGGCCTGCAGCCGCAGCCCGATTCCTTCGGGTCGACGCTCTACTTCTCGGCGGGACGGATGCTCGCGTTCTCGGTTGACGGCATCGAGGCGACCGGGATCGCGACTCGAACCTTCGCCGCGATCGAAGCCGCGAGCGGCTTCGGCCTGTTCGCGCTGGTCATCAGCCTGCTCTTCTCGCTGTTCAGCTCGTTCCAGCGCCGCGAGACGGCCGTGGTGGCGCTCGATGCGCTCGCCGGCGCACCGCCATCCGGCGTGCAACTGCTCGAGACGTGCGCCAGGGACGCCATGCCGGAGCAGCTCGCCGCGACATTCGATGAATGGCGTTTGTGGACGGTCGACGTGATCGAGAGCCATCTCTCCTACCCGCTGCTCTTCTATTTCCGCTCGAGCCACGACAACGAGGCATGGGCCAACTCGTTCGGCGCGGTGATGGACGCGGCGACCCTCGTGCTCACCACGGTGGAGGGCGGACCGGTGGGCCAGGCCCGCCTCATGCTCAAGGTCGGCGCGCACTTCGTCGCCGACATGCGCGATCACTTTCGCTACGAGGGCGAGGCGGTTCCCGGGGTCGAGCGCGAGGAATTCGTCGAGGCATGCGACCGTCTCGAGCGCGCCGGGTACCAGCTGCACAACCCCGACCGTGCATGGACCGACTTCAGCACGATGCGCAGCAAGTACGGCGCCTGGCTCAACCAGACAACCAAGGGTCTCGGTGTTCCACCCGCACCCTGGATCGGCGATCGATCGTATCTGCCGCATCGCGAACGGTCACGACGCGGCAGGGGTCAGTCGCGGGTCGCCTGAGGCCGCACCACCGTGTACCCGTCGCATCGGCGCACGGGGAGCGCCGGGTACCGTGGAAAGCGCCCGTCGCTGCCGGCCATCCCGCACAGGACGAACGTCGAGCGAACGCCCGTGACCACCCGCGCGTGCACGCACGACGCACACAGGCCCCGGTCCGGCGCGGGAGTCACACGCACGCCGACATGGTGCGCGTGACCGTCGCGCGAGCGCTTACCATGCGCGGTCAATGCCCGCCATCACCGTCTCCGAGCACATCGACAAGGCCATTCGCAAGATCGACAAGTCGACGGCGATCGATCATTGGGACCGAAACCTCGGACGGTACGACGCCGAGGAGTTGATGAGCGAAGTGCTCGGCCGACGGCTCACACCGGCACTCCTCGGGCGCGTGCTCGACGGCGAGTCGAAGCAGCGTTTTGCGGCGATGGTGTCGCGGCGCGTCAACGGTGAGCCGATCCCCCGGATCAAGGGCCACTACGCGTTTCGCGGGCTGGATCTCCTGGTGCGCGAGGGCGTCTTCGTGCCTCGCGCCTCGAGCGAGCTTCTCGCCGCGGAGGCCGTCCGGGCGTTGCGCCGGCGCCGCGGGCAGCGCGTCGCCGTCGACGTCGCAACCGGCGCCGGCCCGGTGGCGCTCGCCATCGCCAACGAGGTGCGCGGCGCCGAGGTCTGGGGTGTCGACATCTCCGAGGATGCGGCCGCCCTCGGCAAGGACAACGCACGTCACCTCGGACTCCGCAACGCGCACTTCCGCGCGGGAGACCTTCTCGACGCACTGCCGCGCCGGCTGCGCGGTGAGATCGATGTCTTCACCATCCATCCGCCGTATGTCCTCCGCCGTGACCTGAAGGAACTGCCCAAGGAGATCCGCGAATTCGAGCCACTCCAGTCGCTCACCGACGGCTCCGACGACGGGCTCGGTCTGGTGCGCAGGCTCGCCGCCGAAGCGCACGGCTGGCTCAAGCCGGGCGGTTTCGTGCTCGTCGAGGTCGGCACCTACCTGTCGCGGCGGACACAGGCGGCGCTTCGCGCAGCGCGTCTCGTCGACGTGACCTGGACGAAGGACGAGCTCGGGGTCACACGCGTGATATCCGGGCGCACGCCCCGGAGGAATGCGCGACTCGCGTGATCCGGGTCAGTGGTGAAAGCGCTGGCGATCCGCGTGCGACTGCGACGGGGCATGGTGCCGCAGCAGGCCCACCTTGCGTTTGAGATCGTCGACCAGCAGGTCTGACAGGTCGCGCGAGAATCCGTTGCGCACCACCACGCGGAGCACCGATGTGGTTTCGAGGTTGGCGCACAGCGTGTAGGCGGGGACCTGCCAGCCGCGCTTGCGCAGCGCATCCGACACGTCGTACACGCTGTAGCCGGCATCGGGATCGACAGTGAAGGCGAAGACGGGAAGGTCGCTGCCGTCGGTGAGGAGGCGGAACGGACCGAGCTTCGCGATCTGGGAGGAGAGATGGAGCGCGGTGTCCTGACACGCCTGCTGCACGCGGCGGTATCCCTCGAAGCCGAGCCGGATGAGCTGGTAGTACTGGGCGATCACGTTGGAGCCGGAACGCGAGAAGTTGAGTGCGAAGGTCGGCATGCTCCCGCCCAGGTAGTTCACATTAAAGATGAGGTCTTCCGGGAGCGACTCGCGATCACGCCAGACCACCCACCCCACACCGGGGTAGACGAGACCGTACTTGTGGCCGGAGGTGTTGATCGAGACCACTCGATCCAGACGGAAGTCCCACACGAGGTCGGGCTGAATGAACGGCGCGATGAAACCGCCGGACGCGGCGTCGACGTGCACCGGTATGTCGGGTCCACCGCTCGCTGCGAGCTGCTGGAGCGCGGCGGCGATGGCGGCGACCGGCTCGTAGCTGCCGTCCTGTGTCGAGCCGAGGACCGCGACGACACCGATCGTGTTCTCGTCACAGAGCGGGATCGCGGTTTCGGCCGTCAGATGGCGTCGTTCGCCCTCCATGGGCACGTACCGCGGCTCGACGTCCCAGTAGCGGCAGAACTTCTCCCAGCACACCTGGACATTGATGCCCATCACGAGGTTCGGTTTGCCGACCGGCAGCGCGGCAGCGCTCCTTCGCATGCGCCACCGCCACTTCAGAGCGAGCCCGGCGAGCATCGCGGCTTCGCTCGAGCCGGTCGTGGAGCAGCCCACCCCGCCGTGCGGTCCCGGTACGTGCCAGAGCCCGGCCAGCATGTGGACGCATCGACGCTCGAGCTCGGCGGTCTGCGGATACTCGTCCTTGTCGATGACGTTCTTGTCGACCGACTCGTCCATGAGGCGCTGCGCCTGCGGCTCCATCCACGTGGTCACGAAGGTCGCGAGGTTGAGGCGCGCGTTGCCGTCGAGCATGAGCTCGTCGTGCACGATCTGATACGCGAGGTCCGGAGGGAGCTCGTTCTGGGGAAGGTGCAGCTTCGGGACGGTTCGCGTCTCGCCGTGCCGGGTGTACATCGGATTGATCTCGACCGTCGCGTCGGCGGCGTCGAGGCTGCGATGGTGGAGCGGCATCGTCAGTCCCGCGAGGCGGCGTCTGCGGGGTCCGCGGGAATCGCCTCGCGACCCGGCGCCGCCGGCCTCCCGGCGAGTTCCTTCGCGGATCCGGGTCCCGGAGCCGTGCGGACGCCGGTCAGCTGCGAATCGTGGTCGTCAGCGCGTTCCGAGGATCGGGTGAGCTGAAGGCGCATCGCCTCCATCTCGCGCTCGAGCGCCACCTTGGCGTCGATGACGCGGAGGAGCTCGTCGCGCAGCAGGGCTGCCTGACGCGCGGGGTCGGCCTCCCCGCCGATCGCCGCGATCCGCTCTTCCTCATGCTCGCGCCAGCGCGTTGCCAGCAGAGTCCCGGTGCCGTCCGGGGGACGGTAGGAGCGCGCGCCGGCCTCGACCACACGACGAATGATGGCAGGGCCACTGGCGGTGTTGAGCCGCTGGCGGAGGTGCAGCGGATGGCGTGGGGGTGGGTCGGTGAGCCGGAAGCGCGGCCAGTAGATGCGCACGGCGCCGTCGTAGACCGAGAGCATGCCGAGGCGTTTGGTGAGCCGGTGCGAGTCCTCGACGCGAGGCATGACATAGACGTGCGCGAACCCGCACAGCTCGCGAGCGGTGAGCGCCGGATTGCCGGCGTTGATCGGATAGACGCCGTCCTCCTCCTTTATCGCGCTGAAGAGCACGACCGGGAGTCGCCGGCCCGGGTCGAGGAGGCACGACTGCACGAACCAGTCGATGCGCTCGCTGCCCATCAGCGAGTCCGGCGTCGCGCGGAGCCGCTGCGTGCCGGCCGTCGCGCCCTCGTTGACGAAGTCGTGGAGCAGGGCCACGAGCGGGGGTGCAAGCGGGGATGGCGGCACGCGAAGATGGCGGAGGTCCTGCTCCACGGAGACCCCGACCTCGACGGTGTCGCCGGTGCGAACGGCGTCGACAGTGGTCAACCAGAGAATCGACGGATCCCATTCATCCGGCCGCTGCAGCGCGACGCGACAGAGCGATTGGTCGCCGCTGTCGCAACGCACGACGCTGACCGTCAGGCCATCTTCCTGAAACTCACCCTCAGTCAACAAATCCGTTGCAGTCTTAAGACCAGTCGTTGCCCAGATCCACATTCGCTGAGCCGCTGCTTCGAAAAGCGCAGCTCCGGCCACCCCCTTGTAGTCGAGGGTGAGTCTCGCCCCGAGGGCGCGGAACATTGCGCTTCATGCTACATCGTCGATGGCACCTCGCAGGGCGGCGATCACTCCGTGCGCATGACTCGCTTCCTGGCGCAGGTTGCCGAAGGCAACGCGGATCGCGTACTCGCCGCGCAGTTTCGTGTGACTCAGGAAGAAACGACCACCATTGTTGATTCGCTCGACAATGCGCTGGTTCAGCATGTCCAGCGTTCCCGGATCATCGAGGCCGGGTGGATGCGCACGCAGGCACACGACACTCAGCGGTGCGGGTGCGAGCAGTTCGAAATCGCGCTCGGCGTCGACCCAGCGGGCGAGCATGGACGCGTACTCGCAATGCTCGCGAATGCGCTGCGCGATTCCCTCGGTTCCGAAATGACGGATCACCATCCACAGCTTGAGAGCCCGCATCCGGCGACCGAGTGACGTTCCGTAGTCCATGAGATTCGGTGCGTCACGCTCCGAGCCGTCGGCGGTGGTGAGGTACTCGGGGACGATCGAGAATGCGTCGCGAAGGACGTCGGGACGGCGTGTCCACAGCACGCTGCAGTCGATGGGTGTGAAGAGCCACTTGTGTGGATTGACGACGATCGAGTCGGCGCGTTCCGCACCGTCGAGCACCCAGCGGAGCTCCGGCGCGACGGCCGCGGCGCCGCCGTACGCCGCGTCGACGTGGAGCCACAGTCCATGCTGCTCGCAAAGTGCCGCGATCGCCGGGACGGGGTCGACACTGGTCGTCGAGGTCGTTCCGGTGGTGGCGACGACGGCGAAGGGCCGGATCCCGGCCGCGATGTCTTCGAGAATCGCGTGGCGGAGGGCGACCGGGTCCATGCGAAAGCGTTCGTCGACCGGGATGCGGCGCAATCCATCCCTGCCGATGCCGAGCACGATGCCCGCCTTCTCGACAGAAGAGTGCGCCTCGCTCGAGGCGTAGAAGCGCAAGCGCGGAAGGTCGGAGCGTCCGGCCATGCCCAGCTCGCGAATGCGGAGGTCGGTCTGGGCCTCTCGCGCCGCAGCCAGCGCGTAGAGCGTGCTCGATGATGCGGTGTCGTTGATCACCCCGAACAGCGGTTGGGGAAGCCCCACCATCTGCCGGAGCCAGTCGAGGGTCACCTGTTCCAGCTCGGTCGCCGCCGGCGCGGTCCGCCAGAGCATCGCGTTGACGTTCATGGCCGCGGCGAGCGTTTCACCGAGTATCCCCGGCCCGGAGCCGGTTGACGCGAAGTAGGCCATGAACCCGGGTGATTGCCAGTGGGTGGTCGCGGGGAGGAGCAGTTCCTCGATGTCTGCGAGCATCGATTCGATCGATTCGCCGTCGACCGGCGGCGTCGCCGGCAGGCCGCGCCGCACAGAGCCCGGCTGAGCCTGGCTCAGCACGGGGAACCGTTCGACGTCGCGGAGATAGTCGGCGGTCCAGTCGGCCACGCGGCGCGCCGCGTCGCGGTAGGCATCGGGTTCCATGTCGCCGCTGGGTCGGGCGTACGGGACGGTGTCGCCGGTCATGGTGATCGCCAGATCGTGACGCTCAGGCGGCTCGCCGCGCTGACCGATCATGGGCGGAGGGGCGCCGAGATCCCTGGGACACAGCGCTAGACTGACACCGTGACCACCTCCCTCACCGTCGCCGATGTGATGCACAAACCGGCGGTGGTCGTGCCCACCACCATCACCCTGGCGGAGGCTTCGGTGATCCTGGACGGTGCGAACGTGGGCGCGGCGGCGGTCCTCGACGGGCAGGGTAGGTTGCGCGGCATGGTGAGCGAGCGAGACCTCCTCCGCTCGGTCGGGCACGGCATCGATCCCGGCACGGCACAGGTCGAGGAGGTGATGACCAAGAACCCCGTCACGGTCTCGGTCACCGACACCGTCGAGCACGGCCTCGACGTCTTCCGGGAGCGCCGTTTCCGCCACCTCCCCGTCATGGACGGCGAGCGGGTGGCGGGCATCCTCTCGATTCGTCACGTCGTGCGCGTCGCCCACATCGAAGAGGTGCAGCCGGCGGGCTCGGCTCCTCCCGGACTCGCGCCCCGTGGACTCGAGGGCGTGGCCGTGGCCGAGACGTCGGTCGGTGACGTCCGTGGTGAGGAGGGGTTCTTCCACTACCGCGGGTACAACGCCACCGAGCTGGCGCGACGCTGCTCGTTCGAGCAGGTGTGGCATCTGCTCGTCGAGGGCCAGCTGCCCGACGACGCCCAGCTGAAGGCGTTCACGAAGCTCGCGGTCGAGGCGCGCTCATTGCCCGACACCATCGCCGACCTGCTGCCGCGCGTCGCCGGCCTGCCCGGCTACACGCCGCTCATGGCGCTCCGGACGGCGGTGTCACTTGCCGGTGCGGCGCTCGAGCAGAAACCGACGCTCGACATCCCGGCGGATGAGGTCCGAAGGGAATGCCTGAAGATGGCGGCCATCGTCCCGGTGCTGCTGATGCGGCTGCACCGCCATCACCTCGGGCTCGAGCCGATCGAGCCCGACGCGGATCTCGGGTACGTGGGCGCCTACATCCAGATGCTCACGGGAGAGCGGCCCAGCGCCCGGGCGATCCGTGCCCTGGAGCAATACCTGATCCTCACCATGGACCACGGATTCAATTCCTCGACCTTCACCGCGCGGGTGATCACGTCGACGGGGTCGGACATCGGGTCGGCGCTCACCGGGGCGATCGGCGCGCTCGCGGGTCCGCTCCACGGTGGAGCCCCGTCGAGGGCGCTGGCGATGCTCGACGCCATCGGCACGCCGGACAGAGCGGAGGAGTATCTGCGTCACGAGATCTCCTCCGGGGAGCGCCTGATGGGCTTTGGTCACCGCGTCTACAAGACCGATGACCCGCGCTCGACGCTGCTTCGCGAGGTGGCGATCGAGCTGGGCGGCCCCCAGGCGGAGTTCGCGGTGCAGGTGGAGCAAACGGCACTGCGCGTCCTGAACGAGCTGAAACCGGGTCGCCGCCTCTACACCAACGTCGAGTTCTACGCCGGCGTCGTGATGAACAGCGTCGGCATTCCACCCGACATGTTCACGCCGACCTTCGCGTCGAGCCGTACGGTCGGCTGGACGGCGGCGATCGCGGAGCAGGCGGCCAACAACAGGCTGATCCGCCCGTCCGCGCTGTACATCGGTCCGCAGCCGCCGAGGCAATTGCCCGACGGCTACGGGGCGGCAATCAAGAGCGCCGAGCTCGCGCGCTGAGCGCGGGGTAACGTCGCAGTAACAGACGCCATCTCGTTGGCGGGCACCGAAACAAGCTCGTCACCCAACCACAACGTTTGGTCGCCGTATGTGACCGATGCTGCTCGACATGATCCCGGCATTTATCCCCGCGTTGGTAGCCCTGGTGAGGTCGATGACCGCTCCCACCAGCCGGCGGCGCGATGACGAACGTGGTCAGGGGCTCGTCGAGTACGGGCTGATCATCGTCCTGATCGCGATCTTCGTCATCGTTGTTGTCGGTGTCATGGGACATCAGACGAACAACGTCTTCTCGAACATCAGCAACGGCTTGAGCGCCTGATCGCTGGGGCGCTCCTGCGGCAACGCAGGGATCGCCGCTCTGACGGAGGGCTCGGGACGGTGGTGTTTCGTAAGGTTGCGCCCCGTGGAGGTATCACCCGGGCGCGATGAAGGCGTTCCCCGGCACGACCGTGCGCTCGTGCGCCCGGGTCTCGCCGGTGTCGTCCTGTGCGGCGGTGCGAGCAGGCGCATGGGTGTCGACAAGGCGACCGTCACCCTGGACGGTGTGACCCTGCTCGAGCGCGCGCTCGAGCGCCTCGACAAGGTGTGCGATCCCGTGCTCATCGCTCCCGGCGCCGTGCCCCTCCACGTCACGGGAAGGCGATCGGTCGCCGACGCGGTGCCGGGCGCAGGACCGCTCGGCGGTTTGGTCGCGGCGCTTCGCGCCTCAACGCATCGCCTGCTCGCCGTGGTGGCGGTGGACCTCCCCTGGATCGATCCCAGCCTCCTCGCGATGCTGGCCGCGACCATCGGCGACGGTGACGTGGCGGTGTGCGAGACCTCACGAGGGATCGAGCCGCTCCATGCCGTCTACTCGGTGTCACTCCTCGGGGCGGCTGAGGCTGCGCTCGCCGGACCGGATCGATCGCTGCGGCACCTGATCGAGCGATCCGACGTCCGGCGTCTCCCGGAGCGCAAGTGGCGCGCCGCGGGCATCTCCGCCAGGTTCAGCGACAACGTCAACACACCCGAGGACCTCGCACGGGTCACCCGGGACCGTCCCCGATGATGGATCGAACGATCGACGCCGCCTCCTCGATGGCGTCGGTCTCCGAGATCCCCGCGCACACGGAGGTCTCGACGAACCGGCCGATCAGGTAGGCCGCGAGGGGGGCGTTCTGGCGCTCGGTGGCGTGCGCGACGTCGCGAGCAATGCGGAGCAGCTGCGCCCGTCCGGCCAGGTCGACGACCCCCAGGGTGGCGAGAGCGCCATGTGCTGCGCTCAGGTTCGAGGCTAGCTCGGCAAGCAGGTCGCGGGGCTCCGGGATATCGGGCACGGCCTCAGATGATGTCGCTCCCGTGCCAGTTGGCGCCGAGGAAGGAGAAAGCTCGCCCGTCACAGCCCATTGCCGAAACCGATCCATTTGCTCGTCGGAGAGCTGAGGCTGCACCTCTTCTTTCCACTCGACGGATGCGCGCCCGCACAGATGGGGACCTTCGTACATGAACAACTCAGACCTCGGCTGCACGGTGTCCCACTTGTCCCGGGAGCCGAAGTTCCAGATAACGGCCCTCTGCGTCGCTCCTACAGGCACGAGGTCGCGTTCAAAGAACATTACCGGCGCACCGCACATCTCACGCGGATGATTCAGGCCCTCGAAGCCCCAGTCGGGGCGATAGACCCACGGGTTCGGACCGAACGGGCCGAGCGGCGTTGAACGGCCTCCTTCCTGAGGAGTCGCAAGGCGGAGTGTCAAACCCAGAACGAAGTGGGTCTGGGTTCTCCAGTCCGGTTCGTCAAGACGATCGCCTTTGAACACAAAGACCTTTGGCGGGGTGGTCATTCCTCATCCGATTATCCAACCGGAGCTCATCGAAGGGCTGCCGAGCAGACCCCGCCAATCCCGGTATCGTGGAGAGCATGACTGTGCGCCACAGGCGGGTGATGCAGGTTGCGGCGGGCGGCGCCGTCACCTGGCGCAGCGATGACGTCAGCACCGAGGAGCCCCTCGAGATCCGGATCGGCGAGGTGTCGTTGTCGGTGACCATGCGCACGCCGGGGGACGACTTCGACCTGGTCGCGGGCTTCCTCATCACCGAGGGCATCGTGCGCTCGGCGAGCCAGATCGCGGCAATGCGCATGTGCCCCGATGCTGCCGCGGAGACGGGGGAGCTCAACATCGTGGAGGTCACGCTCACCGATCCACAGGCCACTCGCGACATCACACCCCGCGCCTTCTACATGACCTCGTCCTGCGGGATGTGCGGCAAGGCGAGCATCGAGGCGGTGCGCACGAAATCGGCATACGATGTGGCCGCTGACCCGCTCCGGGTCTCCGCGTCGCTCCTGCTGAGCCTGCCCGCGATCCAGCGATCCGCGCAGCGGCAGTTCTCACGCACCGGTGGACTGCACGCGGCGGCACTCTTCGACGCCGGCGGAGTCCTGCTGTGCCTGCGCGAGGATGTCGGCCGTCACAACGCCTTCGACAAGGTGATCGGATGGGCCGCGACGCACGAGCTGTTGCCGCTGCGCTCGCACATCATTCTCGCCTCCGGTCGCGCCAGCTTCGAGCTGACCCAGAAGGCATTGATGGCCGGGATTCCTTTGCTGGCAGCGGTTTCCGCGCCATCGAGCCTCGCCGTCGAGCTCGCCGCCTATTCAGGAATGACCCTGGTAGGCTTCCTTCGCGGTGAGCAGATGAACGTCTATGCCGGCCAAGAACGGATCATTCGCCAATGAGTGATGTGACCGCAGAACGCCGCTGGCGTGCCGCTGAGATCACCGTGAGCGACAGCCGGCGAGGTGTTGACGCTGATGATCGCAGCGGTGACGTGATCGTCGCGCGTTTCGCGCTGCTCCCCGCGGACGTCGTGGTCCGCGAGAGTGTGCCCGACGAAATCGAGAGGATCCGTGCGGCGGTGCGTGACTGCATCGCGCAAGCCGACATTCTCGTGCTCACCGGGGGCACGGGTCTCGGCCCTCGCGATGTCACACCGCAGGCGGTGACGCCGATGCTCGACTACGAGGTTCCCGGCATGGCCGAGGTGATGCGTCACCAGGGCCTCACATCGACGCCGCACGCGATGCTCTCACGACAGGTCGTCGGCGTCAGCGGCGGTTGTCTCGTGCTCTCGCTGCCGGGGAGCCCGGCAGCCGTCGCGGAGTGCCTTGACGCCGTGTGGCCGGCGCTCCCGCATGCGCTCGCGCTCATTGCCGGCAACACGCGGCACCCCGAACACGCAGCGCCGGCGAACTAGCCCGAGCCCGGTCGATCGAGCCTGCCGCTGCGGCCGCCCTCCTTGTGCACCAGCGTCACGTCGGTGATGGACGCCCAGTGGTCGACGGCCTTGATCATGTCGATCACGGTGAGCCCGGCAATCGCGACGGCGGTGAGCGCCTCCATCTCGACACCGGTCGCTCCCTCGACGCGCGCCGTCGCCTCGATCACCACGCCGGATGTGTCGAGTCGCAGGTCGACATCGATGTGACGGAGCGCGAGCGGGTGGCACAGGGGGATCAGGTCGGAGGTGCGCTTGGCGCCCATGATGCCGGCGAGCCGCGCCGTATCGAGCACGCTGCCCTTGGCGATCGCGTCGGCGGCGATTCGCTCCACCGCCTCGGCGCTGCAAGTCACGCGACCCCGCGCTGTGGCGCTGCGCTGGGTCACCGCCTTGTCGCTGATGTCGACCATCCGCGCGCGACCGGTTGCGTCGACATGCGTCAGGCGCCGCTCGGTCACGAGCCCACCACGTCGGCGGCGCCGTGGCGCGCGTCCACCCAGCGCGCACCGTCGGCTCGGTGCTCGCGCTTCCACACGGGGACGGTGCTTTTGATGAGCTCCAGCGCCTCCTGACACGCGGGAAACGCCGTGTCCCGGTGCGGCGCCGCCACCACCACGACGACGCTTGCGTCGCCGATGAGCAGCGATCCGGTGCGGTGCACGATCGTGATCGTGCTGATACCGCCGCGGGCGAACAGCTCCTCGCCGATCCGGCGCATCTCGGCCTCGGCCATCTCCGCATACGCCTCGTAGTCCATCCGGTGCACCACGACGCCGTCACTGTGATCGCGCACTCTGCCGATGAAGGTCGCCACGGCTCCGTCGCGTGACGTGCCGGCGCTCGCGATCACCGACGCGATGTCGATGGGCGCGTCGGTCATCCAGACGCGCACCGGTGACGGACCGTTGCTGCCGCCGGCCACCGGGGGGATGAAGGCGATGGTGTCGCCGCCGTGCACCGCCGTGCTCCATTCGCAGTACCCGAGGTTGCGCGCCGCCCGTATCGACCCGGCGTCGACCGCGGCGGCGGGATGGCGCCGAACGAGCTCGTCCCACACCTCCTGCACGGTCGCGCCGTCGACGTGGACCTCCGCGAGGCCGACTCGCTCGCGGAGCGGTCCGAACACCAGGACGGTGATCTCATCCAACGGTCAGCCGCCGATGTACGACATCTCGATGCGCTCACCCTGGGCGATGCCCAGCCCGCGCAACTCCGAGTAACGATCGTCGCGACGCTTCCAGCGGTCCGCGACGATGCTGCGCAACGCGTCATCGTCCGCGCCGGAGCGCAACGGCTCGCGCAGGTCGATGCCCGAGGTCGCGAACAGGCACGTGTAGAGCTTGCCGTCAACGCCGAGCCGGGCGCGCGTGCAGTCGCCGCAGAACGGACGGCTCACCGATGTGATGACGCCGAGCTCGCCCTTGCCGTCGGCGAACCGATAGGTCCGGGCCACCGCGAACGGGTCCGGCTGCTCCTCGAGGAGCGGGTACACCTGGCGCACGCGTTCGAGGATCTCTTCGCCGCTCACCACGTCCGCCATGTGCCATCCGTTGGTCGCGCCGACGTCCATGTACTCGATGCAGCGCAGGCCGAATCCCTCTCGGCGGGCGAACGCGACGAGGTCGAGCAGGCCCTCCTCGTTCACGCCACGTTGCACGACGCAATTGAGCTTGATCGGCGCGATCCCGGCCTCGCGCGCAGCGTCGATGCCGTCGAGCACCTCGCTCAACTCGACCTTCGAATCACTCATCGACGTGAACACGTCGCGGTCGAGCGAGTCGAGGCTCACCGTCACCCGATGCAGTCCGGCGTCGCGGAGGCGGGTCGCCCAGCGCCGGAGCAGCGCGCCGTTGGTGGTCAACGCGATGTCGGGCACGCCGAGCCCGGCAATCCCCGCAACGATCTCGGCCAGGTCCGGACGGAGCAGCGGTTCGCCACCGGTGAGGCGGATCTTGGTGACTCCGAGCGAAGCGAAGATACCGGCGAGCCGGACGATCTCGCCGGCGTGGAGTGCCTCGGCGCGAGGCAGGAAACGATAGCCGGGGCCGAAACGCGCCTTGGGCATGCAGTACGGACAGCGGAAGTTGCAACGGTCCGTGACCGAGATGCGCACGTCTCGAAGCGAGCGGCCGAACCGGTCGGGACCGACCGCTACCACGGGAACCGCTGAAACGGTTGTCATCGCAGGGGGATCGCCTCGACGACGGTCCCGGCCTCGAGCACCTCGGGCTCCGCGGGGAGCACGAGCAGGCAGTCCGCGCGTGTCAGGGACTGGAGCATCGAAGAGCCCTGGTCTCCGGAGCTGTGTGCGCGGAGAAGATCGTCGTGTTCCTCGGTGCGGAGCACCGCGCGCGTGTATGTCTCCAGCCCGGCGGGCTTGGTCATCGCCTCGCCGAGCCGGACGGAGATCCTGCGACGGTGCAGCTCGGTGGCGCCCTGCATCCGACGGATCACGGGCCGGGCGAAGAGCTCGAAGGTCACCGAGCTGCTCACCGGGTTGCCGGGAAGGCCGATGAACACCGCGTCCCCCAGCCTTCCGATCAGCACCGGTTTGCCGGGACGCATGGCCACCCGCCAGGTCGAGATGGTGCCCAGCTCGCCGGCGACCTCACGGACCCAGTCGTGGTCACCGACACTGACGCCCGCGCTGCTCACCACCAGATCGGACGAGCTCGCCGCTTCGAGCATTGTCCGCACCGAATGCCTGGTGTCGCGGGCGATGCCGAGGAAGGTCGGGAGCCCGCCCGCCGCGCGGACCGCCGCGGTCAGCATCGGCGAGTTGGAGTCGACGAGCTGCGCAGGGCCTGGATACGTCCCCGCGGGAACCAGCTCGTCGCCTGTGGCGAGCAGTGCGACGCGTGGCCGTGCGCCGACCGCGACGCGCTCATGACCGAGCGCGGCCGCGACGCCGATGTCGATGCTGGTGAGCTGTTGCCCTGGGAGCATCACGATGTCCCCGGCGCGCATGTCGGCGCCGCGCGGGCGAACGCTCGCGCCGAGCGGCGTCGCGATCCCGATGAGCACAGCGGCGCCGTCGCGCGAGGTGTCCTCCTGCCGGACGACCGTGTCGGCGCCGCCGGGCATCGGGGCGCCGGTCATGATCCGCATCGCCGTTCCGGCGCGGTGCGCCTGCGGAACAGCCCCGGCCCGAGACTCACCGACGACCGGAAGCCTGACCGGCGCGCTCGGCGCTGCGTCCGCGATATCGCGCGCGAGCACGGCGTACCCGTCCATCGCCGAGTTGTCGAACCCGGGCAGATCGGAGTGCGATGAGATCGGCTCGGCGAGGATCCGTCCGAGGGCCGACTCCAGGGACACCGTCTCGGGGGCGAGCACGGAAACCTGGTCGAGCAGACGCCGCTGCGCACTGTCGACTGATTCGAGCTCGGTGGAAACGGCGTGCGTCAACATCGTCTGCTTTCTGATCCTTTACCCTCGGTTCGGAGTCCGGCAATCATCATAGTCATGGTTACCGGAAGGGTATTTGCCGGAACATCGGTGCGTCTCACGGCTGTTTTCGCTCGGTCCTTGACTGGCGTACCCTTGTGGTCCGTCCGCTACCGGACACATCCTCGAGAGTAATTGGGCTCAATCCCGGAGGTTTTGGATGTTCCCTGCCGCGTTTGACTACGTCGCGCCGGGGGCGCTTGACGAGGTGCTCAGCCTGTTGAGCCAGAACGGCGATGACGCCAAGGTGCTCGCCGGGGGCCAGAGTCTGATCCCATTGCTGAAACTACGATTTGCGGCTCCGGTGATCGTCATCGATATTGGAAGAGTTGATGGACTCGAGGGAATCCGCAGAGAAAACGGGCATGTGCGTATCGGCGCGCGCACCCGTCACCGCGACGTCGAGAGCGCCACTGACCTTCGCGGGACACTGGACGTCCTGCTCGACGCGGCACCGCTCATCTCCGACCCGCTGATTCGCAACATGGGCACCGTTGGCGGCTCGATCTGCCACGCGGATCCCGCCGGTGACTGGGGCGCGGTCATGCTCGCGGTCGGCGCTGAGTTCGTCGTCAGGTCGTCAGGCGGGGAGCGCGTGCTGCCCGCGGCCGGCTTCTTCGAGGGACCTTTCACGACGGGCCTTCAGTCCAACGAGGTCATGACAGAGATCCGGATCCCGGTCGGGTCCGGGCGTTCAGGTGGAACGTACCTCAAGCTCGAGCGCAAGATCGGCGACTTCGCGACCGTCGCGACCGCGGTCCACGTCGTGCTCGGTGATGACGGGCGAATCGCGACCGCGGGCATCGGGCTGTGCGCGGTCGGCGCCCACAGCATCAAGGCGACCGCCGCCGAGGCCGCGCTCGTCGGCCAGGCGCCGTCTGACGACGTGATCGCGGAGGCGGCGCGTCTCGCTGCCGGCGCAGCGGAGCCGAAGGCGGACATCCGGGGGAGTGCGGAGTACAAGCGCGACGTTGCACGGGTCTTCGTGCAGCGCGGCCTGCACACCGCGATCAATCGCGCGCAGGGAGCAGCGGCATGAAGGTCACGTTTGAGATCAATGGAGCTGAGAAGAGCGTCGACGTCGAGCCGCGCACGCTCGTCGTCGACCTCATCCGCACCAAGCTCGGAATGACCGGGACGCATATCGGCTGCGACACGAGCAACTGCGGTGCCTGCACGGTGCTGCTCGACGGCCGGCCGGTGAAGTCCTGCACGCTGCTCGCTCCGATGCTCGAGGGCAAGAAGGTCACGACGGTCGAGGGTCTCGCCAAGGGCGGCAAGCTCGACTCGATCCAGGAGGGCTTCCACGCCGAGCACGGCCTGCAGTGCGGCTTCTGCACCCCGGGGATGATGCTGGTCGGCAAGGCGCTCATCGAGGCCAACCCGCATCCGACCGAGGACGAGATTCGCTGGGGCATCAGCGGGAACATCTGCCGCTGCACGGGATACATGAACATCGTCAAAGCGATTCAGCACGCGGCGGCCGCAAACGCCGCGGAATCCGCAGGAGTAGCGTGATGGCAGTCGACACGAAGGAAGCCGCCGAGGCCGCGCGTCAGGCGATGGGCGGCATCGGGGTCTCGCTCGCCCGCAAGGAGGACGCGCGCTTTCTCCACGGACAGGGTCACTACGTGGATGACGTCGTGCTCCCGGGGATGCTCCACATGGTCATCGTGCGGAGCCCCCACGCTCACGCGCGCATCAAGGGCATTGACAGCAGCGCCGCCATGGCCATCCCGGGTGTGGTCGCGGTCGTGACCGGCGAACTGCTCGCGCAGCACAAGCTGGCGTGGATGCCCACGCTGTCGGGTGACACGCAGGCGGTGCTCGCCACCGACAAGGTGCGGTTCCAGGGGCAGGAGGTCGCCTGTGTCATCGCGGAGACGAAGTACATCGCCGAGGACGCAGCCGCACTCGTGAGTGTCGATTACGAGCCGCTGCAGGCGATCACCACGCCGCAGCAGGCGATCGCACCCGGCGCAATCGTCATTCGCGACGAGAAAGAGGGTCAGACCGACAACAAGATCTACCACTGGGAGGCGGGAGACAAGGAGGCGACCGACGCCGCGTTCGCACGCGCCACCAAGGTCGTCAGCCTCGAAGCGTTCTACCCGCGCTGCCACCCCTCGCCGCTGGAAACCTGCGGGTGCGTGGCCGACCTCGACCCGGTCACGGGCAATGCGACGATCTACATGACCAGCCAGGCGCCGCATGCGCACCGGACGCTCTTCGCGATCGTCGCGGGTCTCCCCGAGGAGAAGATCCGGATCATCTCGCCGGATCTCGGCGGCGGCTTCGGCAACAAGGTGCCGATCTACCCGGGGTACGTCGTCGCCATCGCGGCCTCACTGCTGATCGGACGGCCGGTCAAATGGATCGAGGACCGCACCGACAACCTCATCTCGACGGGGTTCGCCCGCGACTACTACATGGACGGCTCGGTCGCCATCGACGAGAACGGGAAGTTCATCGGCCTTCGCGTGAATCTGCTCAGCGACAACGGGGCGTTCTTCGCGGACGCGCAGCCGAGCAAGTTCAAGGCCGGCCTCTTCCACATCGTCACCGGCTCGTATGACATCCCCGCGGCGCACATCGTGGCCAACGGCGCGTACACCAACAAGGCGCCGGGCGGCGTTGCCTATCGGTGCTCGTTCCGGGTCACCGAGGCGTCCTACTTCATCGAGCGCCTGGTCGAGAGCGCGGCCGTCGAGCTCGGGCAGGATCCCGTCACGACGCGGCTCAACAACTTCATCCAACCGGAGGCGTTCCCGTACAAGTCCGCCTCGGGCTTCGAGTACGACAGCGGTGACTACCCCGCGGCCATGAAGGTCGCGCTCGACATGCTCGGATACGACGAGCTGCGCAAGGAGCAGGCCGAGAAGCGCGCCAGGGGCGAGCTGATGGGCATCGGCGTCGCCAGCTTCACCGAGGTGGTCGGCGCCGGCAAGGGCAAGGACTACGACATCGCCGGTCTGCGCATGTTCGACTCCGCCGAGTTGCGCGTGCATCCGACCGGCAAGGCGATCCTCAAGCTCGGCGTCAAGTCGCAGGGCCAGGGGCACGAGACCACCTTCGCGCAGATCGTCGCGGAGGAGCTGGGCATCCCGGCCTCCGATATCGAGGTCCGCGAGGGCGACACCGACAACACGCCGTTCGGTCTCGGCACCTACGCGTCCCGCTCGACGCCGGTCGGTGGCGCGGCAACCGCCGTCGTGGCGCGCAAGCTCCGCGACAAGGGAAAGATCATCGCGGCGCATCTCTTCGAGGCGGACGTGGCCGACATCGAGTTCGATCACGGGAAGTACAGCGTCAAGGGCTCGCCGGACAACGTCAAGACCATCCAGGACATCGCCTTTGCGGCGTACACCAACATCCCGGACGGCATCGAGGCCGGTCTTGAAGGCGTCACCTACTACGACCCGCCGAACATGACGTTCCCATTCGGGACGTACCTGGTCGTGGTCGACATCGACAAGGGCACCGGGCAGGTGAAGGTGCGTCGCATGGTCGCCGTGGACGACTGCGGCGTGCGCATCAACCCGATGATCGTCGAGGGCCAGATCC
>DAIQQM010000162.1:0-3980 GCA_036786805.1 Candidatus Dormiibacterota bacterium | reverse complement strand
CTCGGTGAAGCTGCCCGTGGTCAGGTTCTCGGTGCCGGCGATCGAGACGTCTCCGCTGATATGACCGAGTAGACCGGTGCCGGTGATGCTTGTCGAACTCGCGTGAAACGCGCCGGTCACGAGGTCGAAGTCACCCGTGACCTGGGCGGTGAGCGTTCCGATGCTCGACACGTTCGGGGTGAACACGATCGGGCCATCGAACGCCAGGCTCATGGTGGTCGTGCTGGTCGGCGTGAACATCGCGTGTGTCATGCCGAGGACGACACCGTGGCTCGTGATCGTCGCCTCGGTGGCGCCGTTTCCGAGGTCCTGGCCAGCGCCGTGGGCGCGCACCGGGACGCACAGCGCGTGCTTGTGGTGGGACGTGGCGGCTTGAGCCACACCTGCGGGTGAGGCGACGCCGCACGCCAGGACGAAGCCGAAAGGCACCTGCGCACCGTGATCATGACTCCCCCTTGATCTTCGAGCCCGCGCGTGGAGGCGCGGGGCGGCTGCAGTGGAGAGAGTCTAATCCGGGGTAGCGGACCGCGGGGGTTTTAAGGGCGCTTGTGACGTTTCCGTGGGTGGGGGTGAGAGGGTCGGTCGCAGGGGTAGCGCAGCCGCTCTCGCACCGGCGCGGGTTCGTCGTCGACGATCGGGAACCGACGCTTGCGGATTGGCGCCGCGATCTGCGCGTCCGGAGCCAGGCTGACCGCGGTCCCCGGACCGTAGAAGCCGCCATAGCGCAACACGAGACCCTCGCCCCACTCGATCGCCGTCACCGCCCGCTCCAGATGGAGGATGCCGACCAGCGGAGCCCGCAGCCCCGCCGGCGGATTGGGATCGAGGGGTTCGGCCTCGGTCTGCACCGGCCCGCCCGTGCGGGCCCAACGAAAGGCCGCGAAGCTCTGGGCCACGAAGCGCCGTGCCCCCACGGCGCGACCGGCGGCCAGGAGATGGTCCGTCCCCTCGGTACGCAGTCGGTTGGTCATCCCCGCCATCGGGGAGCGCTCGGGATGCCGCATGTCCCTCGCGGACATCTTTCCGGATAGCGCCGTGAGCTCATGCACGATCACCTCGGGCTCGGTGGCCGCCACCGCCTGGGCGATCGCGTCGGGGTCGAGGGCGTCGGCCACGACCGGGCGCGCTCCCAGGCTGCGCACCAGATCCTGCTTCGATCCGCTCCTGGTCGTCCCGACCACTTCGTGGCCCCGCGCCACGAGCTGCGGGACGAGCGCACTGCCGAGAGCGCCTGTGGCGCCGGCAACGAAGACCTTCATCACTGCTCCTCTCGTCTCACGTCACTTGTGAGACGAAATACGGTCGCCCTTCTGTGACAGTGCCCGGCGCTCGATGCTCAGCCCGAGTCCGCGACGCGATCCTCGAGCTCGCCGATGCGGTCGAGGAGCTCGCAAGCGAGAACGGCGCCGGCATAGTTGAGGCCGAGGTCACGCCGCAGCCGCTCTGCCTTGGCCAGCCGCCCAGCGCAGGTGGGCGCAAACAACGGTGCATCGCTCGTGCCCGCACAGGGATCAAACAGCCCGAAGGCAAGATAGCGGCGCGCGAGCGCGATCCGGACCCCAGCTCCTCGGGCGACCACGGCCAGCTCTGCCGCCTGCTCGACGGCGACCTCGACTGTCTCCCGCGGCCGCCTTTGGCGAGCGCTCATCGCCCACCCTCACGCGGGTCAAACTGCGAAGCCGCCGCGAGCTTCTCGAACAGGTCTCGCTCCTCATCGGACAGCTCCTTCGGGATCGCGACCTGAACCGTCGCGTAGAGGTCGCCGCGCCCGCCACCGCGTGCCGGCAGCCCGCGACCCCGCAGCCGCAGGCGCCGGCCGCTGGAGGACCCGGCCGGCACCCGCACCTGCGCGGTACCGCTCAGCGTGTGGACCGGCACGGTCGCGCCAAGCGCGGCCTCCCACGGCGTCACCCGCAGATCCACCTGCAGGTCGTCGCCCTCCCGGCGAAAGCGAGGATGAGGCCTGAGACGCACGAGGAGGTATAGGTCGCCCGCCGGTCCCCCACTGCGACCCGCCACGCCCTTGCCGGCGATGCGAATGCGCTGACCTTCACGCACCCCGGCCGGGATCTCGACCTCGAAGCTTCCCCCATCGTCGAGGGAGAGACGTCGGCGACCACCCGCCAGCGCCTCTTCGAGCGAGAGCTCGAGTACCGCCTCGCGATCGCGCCCGCGGAGGGGTCCGCCGTCCGCCGCCCCGGCGCCCTCACCGAACAGGCCCTCGAAGAAGTCGGAGAACCTGCCCTCGCCGAACTCCACGCGGACGTCGGAGCCGAACCCGGCGCGCCCGAACAGGTCCTCGAAGTCGGCCCTGTCTGGAGCTTCCGCGCCCGCGCGCCGCTGATCGCCGAGGCGGTCATAGCGCTCGCGCTTCTCCTGATCGGACAGGACCTCGTAGGCCTCCCCCACCTCCTTGAAGCGCTCCTCCGCGTCGCTCTCGTCATTGATGTCCGGGTGGTACTCGCGAGCGAGCTTTCGGTACGCCCGGCGAATGTCGTCTGCGCTGGCGTCCCGTGGGACGCCGAGCACCTCGTAGTAGTCCTTGAAGCCGACCGGCATCAGTGGCCGGCGCGGCGACGCTCCGGTCGCGACAGCTCGTGCGGGTTGGCCTTGCGTGGATCGACCTGAGGGTCGACCTCGTGGTGCGGTTCGCTCGTGCTCGTGGCGCCCGTCGGAGTGTGGACGTCGCCGAAGTCCATCTCCACGTCTTCGGCGGCGGGGTCGCGGGGGTCGGGCCGCTTGTCATAGGGATCCGGCCACTCGGTCGGGTCCGGATCCGTCGCCGGCTGATTCAGCGCGTGGTGGACGTCGCGTTCGGTCATCTCTGCTCCTAGTCTCGGGTTACCAGCAAGGTACTCCTGGGAGATGGGCCCAGGCAGGTCTCGGCAGGATGCCTACGAGTTCGCCGATGAGTTCTCGGCGCGCGTCCGGTCTTGTATTTGGACCGCAGGCGGGACGACTTGACGTGCGATGAGAGGACGGACGATGCGTATGCGCGAACGGATCATCGAGGCGGACGACGCCACGCTATGCACGGAGGTGCTGGGCGACCCGGACGATCCGCCGCTCCTCCTCGTAATGGGCATGGGCGCTTCGATGGTCTGGTGGGAGGACGGCTTCTGCCAGAGGCTCGCGGACGAAGGGCGATTCGCGATTCGGTATGACCATCGCGACACCGGACGGTCTCGCGCCTATGAGCCCGGGCACCCTGGATATACGGTGAGCGATCTCGTCGCGGACGCCGTCGACGTGCTCGACGAATACGAAATGGCCGCCGCCCACATCGTCGGGATGTCAATGGGTGGTGGACTCGCGCAGCTCCTCGCGCTCGACTTCCCCGACCGCGTGCTCTCGCTCGTGCTGATCAGCACCTCCCCCGCGGTGCCCGGCGAGCGTTCCTTGCCGCCGTCCGAAGAGTCGCTCCGACGATTCCTTGCCACGGTGCAGGTCGAGTGGGCGGATCCAACCTCTGTAGTCGACTATGTCGTGGACTACTGGCGCGTCCTGTGGGGTAGGGGGCGTACGTTCGACGAGGCGCACATCCGCAGGCTCGCGCAGCGTGACGTCGAGCGTGCCCGCAAACCGGGCGCCGCACAGAACCACGGCCTCGTGCAGGACGAGGCGCGTGAACGCGGCGCTCTGCGTTCGATCACGGCACCGACCCTCATGATCCACGGCACCGCCGATCCGATGTTCCCGCTCGCACACGGCAACGCGCTTGCCAGCGAAATTCCAAGTGCGCGGCTGCTGCCGCTCGGGGGAGCCGGCCACGGTATCGATCCCGCCGACTGGGACGCGGTCACCCGCGCGATCCTGGAGCACACCACGTCGATGCGCTGAGCGACATGCGCAGCAGGCATGCCGTCCCGGATGAACGGTCTACTGTCCCGCGACGAAGCGGGCGATGGCGGCCTTGGTGATGAAACCGTGGGTGACGCCGACGCACGCGTCGGCGGCCTGCACCACCGCCGGCTGATGCA
>DAIQQM010000065.1:0-14711 GCA_036786805.1 Candidatus Dormiibacterota bacterium | reverse complement strand
CTGGAGCGGGAGACGAGGCTCGAACTCGCGACCCCTACCTTGGCAAGGTAGTGCTCTACCACTGAGCTACTCCCGCTCGCACGCGAAGGTCCGCAGTATATCGGCGGCGGCGCCCTGCGCCTGATGATGCTAGACGGGCTGCGCCGCCTCCAGTCGCTGCGACGCGATCCAACGATCCAGCGCGTCGCCGGACTCGAACGACGTGATCAACGCGTACCGCGGATTCGGCCCCGGGTTGTGCACGACGTGATAGAGCCGCTCGGTGTCGATCACCAGCTGGCGCCGGGGGTGCAGCGGAATGCGGCTCTCGGTCGTCGGATCGTCGCGGACCTCACGCAGGATGAACTCCGATCCCTCGGGGGCGTTGAGCTCCAGCCACGACCGGACCACCCAGCCCTCACCATCCGGGTTGAGGCGGTTGTTGTCGTCCTGATGCAGCTGGCGGAGGGCATCGGCTTCCGACGACGGGTTGAGCTTGATCACCCGAACACGTCCATAGCGGGCGCCCACCGCCTCGACGTACTTGCAGAGCGTCGGCGCGATCTCCCGGTTCGACGTCCAGATGCCGTCCTTGTCGGGCTTGCCATGATCCCAGAACCCGGCGCATTCCATCTCGCCGAGGGCCGACGCGAGCGGCGCGAAGTTGGTGTCCCCTCCGGACTTCCAGTCAACGTACTCGAGCCGCTCCCATTCTTCCGGGGGGATCGCGGGACCGTCGCCGAGGATGGCGTAGCCGTTCTCGGCGAGCGCGTCGAGTTTGATGTGAGCCATGGAACTACCTCTCGATGTCTGGACGCCTGCAACCGACGCGGAATCGAGTGGTAAGGCTACACGCGGGTGCAGGCGGTGGCGCATCCCAGGCTAAGCTCATCCCGGTGACAGACGACCTCGCGCTCGCCCTCGAGCTCGCCGACATCGCGGACGGCATCTCGATGGAGCGGTTCCGGGCCCACGACCTCAGGATCGACGCGAAGCCGGACCTCTCACCGGTCACCGAGGCCGACCGGGCGATCGAGACCTACGCCCGCGAACGGATCGGCGCCGAGCACCCCGATCACGCCATCATCGGCGAGGAGTTCGGCGTCGTCGGTGATCGGGGCGCCACCTGGCGCTGGGTGATCGACCCGATCGACGGGACCCGGAGCTTTGTCCGTGGCAACGAGACCTGGGCAACGCTCATCGCGCTCCAGCGCGACGGGGAGTCGGTGGTGGGCGTCGCCTCCGCCCCCGCGATGCGACTGCGCTTTCACGCCACGCTGGGGGGCGGTGCATTCCTCAACGGGCGACCGATCCACGTCTCGAAGATATCGGACATCTCCGAGGCGCTGATCACGCACACGGCGATCCGCGGGTTCGTGATCACCAAGCAGTCCGAGGAGCTTGTCGCGCTTGCCGGCCGCTGCTGGGACGCACGCGGCGTCGGCAACTCGATGTCCCATCTCGCCGTAGCCCGGGGCACCGCCGACATCGGCTGGACGTCGCGGGCCAATCTCTGGGATTACGCTGCCCTGAAGCTGGTCGTCACCGAGGCCGGCGGGCGCTTCACCGACCGCAGCGGCGACGACCCCGTCCTCGGTGGCACCGGCATCTCGTCGAATGGACTGCTCCACGACGAGGTTCTCGCCGCCGCCGGCTATGCAATGAAGGAGCTGCCATGAAGATCGGCGCCATCCGTAACGGGTCCGCGCCGGTGCCGGCGCTCATCGAAGGCGATCGCGCCTACCGCCTCGACGACATCCTCGGCGCCATGGGCGGCGTGCCAGTGTCGGTGCCGGAGGGCGCCGACGCGGCGACGGTGCTCGCGGTGCGCGAGCTCAACGTCGCCGCCCGCGCCGCCACCGAGGCGCTTCCGGACCTGATCTCGCGCGGCGCGGCGCCTTCATATCCCCTCTACGCGCTCGGCCCACCCGTCCCCCGTCCCGGGAAGATCGTCTGCGCGGGCCGCAACTACGCGGAGCACGCCCGCGAGCTCGGCAACGACCTCCCGACTCGACCGATCCTCTTCGCGAAGCTCGCGACGTGCATCCGCGGGCCGTTCGATGACGTCGTCCGGCCCATCGAGGTCGACGACCTCGACTACGAGGCGGAGCTGTGCGTCGTCATCGGCGCCGGCGGCCGACGGATTCCCAGAGATCGCGCGCTCGCGCATGTCGGCGGGTACTGCTGTGCGAACGACGTCTCGGCGCGAAACGCGCAGCTCGGGCTCGGTGATCAATGGCTGCGCGGCAAGAGCTTCGACACGTTCTGCCCGATCGGACCCTGGATCGTCAGTGCGGATGAGATCCCCGACCCGCAGGCTCTGGCGGTTCGCTGTCGCGTCGACGGAACGCTGCGCCAGAACGGCAGCACCGCCGACATGATCTTCGACGTCGCGACGCTCGTCTCATATATCTCGGACGCCTTCACACTCGAGCCAGGTGACCTCATCCTGACGGGCACCCCGGCAGGGGTCGCCATGGGCCAGAGCCCGGCACCCTGGTTGCAGCCGGGTCAGCTCTGCGAGGTGGAGATTCCGGAAATCGGTGTCATCGCAAACCGGATCGTGTCCGAGGAGCGCTCGCCCGGCAGCGGTTAGAGGTGAATCCCGCGCATCAGCATGCCGAGTGCGTACGCCTCCGGAGTCACCGTGGGCTCGGCGGCCTCGCCGTCGGCGTGTGAGTGCGATCCACTGTCCGGGAGCATATGGAAGGCGCCTGCCATGATCAGCTGATGCACGTTGGGCGCGACCGCGTGAACGAGCTCACCGAACTTCCCGACTCGCGTGGACACCTCATGCGGCCGCTTGATGAGCGCCTCGACGACCATGTCCGCAGCCTCATCCGAGCTGATGGTCGGAAAGTTTCTGTACATCCCGGTGGGCGCGATCATCGGGGTGCGCACGAGCGGCATGTGAATCGTCGTGACCGCGATGCCCTCCGCCGCCACCTCGGGGGCGAAGCAGCGTGAGAACGCATCGAGCGCGTTCTTGCTTGCAACGTACGCCGCAAATCGCGGTGGGTACGCCTGGCCGCCGATCGACGTGATGTTGATGATGTGCCCGTCGCCCCGTTCACGCATCCCCGTGACCACGGCCATGATCAACGCGATCGCCCCGAAGTAGTTCAGCTTCATCGTCCGCTCGAAGTCGTGGAAGCGATCCAGCGAGTCGAGCACGGAGCGCCTGATCGAGCGTCCCGCATTGTTGATCAGCACGTCGACTCGGCCGTGGTCGGCGATGACGCGCTCGATCAGGTGCGTGCACGCGTCGTGGTCGCTGAGGTCGGTGGGATACGCATACGCCTTGCCACCCGCGCTCTCCACCTCGGCGCGCATCTCCTCGAGCTGCTCGGTGCGCCGCGCCACGCCGATGATCGTCGCGCCCGACACCGCGAGGTGCTTGCAGACGGCGCGTCCGATGCCGCTCGATGCCCCGGTGATGACCACGACGCGGCCGCCGACGATGCGGCGCAGGTTTGCAGGATTCGGCAGTTGCGGGTCGAGATGTCGCTCCCAGTAGTCCCACACCTTCCACGCATACTCGTGGAGTTGCGGGCAGGCGACCCCGCTGCCCGCGAGCGCCGCCTGCGCCTCGGTCGCGTCGAAGGTCGCCGGGTAGTCCATGTAGCTGAAGGCCGCCTCAGGAATCCCGAGACGAGCCAGCGCCTGCTCGCGCATCCGCTTCACGGCGGGGAGTGAGCCCAGGGCGCTGAAACCGCCGGGGATCATCCGCGCCATGCGGCGGTCGATCCGCAGCGCGAACTCAGGGGCATGCGCGGCCCTGCAGAACACGTTGAGCGTGTCGCCGAGCGACAGGGGTGCGGGATCCACGATGTGGAAGGCGCGACCGTCAAGCCCGTCGAGGTGGGCGATGTGGTCGATCGCCCTGGCAACGAAGTCGACCGGGACGAGGTTGAACGGTCCGCCCTCAGGACCGATGAACGGCACCCACTGGGGGAAGGCGTCGCGCATCTGCTGGATGAGCTTGAACGCGTAGTAGGGGCCGTCGACGCGATCCGCCTCACCGTTCTCGGACGAGCCGATCACCATCCCCGGGCGGTAGACACGCCAGGGCACCGTTGCCTCAGTACGGACGATCCGCTCCGATTCGTGCTTCGTCTTGTAGTAGGGGTGGTCGAGTACCTGGCCCTCGTCGAACATCGCCTCCGTGAAGGAGCCCTTGAAGCGGCCCGCCACGGCAATCGAGCTGACCAGGTGGAGGCAGCCGGCGCCGACCTCGTTGGCCAACGCGACGAGGTTGCGGGTACCGGTCACATTGGCGCGCTCGGTCTCGTCGGCCGGCGCCGTCAGGTCGTAGATCGCGGCGAGATGGAAGAACTGGGCGCCGCGGAGTTGCTCGCGGTCGTCGACGGACAGGGCGAGGCCCGGCTCGGTGAGATCGCCCGTCACCACGTGCAGGCGCTTGCCCCCCGGGTCCAGGCGCTCCCGTTGCGCAACGTAGCGGGCACGCGAGCCATGGCGGACGAGCACGAAGACGTGGTCGCCTCGAGCGAGCAGCAGCGGAACCAGGTGGCGGCCGATGAATCCGGTCGCGCCTGTGATGAAGTACGTCACCCGGCCGACAATAGCTTTTTAGGACAATCGGAGAAAGACCCATGCCAGAGCCAGTCATCGTCGCCCTCGCCAGATCACCCATCGGACGCGCGATGAAGGGCTCCCTGGTCAACGTGCGGCCCGACGACCTGGCCGCGAGCGTGGTGAACCAGGTGCTCGACCGCCTCCCGCAACTGGATCGTTCGACGATCGAGGACCTGATCTGCGGCTGCGGGCTACCCGGCGGCGAACAGGGATTCAACCTGGGGCGCGTCATCAGCATCCTCACCCGGGTCAACGCCCCCGGGACCACGGTCACGCGCTACTGCGCGTCATCGCTCCAGACCACGCGCATGGCCGCGCACGCGATCCGCGCGGGCGAGGGCGACGTGTTCCTGAGCGTCGGCGTCGAGTGCGTCTCGCGCTACATGAACGGGTCGAGCGACATGTCGCAGTGTCAGAACGAGCGCCTCCAGCCGGGCAACCCCGAGGGATTCCCGGACATCTACCTCGCCATGGGCCAGACGGCGGAGAACGTCGCCGCTCGCGAGGAGATCTCCCGCGAGGAGATGGATCGTTTCGCGCTGCGCAGCCAGCAGCGAGCCGTCGCCGCGCAGGACGACGGCTTCTTCGCCCGCGAGATCGTCCCGATCACGCTCCCCGACGGCGCCGGGGCGATGACCAAGGATGACGGGCCTCGGCGCGAGACCACGCTCGAGAAGCTTGCGGAGCTGAAGCCGGTGTTCCGTGAGAACGGGACAGTCACCGCGGGCAACGCCTGCCCCCTGAACGACGGTGCGGCCGCCGTCGTGATCATGTCGGACACGCGGGCACGCGAGCTGGGCATCACGCCGCTGGCGCGCATCGTCTCCACCGGGCTCACGGCGCTGGAGCCCGAATACATGGGACTCGGTCCCATCGAGGCGTCCCGCCAGGCGCTCCAGCGAGCCGGGATGACCCTGGATGACGTGCACGCCGTCGAGATCAACGAGGCGTTCGCGGCGCAGGTGATCCCCTCAGCGCGTGGCCTCGGGCTCGATCCCTTCGACGATCGACTCAACCCGCACGGCGGGGCGATCGCCCTCGGTCACCCCTTCGGCATGACCGGCGCGCGCATCCTCTGCACGCTGCTCAACGACCTGCAGACGCTCGATGCCACAATCGGCCTCGAGACCATGTGCATCGGCGGCGGTCAGGGCATGGCCATGATCGTTGAGCGCCTCAACTGACGCCTGGCGAGGGTCAGAGCGCGAGTCGCGACTGACGGCGCAGCGGCCGGCCGGGGAGCACCACCTCGATATCACCGGAGGGCGGCGCGCTGAGGGACCGGCGGCGCGGGGGTCGGCTCGCGAGGATGATCGCCGCGAGTGCCTCGACCAGGCCGTCGGCCTCGCGGCGCTCGAGAATAAGCGGCGCGAGGAGGCGGACGCTCCCGGTCCCACCGGGTAGCGCGAGGATCCCCCGCTGCTCGAGGCGGCGCAGCAGCACCGGAGCGTTCAGACTCGTCTCGATCGCAACCATCGCGCCGCAGCCGCGCACGTCACGGAGCTCTCCGAGACGCAGCGCGCGGAGGCGGCTCTGGAGGCGCTCGGACGTGAGCTCGGCCAGCGCCCGAAGGGTCGGGCTCAGCGCGGTCCGGATGGTGGCGTTGGCGGCTGCGCACACCAGCGGCGGACACGCCTCATCGTGATCACGGCGAGAAACCCGAGCCCTTCGCGAGATGGACGGACCCACCGCCGTCACGCCGAACGGGAGGCCGTTCGCCAGTGATGACCCGAGGCAGACGATGTCCGGACCGACCCCGGATGCGGCTGCTGCCAGGTTCGGCCCCATACGCAGCGCGGTTCTCACCTCATCGACCACGAGCAGCGCACCCACGCCGCGGCACAGCTCGGCGACCGAGGCGAGGTACCCGTCGGCGGGAACGCGGATGCCTGCCTCAACCTGGACGGGCTCGACCAGGACGGCGGCGACGCGCTCGTCGAGCTCTACCCTGAGCGCGTCGAGGTCGTCGAACGGAACGCGCACCACGTCCAGGCTGCGCCCCGCGATCTCACCAAGACGCCGTCCGCTGCTGACGCCCCGCCCGCCGATTCCGGAGCCGTGGTCGGATCGCTCCATGGCGATCAAGCGGGGACGGTGGGACACCGAAGCGACCCATGTGAGCGCGAGGTCGACCGCCGACGAGCCGGAGGTGGTGAAGCTGACATGGGTCAGGGGAACGGGGATGATGAAGCTCAGCGCTTCGAGCAGCTCCTCGCGAAGGTCGTAGTCGAACCCGGGTGGCACACCGCTGAAGGTGGTCAGCTGGCCGGTTATCGCCTCGTTGACGCGCGGGTGGTTGTGCCCGAGCAACGTGGTGCCGCCGCTCGAGGTGAGGTCGAGGTAACGGCGCTCCTCGTCGTCCCACACGTACGCCCCGTCGCCCCGCACGAGGCGCAGGTCGCGCGAAGTGCGACTGAGCTCATTGAGCCATCGATCTGGAAGTACCGCGGTCACCGTTGAACCTCCGCTACGTGCGCTAGCGTACCCCCAGTCCGAGGTCAGTAGCCGATGCTTTACATCGCCCGTCGGCACGCAGTACTCTCCGTTTGACCCGCAAGCGCCGTGCGACGCGTTCGCGAGGTCTGGGGGAACGGGAGCACTTTCTTCGGAGGCCGGCGTTCGGGGGAGCGCCGGCCTCCATTTACAACAGCCGAACTCCTACCCGCCGACGTCGATTGGCCGGGCCGGATCCGTGATCCACTCGCTCCAGGAGCCCGCATAGAGGGCAGCGTCGACGCCCGCCAGACCGAGGGCGAAGACCCCCGTGGTCGCGACGACTCCTGAGCCGCAGTACACAGCCACCGGCACGCCCGCCGCGACGCCGGCCGCCGCGTACACATCGAGCAGCTCCGCCGGTGACAGAAAGGTGCCGTCCGGGTGCTCGGTTCGCTGAGCGGGAAGGTTCCGAGCTCCTGGGATATGGCCGGCCACCGGGTCCACGGGCTCCGTCTCGCCACGGAATCGCTCGGGCGCGCGCGCATCGATGAGCACGCCCTCCTGAGCGACGGCGGCTGCACCGGCGGCATCGAGGAGCCGCATGCCACCTGGCAGCGCCTCGAAGTCCCCGGGGGCGGGATCGCGATCGTCGCCCTCCTCCACCGCCAGATCCGCCGCCGTCCAGGCCGCGAAACCGCCGTCCAGCACGGACACGTCCGGGTGCCCGAAGTACCGGAGCAGCCACCAGGCTCGCGATGCGGAGGTGGAGGTGGCCGCGTCATAGACGACCACCGGCCGCGCGCGACCGACGCCGTGCCGCCGCATGCTCGCGGCGAACGAGGTCGCACCGGGCAGCGGGTGGCGTCCCGGACCCGGTGGAGCGCTGAGCTCTCGATCGAGGTCGACGAAATGCGCGCCGGGGATGTGGCCGTTCCGGAAATCGCCGACCCCTGACGGTCCGCCGAGCGTCCATCGCACGTCCAGCACGACGGGCGGATCGGATGTCGCAAGGCGTGCCGCGAGTTCGTGACAATCGAGCAGGCGCGATACCATTCCTTCAGGATCCCCCAGTAACCCAGACCGTAACGAAACCTCAGCGAAGGCGGCGGCGTTATCCCTTTGATCGCGTAGTTCGAACGCGTCCTGAGACCGAACAATGGTACGGTGGAGATGCATGGCTGACCAGACTTGGCGGAGCCGCGGAGGCCTCATGCTCGCGGGTGGCGCTGCCATCGGCGGATTGCTCCTCACATCGTGCTCGCTTCCGGGCACCGCACCGCCGGTGGGCAACATCGGTACGGTCCATGTTGCCGGTGCGCCCGTCGTGGCCGCGCCACCGACCATCGCCATGAGCCCGTCGAATGCCGCGCAGGGAGTCGGACTCGATGCTCCGATCATCGTGTCGGTGAGCACCGGTCATCTCGACACCGTCTCGCTGAGCGAGGCCGGCTCGTCAACGCCGCTCACCGGCGCGATGTCACCCGACGGACGGACCTGGCAGACGAGCCAGCCACTCGATCAGGGGGCGCACTACACCGTGGTGGCCACGGCGACGAGCACGGCGGGATCGACGTCCACATCGACGTCGACGTTCGTGACGCTGACGGCAAGAAGTCGCCTGCTCACCGGCATGACCCCCCTGGACGGCGCCGTCGTCGGTGTCGGGGAGACCATCGATCTGCACTTCAACACCAGCATTCCCGTGAGCGAACGCGCAGCGCTCCTCGAGCGCATTCAGGTCAGTTCGACACCTGCCGTCATTGGTGGCTGGCACTGGCTCACCGCCGACACCGTCCACTTCCGCCCGGAGACGTTCTGGCCGGCCGGCACCAAGGTGACGGTCTCGGCGAATCTCAAAGGCTTCGACGCCGGCAGCGGCATCTGGGGGCTGGGTGACTGGACGTCGCACTTCACGGTCGGCGCCAAGCACCTGTCGATCATCAACAACCTGACGCACACCATGCAGATCTTCAACAACGGCGCCCTGTTGGCCACCTACCCGGTGAGCCTCGGCAAGGGCGGGTTCGCCACGATCCAGGGCACCCTGATCGTGCTGTACAAGACGCCCGTCGTGGTCATGAAGTCGTGCCCGACGTTCCACACGCCCGCCGCGTGCATCCCGGGTGGCGCCCAGTACTACGACGACCCGGTGTATGACGACACGGCGATCTCGACGAGTGGGTACTTCATCCACGCCGCCCCGTGGTCGGTGGGATCGCAGGGCCGGGCCGACGTGTCGCACGGTTGCGTGAACCTCAGCACCGCGCGCGCCGTGCAGTTCTACAACTTCAGCATTCCGGGCGACGTCGTCCAGATCGAGAACACCGGCTACAACGCGTCGTACTCGGACGGCGAGGGCGACTGGCAACTGCCGTTCGCCTCGTTCTCGAACACCGCCGGCCTTGGTCCGGTCTGGACCGGCCCGGTCGGCGTCTCGTCCCTGGCCGGCCAGGACTCCTGACCGCCGCCCCGGCTGACCAGGGCCGCTGAGCGTTGCGCGCGATCATCGTTGCGGCGCCTGGCGGACCCGAGCAGTTGCGCATCGAGGAGCGCCCCGATCCACTCGCAGGTGACGGCGAGATCGTCGTCCGCGTTGCCGGCGCAGGGATCAACCGGGCCGACCTGCTCCAGCGCCGGGGGTTCTATCCGCCACCCGCAGGCGCGAGCGACATCCTCGGTCTCGAGGCTTCCGGCACGGTGTCGAGCGTCGGCGCCGGGGTGGACACGCTGAGCGAAGGCGACCGCGTGATGCTGCTGGTCGAGGGTGGCGCGTATGCGGAGCTGGTGGCGGTCCGGGCCACGCAGGCTGTGCGAGTTCCAGACAACATCGACATGATCGAAGCGGGGGGGATTCCCGAGGTGTTCATCACCGCCCACGACGCGCTCTTCACGAGAGGACGCTTGCGGGACGGCGAGGTGCTGCTCATCCACGGCGGCGCGGGCGGTGTCGGCACTGCCGCGATTCAGCTGGCGCGTCAGCACGGCTGCCGTGTGCTGGTCACCGCCGGCAGTGCCGAGAAGCTCGCGCGCTGCCTGGCGCTCGGCGCCGACGCGGGCATCAACTACCGCACCGAGGACTTTGTCGCCCGGACCCGTGATCTGACCGGCGGTCGGGGAGCCGACGTCGTGCTCGACATCATGGGCGCGTCCTATCTGGACCGGAACCTTGACGCGATGACCACCGACTCGCGCATCGTCGTGATCGGCATGATGGGAGGCACTCAGACCACCATCGATCTCGGCGCCATGATGCGCCGCCGCATCTCCGTGATATCCACGACGCTCCGGGCTCGGCCCGCGGACCAGAAGGCGGCGATCGTTGCGGCATTCGCCGCCGAGGTTGTGCCGGAGCTGGCCGCCGGCCGGATGCGACCGGTGGTCGATCGGGTTCTCCCTCTCCACCAGGCCGGCGAGGCGCATCGGCTCCTCGAGGCCGGTGAGGTCGTCGGCAAGATCGTGCTCGACGCCTCCGCTCGTGCCTGACACCGATATCTGGGCGGCGTGGCTCCGGACTGGCCGTGACGGCGGCAGCGCCAGGATGCGCGCCGAGAATCTGAGCCGGCTGGCCACCGTCCGGGACCAGGTCCTCGACCGCGCGGAGATCCAGCCCGGCGAAACCGTGCTCGACGTCGGCACGGGCCAGGGACTGCTCGGGCTCGGCGCCCTGGACCGAACCGGGCCGAACGGGCGCGTTATCTTCTCCGATGTCTCCGAGCCGGCTCTCGATGACTGCCGCAGCGCCGTCGAGGGCCTGGCGGCGCTGGCTCGTTCGAGCTTTGTCCTCGCCTCGGCAACCGCACTCTCCGGGATCGGCTCGGACTCGGTCGACGTTGTCGTCGAACGGGCCGTGCTCCTGTTCATCGAGGATCGCGCGCAGGCGTTCGCCGAATATCATCGCGTCCTTCGCTCCGGGGGTCGCGTGTCCCTCGCCGAACCGCTCAACAGCTGGATGAGTGCCGATCGGCCCGGGTTTCTGTGGGGGTATGACGTGACTGCGGCGATCGACCTGGAGCGGAAGTTGCGCGAGGCGGAGCAGATAGGCGGCGGCGCGCGAGCGGACCTCCTCCGCGGATTCGACGACCGCGACCTCGTGGCCCTGGCGCGCGCTGCGGGATTCCGGCATGTCGAGGCGCTGACCGAGCTCGCCCTTGCGCCTCCGCCGGCGCGCGACGACCTTGACGTCTTCCTGGACACCGCGCCGAATCCGCTTGCTCCGACCACGCGGACACTGATGGCGGCAGCGCTCACCGCCGCCGAGGCGGAGCGATTCAGCGCCGTCCTTGGTGAGGCGCTCCGCGACGGTCGCGGCGAGCGCCGCCACGCCATGACCTACCTCCGGGCGTGGCGTTGACCGTGCGGGAAGCAGTGTGGGATGCGGTCGTCGTCGGCGCCGGGCACAACGGGTTGACCGCGGCCGCGTACCTTGCCCGCGCCGGCCGCACCGTCCTCGTGCTCGAGGCGCGCGATCGAATCGGCGGCGCCTGCACGCTCGAGCATCCCTTCGACGACCCGGGGTTCGTGGTCAGCCCCTGCGCGTATTTGGTCGGCCTCCTCCACTACCGGGTGATCGACGAGCTCGAGCTGCGGCGGCACGGCTACCGAGTGCATCTCGTCGACCCGCATCTCTGGTGTCCCTTCGATGACGGGACGGCGCTCAGCCTGTGGGACGACCCGGAACGCAACCACCGCGTGGTGGCGGCGATGAGCCCGGACGACGCCGACGGATACAGCCGATACGAGCAGCTCTTTGCGCGCATCCGGCACGCGTTGCGCTCCGAACCGCACGACACCTGGGTGGGCGATGCCCCGGACCGCCCGGCACTGGAGGAGCTCCTTGCGCACGACAGGGAGCTGATCGAGGTGATGTTCGAGGAGTCGATTGCTTCAGTCATCGAGCGCCACGTGCGTGACGAGCGGCTCCGCACCGCGCTGCACGGCCAGGGCCTGATCGGGACGTGGGCGGGTCCGCGCGATCCCGGCACAGCCGCGATCCATGCGATGCACTCAATGGGCACCATCGACGGCCGTGGCGGCGCCTGGGGATACGTCCACGGCGGGATGGGCAACGTGTCCGTCGCACTCGCGAGCGCGGCGGAAGAGGCAGGTGCCGTCATCAGGCGCAACGCGAAAGTTGCGGAGATCGCGCCGGGCGAAGCGGTCATCCTGGAGGACGGTTCACGCATTCCGGCGCGGACCGTGGTGTCCAACGCCGACCCGCGCACCACCCTCGGCTTGCTCGCTGATGCCGCACCCGGTTCGTTTGCGCAGAAGGTGCATGACTGGCGGATGGAGGGCCCGGTGCTGAAGATCAACTGCGCGCTCTCGCGGCTCCCGACCTTCACCGCAGCGGAACCGCACGAGTCCCCCCATCGAGCCATGGTGACCATCGCTCGCAGTCTTGACGAGACGCAGGCCGCATACGAGCGCAGCCGCACGGGCGAGCCCGCGCCCCGCTGGGCGGAGCTGTATTTCCACTCCGCTTACGACCCCTCGGTCGCTCCCGAGGGAAAGCACGTCATGAGCGTGTTCGCCGAGTACGCCCCGTACACGCTCGCTGCGGGCACGTGGGACGAACGCCGCGAGGCCGTGGCTGATGAAGCGTTCGCAGAGATCGCGCGATTCGCGCCGGACGTCGCTGATTGTGTCGTCGCCCGCCAGGTGCTGGCGCCACCGGACATCGAACGTGCCGTCGGCCTCTCCGGCGGTCACATCTTCCAGGGCGAATGTCTGCCCGACCAGATGTGGGATCGGCGCTTCTCGGCGCGCACACCGATGCCGGGCCTGTACCTGTGTGGGGCGAGCACCCACCCCGGCGGCAGTGTCATCGGCATCAACGGCCGCAACTGCGCGATGGCGGTGCTCGCCGACACGGCGGCCGCCGGGCGCTAGCACTCCACGCCAGACGCGCGTGCTCGGGTCGAGTCCGGATGGTCGGTTGCGCGTGCTCTCCGCGCCGACGGCGGGTCAGCGCCGCAGTCGCAGCGCGTTGCGAATGAGGCTCATCTCCTCGTTGTCCGCAACCCGGAGCACGAGCAGAGCCACGCCGTAGATGAGCGCCGATGCGACGACCACGACAAAGAGCAGCGGGCGGCTCTCGTGTGGGTTGGCGACGTAGATGAACCCGCCCATGACCAGCCCGGCCACGAGTGCCTTCCAGGACGTGCTCACCAGGCGGATCGTCCCCAGCTGCGCGCGCAAGACGAGCCATCCGACCACGACCAGTGCCGCCTCGGTGACCACCACCGCCCAGCTGGCGCCGAGATACCCGTACCGAGGGATCACCACAAGGTTGACGCCGACGTTGATCACCAGCCCCACCATGGCGACGAAGGCGAACACATTCTGCTTGTCGATGGCGTTCAGGGTGGCCGCGAACGTGTTGTCGGCGAACATGAACACGATTGCCAGCGCAAGGATCTGCAGCGCCGGCTCCGACCCCGGGTAGAGCCGGAGCAGGCTGTTGAATTGTGGCGCCAGCAGGAACACACCGACGGTGATCGGCCACCCCAGGACGACGAGCGCTTTGAAGAACTTTTCGGAGAGCGGCAGCACCCGGTCGGGCGAACGCCGATGGTAGACGGAGAGGACCGGGAAGACAACGCTGCGCAGCGCGAACGGGATGAAGAGCAGCGACTCGAACGGCTTGTACGCGAAGGTGTAGTAACCGACCTCGGCGTACGGCCGGAAGCGCTGCAGGATGGGGACGTCGACCTTGAAATAAACGGTGGTGATGATGAAGGTGATGCCGAGCGGCACCGCGACCCGCACCCAGGAGAGCAGGAGTCGCGGCTCGAGCCGCAGACCCGGCCGCAGCACGCCCATCCAGATCAGCACCGTGGCGAAGTACACGGTGGCGAAGGCGTAACTGATCGCATATGCCCAGAGGAAGAACCCGGTGTCCGCGTGGATGTGGACGCCGATCACGACAAGCGCGAAGACGACCAGTGTCTCCGGGACGATCTCGATGATCTCGAAGGTGAGGCGCTGCAGGGCGTAGAGCGTGTTGCGGAGCAACAACTGGTAGCCGGAGAGCACCAGGATCGCGAATGCCGGCCAGAGCAGCGAGGGGACCGCCGCGAAATACAGCGCCGCAAGGATCAGGGGCAGGCCGATCGCCGCACCGAGCAGCTTCAGCGATGCCACGTTGTTCCAGTACCGCGCGAGTTGATCGTTGTGCCGCGCACCCTCGCGCACGTAGAGGGCCGAGAACCCCAGGTCGGTGACCGTGCCCACCAGACCGACGTAGGTCACCGCCGTCTGCATCTCCCCGAAACGCGTGGGATCGAGGTAGTTGCCGATGATGATCACGGCGACGAGCGCGATGATGCGCGAGATCACGCGCGCCACCAGGATGAGGATCGTGTTGCGCAGCGCGCGCATCCCGAGGCCGCCCGGCATATCCGGCGTCGCTGCGCCAGGCGCCGGGGCTTCGTCCTGCAAGGCGCTCATTCTATCCGCGCCCCGGCGCAGTGCCCGCCGCCGATGCCGCTCGATACACTGCCGAACCATGCCTGACGTCGCCGCCGAGCGACCTCGAGCCGAGGCGGAGCGACGCAATGACGGCGGCGCGTTGATGGCGCGAACGCTTCGCGAGCGCGGGGTCACCACGGTGTTCGCCCTGCCCGGCGGTCATATCCTGCCCTTTCTCGACGCGTGCATCGACGAGGTCCGTTCGAAGAGCGGAGCGACGGGCGCGATGA
>DAIQQM010000064.1:0-14913 GCA_036786805.1 Candidatus Dormiibacterota bacterium | reverse complement strand
GGCATACGTCGACTCGACGTACTCCAGCTTCGCGGCGCCCACCCCGTGCTCGCCGGAGAGCGACCCGCCCATGCCCAGCACCGTCTCGAACAGCTCGCCCGCGGCGGCGTCGGCACGCGCACGTTCACCCTCGATCCGGGGGTCGATGAGGAAGGTGGCATGGACGTTGCCGTCGCCGAGGTGGCCGAAGTTCACGACGGGGAGCTCGTGCTTGGCGCCGAGGTCGCGGGTGTGGGCGACCAGCTCCGCCACCCGGTCGCGCGGCACGACGACGTCCTCGTTCACCTTGCCGATCTGCACCTTGGCGACCGCGGCGCTCACCGCCTTGCGAGCGGCCCAGAGCCGCTGCGCCTGACCCGGTTCGGTTGCCCGCTGGAGTTGCGAGGCGCCCGATCGCGTGATCGCGGTGCAGGCCGCCTCGGTGTCCGCACCGACCGTGGCCGGGTCACCCTCGAGCTCGACGATGAGCAGCGCTCCGGAGTCACCGCCGATGTTGCCGCCGCCGGCCCTGCGGACGGCGTCGAGCGCCCCGGCATCGAGGAACTCGAGGGCCGCCGGGACGATGCCGGAGTCACTGATCTCCGCGACCGCCGCTGCGGCTCGCTCCATGCCGGTGAACGTAGCGGCGAGCGTTGAACGGGTCTTCGGGGCTGGGATCAGGCGGAGGAGCACCTCGGTGATCACGCCGAGCGTCCCCTCCGAGCCGACCATCAGCGAGAGCAGCGCGGTGGCCGACGTGTCGCCGCCCTCACCGATCCGCATGAACCGTCCGTCGGAGAGCACGACGGTGACCCCCGCGACGAAATCCGCCGTGACCCCGTAGCGGAGCGTGTGCGGTCCGGCGGCGTTGCAGGCGACGTTCCCCCCGATCGTGCATGTGGACGACGAGCCCGGGTCAGGCGGGTAGTACAGGCCCGCGGCGGTGGCTTGCGCGTGGATCCCGGCGGTGACGGCGCCGGCCTGGGCGTGAAGTCGCAACGCCTCGGATTCCAGCCCGAGGATCCGGTTGAGGCGCGCGAGACTGAGGATGACGCCGCCGCGCGACGGCGATGCTCCGGCGGCGTAGCCCGTGCCGGCTCCGCGGGGGACGATCGGAACGCGGTGCACGGCGCAGACGCTGACGACGCCGGCCACCTCCTCGGTGGACGCGGGGAAGACGACGGCATCCGGGAGGTGCCGTTCGCCGGAGGCGCCCCACGCGTCGTACGCGTAGGCGGCCAGATCCGCCGGACGCGTGTAGACGTGAGAGGGAGCGACCTGACCCTCGAGATCACGTATCACGCGGCGATCGAGCATGCCCGCCGCATTGTAGAGAGCGCATCAATTCCGGCGCACCTCGTCGCGGGTCCGGCCGTCCGGTGGCGGGTGGATGGCGTTGAATAGGAGGCGTGAGACGACGTGTGCCTGCGTGCGTGCTGGGCTGCTTCGCGATCCTCGTGGCGAGCGGCTGCAGTTCGCCGGCGCCGAAGCCGCCTCGGCCGACCAGTTCACCAGCGCCGGTCCGGCTCCTCGTCGCGCCGCCGCAGGTCGTCGCGCTCGCGGTCACCTTCGCGGATCAGTTCGCGTCGCGTGACTACGGGCTGCAATGGGACGAGCTGGCGGCGCCGGCTCAGGCGATGTGGCCGTCGGCCGACGCTCGCACAGCGATGCTAGAGCGGAAGTTCGCGCACGCCGCCGTGGAGAGCGCAACCCTGGGCCGCCCCACGCTCGAATCGACCTGGACAGTGCCGGAGCATCCGTCGGTCCAGGTCGCGGATGTGTGGAGCTTTCCGGTCGAGGTCACGTTTGCCGATCCGGCTGCGCTGCGTCCGGTGGGGGTGGCCGGGCTCTTCTCGATGACCTCGTTGCAGCTCTCGTTCGACTCCGCGACCGGCGTGGCCGGGATCCTCGGCGAAGGCCCGGAGTCGGTCGACGCGCCGATCATCATGCCGGCCTCGGTCCCGGCGGTGAGTGTCGACGTGCCGATCCTGATGTACCACCTCGTCGACCAGATCCCGCCGCGTTCGATCGAGCCGTCGACCTACGGGTGGCAGCTCGAGATCGGCCTCACCACGTTGCCGGGCGAGTTCGACGCGCAGATGGCATACCTCTCCGGCATCCACGCGACGTCGATCTCGCTGCAGCATCTCGCCGACGCGCTGCTCTACGGGCTGCCACTGCCGCCGCATCCCTTCGTGATCACGTTCGATGACGGACGGCTCAGCCCGTGGACCAACGCCGTCCCCGTGTTACGTCAGGATGGTTTCACCGCGGTGTTCTTCCCCTGCACGGCACTGATCGGCGGAAAGGTCGGGCCGCAGACGTACATGACCGCAGCCGAGCTCAAATCCCTTGCCACCGGCGGATTCTCGATCGAGGATCACACCGTCAACGACGACACCGATTTCTTCTCCGCGGGAGTGCACATCCTCGATCTGCTCACCGATCGCACGAAGACCGTCCTGCAGAACCTGGTCGGCGATCCCATCCAGTTCATCGCGTACACCGGTTTGTGGCCGTGGCCGACGAGCACGCAGGGAGGGGCTCGCGAGGCATCGATGTTCGCGACGCTCGCGAGCTACGGATACGTGGGCGGCCTGCAGGACCTTCGCATCGACAGTGCCACCGAAACGAGCACCGCGTTGTGGCAGCTGCCGAGAGTTCGGGTCGGTCTCGCGACCACGATGGGGATCTTCGAACACTGGTTCCGAGCTCAGCCCGCCTGAGCTTGGCTGCGGGGGCGCCTGGGTATACTCGACGGACGATGAGTGATCCCGGGGTACTTGACGCCCTCGAGCGCGCGCTTGCCACCGTCATCGATCCCGAGTTGCACAAGCCGATGCTGCAGCTCGGCATGTTGCGCGACCTCTCGATCGACGGTGGGGTCGCCTCGGTTCGCGTGGTGCTCACCACGCCCGCCTGTCCGCTGAAAGATCGAATCCGCGATGACATCGACGCGGCTGTGATCGGTGTGGTCCCCGGCATCACCCGCGTGGAGATTCGCTGGGACGCGGATGTGAGCAGCACGAGGGGTTTGCCAGGTCGCCAGGAGATCGCCGGTGTGCGCAATGCGATCGCCATCAGCGCTGGCAAGGGCGGCGTGGGCAAGACGACGGTTGCGGTCAATGTCGCCATCGCGCTGCGACTGGCGGGCGCACGGGTGGGCCTGCTTGACGCCGATGTGTATGGCCCGAACGTCCCGATCATGCTCGGCATTCGCGAGCGCCCACACGCCGCGCCAGACGGGAAGATGGCGCCGCTGGAGGCGCACGGCCTCAAAGTCGTGTCCTTTGGCACGATTCTCGACCCCGGTCAGCCGGTGATCTGGCGCGGACCCATGCTCGCCAAGGCCCTGCGTGAGTTCCTCTACGAAGTCTCCTGGGGCGAGCTCGACTACCTGGTCATCGATCTTCCCCCCGGCACGGGCGACGTTCAGCTGAGCCTCGCCCAGAGCATGCCCATGACCGGCGCGGTCATCTGCACGACGCCGCAGGACGTGTCCCTCGCCGACGTCAGCCGCGGCATCGAGATGTTCCGAAAGCTCAACGTTCCCGTCCTCGGTGTCGTCGAGAACATGAGTGGCTTCATCTGCCCGCACTGCAATGAGCGGACCGACATCTTCGGCTCCGGTGGCGGCCGCGACCTCGCCGCCCGATACGAGCTGCCCTTCCTCGGCGCGGTGCCACTCGATCCACGCATCCGTGGCGCGGACGGCGACGGACGCCCGATCATGGCGACAGCGCCGTCGAGCCCGATCGGCGAGGTGTTCCGCGACGTGGCCTCGCACATCGCCGCTCAGGTGAGCCAGGAGAACTTCAGCGCCGCCGCGGGGCCGGTGATGCCGTCCGGTCCTCGCCTGTCCGTCGCCCCCTAGTCGGTCAGCCGCCGAGCACCGCTTTGACGGCGTCGCGCACAGTGCGCAGCGCCGACACGTCATCGGTGAAGACGCGAATCACCTGGTTGTGCTGCGGGAGTCGCGCGACCAGCTCGGCGGCGCGAGCGGCCTCGATCGTGTCGTTGAGCGGGTCGTAGATCCGCACCATGCCGTCGTCGGTCATCGGGTTCTGGGGCGCGATGCGGGCTATGGCCACATCGACCTCGACGCGCGCTCCGAGTGCTTTTGATGCGAGTTGCTCGTCGAGACGCTGCTGCAGCGTCGATGTGTCCATCCCCTTGTGGACGACGCTCTCGTACGCGAGATGCCACCGCAGGTCGCGAGCCGCGATGCGTGCCCACGCGTCGGCGAGGCGCCGCCGCTCGCTGCCGGGCGGCTCCCGCAACCAGCGCTGCACCGCGACCAGCACCGACCAGTCGTTGAGCAGCTCGTACTCGTCGAGGTGCTCGAGCGGATTGCCGTGCAGCAGCTGCGCGATGGTGTCCGCGAAGATCTCGCGCATCGACAGGTCGAATCTCCGGCCGGTTCGGTGGTGATACACCTGCAGGTACATGTAGAGACGCGAGGCGAGAAACATCTCGAGCGCCCCCGCGGCATGCGCGTGGAGCACGATGCTGTCGCCGCTGACAAAGGTGTAGTGGATGAGGCGTTGCACCTCCACCGCGCCGAGACTGATGCCGCACATGTACGCGTCACGCGGAACGTAATCGAGATTGTCGACGGTCGCGGGCCCGCAGAGGATCGGCTTGAGCGCGTGCAGCCAGCCCGGTGGAGCGTAGCCGCCGATGTCCGCGTCAGCCATGACCCATGCAACCCACATCGGATCGATCTGCTCGCCGGGCTCGAAGTGGCCGGTCGGGCTCGCGCGCAGCGAGCCGATGATGTCGGCAAGCTGGTTGGTCACGAGATGACGGCCGATGACCTCATGGTCGAGATGCCACTGCTCGAGCACCTCGTGGTCGAAGAAATGGCCGAATGGACCGTGACCGACATCGTGCAGGAGACCGGCGATGCGGAGCGTCTCCTCCACGAGCGCCGGCGACGGCGCATCCGGAAATGCAACCCGCAGCGAGGCGTCGACGCGCCGGGCGAACAGACTCGCCAGGTGCATCGCACCCAGCAGGTGCGTGAAGCGTGAATGCTCGGCGCTCGGAAACACCCACCACGCGGATTGCAGTTGATGCACGCGGCGGAGGCGCTGCAACCAGACCGTGTCGAGGAGCTGACGCTCGCTCGCCTCACCCGGCCGGTCCTTGGTGATCTCTATGTAGCCATAGAGGGGATCGGCGATGAGGTTGACCTGGCGGAAGCGCTCCGCCGCGCCGGGGGAGCTACTCGTCCTCGTCCTCTTCCTCTTCGTCACCCTCTTCGTCGTCGTCATCGGCGAGCGAAAGGGGTTTCCAGCCGCGCAGGTGGGTCATCGAGGCTCTCCTGAAGTGGGCGGTCTGCCGGATATCCGGTGGGGCAATTTTATACGCCATCGCCGGTGCGGGACGCCCGGACAGTGGTCTGGCGATCACCAAGCAGATGTCACATCTCAGTGATCTATGTCACAGCGACGTGTCACAGGAGGCAATGGCTTCTAGAATCGCGATGGTGCGCCGTAGATCCATCGTGCTGTCCGCGTTCGTCGCCGCACTGCCGGTTGTCTGGTCGGCGACAGCCGCATTCGCAGAAGCGCCCGCGCGCAATCCCGCGCTCTCTGCCGCATCACAGCACTCGCTTGACCAGTCGAGTCGTGCGCATCAGCACACCGGCGTGCGTACGCTGGGTGCCGCGGTCGTCGCCGGCACGGCGCCGTCGCAGCTGTTCGCTGGGCAGGGCCTGAGCGAACAGGGGGCGATAGCCGCTGCCGGAACCGGCAATGCCGCCGTTACCACGCCTGCCGATCCGAGCATCGCGGTCGGCCCGAACAACGTCGTTGAGGTGGTGAACAGCGCACTCGAGGTCACCACGCGCTCGGGCGTGTTGGTGGGTGCGCCAAGGAACATCAGCGCGATGATCAAGAACACGGCCGGTTGGAGTGTGCGCTACCCCCGCGTGGTGTTCGACCCGGTGTCTGGATTGTTCATCCTGACCGTCCTGCAGTTCAACCCGACGCTCTCGGCGTGTGGAAGCCAGATCGCGGTGATGGTGTCGCCGTCCAACCCGGCGCTCACCTGGACGTCGCGAGGCACGATCGTCATCGACCCCGAGCTCGGGGGTGGCATGGAGCTCTCCGACGTCTCACTCGGTCTCACCGCAAATCTCGTGGTCGAGACCAGTGACTACGAGAATTGCACCACTGGCGTCGCGATCGCGAGCCAGACGCTCATCCTGCAGCGATCAGACCTCGTCAGCGGCGCGCTTGGGGTGAACAGCAGCGCCTTCCTGGTCGGCGGTCCGATCGGGCTGCAGCCGGCCATGGCTCTCAGCGCGTCGTCGGTCGCATACGAAGTTGCCAACAACGCCACCTGCACCGCTGTGGCGCCGGGAAGTGTCGCCGTGATCGCGATCACAGGTACACCGGAGGGCAAGAACGTTGCGCACACGTGCACAGCGGACACCGAGACCGCGACGAGCGTGCCTCCGGCTGCGGCGCAGAGCGGCACTACGGCAGTGCTGACCACCGGAGACGACCGGTTTCAGAGTGCGTTCTGGCAGAGCAACGTGCTCTGGGTCGCCGGAAACACCGGATGCACTCTTGGCGGGATCCTTCGATCCTGCCTGAACGTCGAGTCGATCGCTGCTTCGTCCACCGGGTCCGTCGGCGCGTTGACGCAGCTCTCGGCTGAGGGCGTGACGGGTGCGTATCTCTACGACCCGGCAATTGCGCTCGACAGTACCGGCGATGCGATCCTCACGTTCGACGAGTCCTCCAGCTCGATGTTCGAGTCGGTGATGGCCGCCGCGATCACCGGAGGAGCGTGGAGCAGCTTCATCACGCTGCGCACGAGCAAGACGTTCTACAGCCCAAGCGCCTGTACGAGCTGCGGCTGGGGTGATTACTCAGCGGCGGTGCAGGACTCCATGCATCCGACCGACGTGTGGGTGCTTTCCGAGGACACCGAGGGCGATACGGGCACCAGCTGCGCGACTGCGAACACCTGCTGGGACACGTACATCGGCCGCTACACCTTCGCCGGCCCGACCATCTCGTCGCTGTCGCCCGCCACGGGGCCGGCGTCAGGTGGCCAGCTGGTCACGGTCAGCGGGTCCGATTTCACCGTGGGCACCACCACGCTGACGTTCAACGGCGCAACGGTCGTGCCCACGGCCGGATCGCTCACTCCCGACTCGCTGACGTTCACGACGCCGGCGACGGCCACGTCGGGGCTCGTGCAGACTCAGGTCACCGATTCGCTCGGGGCCAGTCCCATGGTTGCCGCGTCGGGGTACATCTACGTGGGGCTGGCGAACTACGTGCCACTGAGCCCGTTCCGCATTCTCGACACACGGCCCGGCTCGACATGCGTCCAGTGCGCCGCCGACCCCACCTTCGGACCGAACACAACGCGCAAGCTCCAGTTGACGGGCGTGACCGGCCTCCCTGTCGGCACCGACCCGATTCTCGCGGACGCCACCGCGGTGGTGCTGAACGTCACGGAAGTCGCGGGTACCGCAAGCAGCATCCTGATCGTCTATCCATTCGGCACCCAGATGCCGACGGCCTCCAACCTGAACTTCGGGCCTGGCAAGGTCATCCCGAACCTGGTCACGGTGACCATGGGTCAGGGCGGAGCCGTGAGCATCTACAACGCCCAGGGGACGGTCAATGTGATCGCCGACGTCGAGGGGTACTTCGCCCCGGAGCCGGCGAATGACGTCACCGGTGAGTTCCATCCGATCGCACCCGTCCGCGTCTGCGACACGAGGAGCCAGTCCCCGACACCGTTCTGCAAGGCGCACGGCGCCCTCGGCCCCGGCGCAACCATGGTCTTGAACGTCACGGGTACGGGCGCCGATGCGATCCCGGGCGACGGCACGGCTGCGGCGGCGGTCGTCAACCTCACCGGCGTGGCCGGTTCCGCTTCGACGTTACTGAGCCTCTTTCCAACCAATTCGAGCGGGAAATGCGTGGTCCCCGGGACGTCGACGCTCAACCTCCTGCCCGGTGTGGTTGAGGCGAACCGGGTGATGGTCCAGCTCGGTCCCGCGACCGTCGGCGGCGCCCCCACGTCGCTCTGCGTGTACAACGCGGTGGGCACGATCAACGTGGTCATCGACGCGAATGGGTGGTTCGGGAGCGGAAGTGGCAGCACCCCGGCCGGGGCGCAGTACCAGGGAATCCAGCCGACCCGCATCTGTGACACGCGGACCGGCGGCGCTTCGTGCTCCATGGGCGCCCTGGGGAGGGATGTGCTCCCCGTCGCCGGTATAGACGGGATACCGGCGATCACGTCGTCCCACCCGCCCGTGGCGGTGATCGCCAACCTGACCGCGATCGCGCCGTCCCAGGCGACCTACCTGGTCACATACCCGGCGCTCAGCCCGACCCCGCCGGGCGCCTCGGACGTCAACGTGACCGCCGGCGAGGTCCTTCCGAACCTGGTCGTGGTGCAACTCGCCCCGCCCAATGCCGATCCGCCCGCGGGCGACGTCCCGGGCGATGTCTACCTGTACAACGCGGCAGGCAGTGTGAACGTCGTCGTCGACATCGAGGGCTGGTTCCAGTAGCCGCCTGACGGCGACCTTTCGCCGTCACCGCCGGACGAACTCGATCGTTGCGACCCCGTGACGGCAACGTCAGATGACGTCTGGCAGTCTGGGATCGCATGCATTCGTCGTTTCATCGACTGACGCTTGCCGCGCTGCTCGCAGGATCCGCGAGCTTTGCTCCGCTGTTGAGTGTCGGAGCTGCGGCACCCGCAAACGCAGGCTCGGCAGCGCCCGTGGCGGCTGTCAGCAGCGTCGGCGCGGTCGTCGCGCTGACCGCGCCGGCCGCGACCGCTGCTCCGGTGAGCCCGCACCGGGACGCACCTCCTCCGGCCGCACCGACGGTCACCCACGGCATGCTCCAGGCCGAGGTCGCCGGAACCGGCAACTATGGGCAGCCACTGATCAGCGGCTGCGCGTGGGCGACCTGGGTGACCAACTGCCAGAGCCTCACCGCATACGGAAATGGATCGTCTTTTGACGACGTCGGCTGCGGCGCCCCGTTCGGGTGCGAGTTCGGCCCGGAATTCCAGTGCACCGAGCTGGCGCTGCGGTACGCGTACTACGCGTGGGGCGAACCGGCGCAATGGGGCGGCGCCGCGTACCAGATGTGGGGCGCCGGGCCAAACCTCCCAGTCCCGCTCGAGCAATTCGCCGACGGCGCCGGCGTGGCCCCGATGCAGGGCGACCTGATGATCTTCGCCCCCGGATGGCTCGGCAACTACTGGGACGGATCGGGACACGTGGCTATCGTTCGCGACGTCGGGGCCGGCTATGTGGATGTCGTCGAGCAGAACGCGACCTCGTCGGGTACCGATCGATTCCCCCTCAATGGCTCGCTCGTCACCGCCAACGGCTACACACCGATCATCGGCTGGCTTCGCGAGACGGAGCAGGCTCCTGTGGAGCTGACAGCTTCGAGTGTCGCCGGGACGCCCCAGAGCGTCTCCGATCAGGCGGGGGACATCGACGTGATCTGGCGGGGCACCGACTCGGAGCTTCACGACATGCCGTACCGCAACGAATCCTGGCAGTCGCAGGCGGCGGCCATCAGCCCGGCTGACGTCGCCTCCGACCCCGCCGTGGTATCGCCCACTGCGGGCCAGGTCGACGCCTTCTGGGGGGACAGCTCGGGCCACCTCTGGCAGGTGCAGTCGACGAGCGGGTTCTTCGGCTCGGAGACCTGGCTCGCTCCCCAGGAGCTCCAGGTGCCCACGCTCGCGATCGGCTCTGCTCCCACCGCGGTGAGCCAGGCGCCGGGCGAGATGGAGGTTGTCTGCAAGGGTGCCGACGGACAGCTCTGGGTGACCAGCTTCACCGGCTCGTGGTCGGTCGCGACGCCGCTCAACTCGGGTGTGGTGCAGGGCAATCCCGACGCCGTTGCCACCGCCAACGGCACCGTCGGGGTTGTGTGGCGCGACGCCTCAGATAATCTCTGGAGCGACCTCGGTGCCTCGTACGGATGGTTCGGGCCGCACGAGATCGGCGCAGGCGGGCTCGCCAGCGACCCGACGGTGGTCACTGCCGGGGCAAGCAGTGTTGACGCCGTCTGGCGGACCACGACGGGCTCCGTGTGGGCGGCGAGCGTCACGCCGAATGGTGGACCCGCCCAGGTCGAGGTCGACTCGGCGGTCAACATGGGGCAGCCCGCAGCCGCCGGGACCGCCTCGAGTGCTGTCACCGTGGTCATGCAGCGGGCCAACGGCAGCCTCGCCGCAGCCATCTACAACCCGAGCAGCGGCTGGGTCGGTCCGGAGCAGCTGAATCGGGTGACTGCGAGCCCGTTCGTCTCCGCGGTGAGCTGGTACAGCAATGCCGTCGCCGCCTTCTGGCAGGGCAGTGGCGGCAGCCTCTGGTGGTCCGCTGCCTGCGCAGGATGCGCCGCCCATCCGCCGCCGGTGTTCAACCCCACCCCGTAGCGTTCGCGCGCGCCGCGACGCGCGCCGGCCGTCCGGGGCGATGATCGACGGATGACCACGATGGCCGAGCTGGCGAGCGCCGGCGATGCGATCGCGCAGACATCGTCGAAGTCGGAGAAGGTGCGGCTCCTGGCGCGCTTTCTCGCTGCGACTGACGAAGGTGAGCTGGCACAGGCCGCGCGGTATTTCGGTGGGACCATCTTTCCCGCCGGTGACCAGCGCACCCTGCAGGTTGGCGGAGCCGCATTCTCGACCGTGCTTCGCACCGTGAGCGGGGCCGACGACGCAACCATTCGTGCCTCGTGGCGGCGTCACTCGGACACCGGCGACGTCACCGGCGAGCTGCTCTCGGGGCTCGACGGACGTGAGACCGATCCCATCTCGATCCAAGAGCTTGATGCTGCTTTCGCGGAGATCGCGAGCTCGCGGGTCGCGCGAGCACGCACGGCTTTGCTCGGCGGGTTGCTCGGACGCGTCACCGCGGACGAGGCACGCTATATCGCCAAGCTGATCACCTCCGACATGCGCATCGGGCTGCGCGAAGGCCTGGTGGAGGAGGCGATCGCGGTCGCATTCAGCGCGGCGGCGGCGGCGGTGAACCGCGCGGTGATGCTCACCGGTGATCTCGGCGAAGCCGCATTGCTCGCACGCGCCGGCCGGCTCGATGACGCGGCCCCACACTGGTTCGTACCGCTCCGGTCGATGCTCGCGACCCCGGTCGCCGACGCTGCCGAGGCGGTGGCCCGACTCGGCGAGGACGTCTGGGTTGAGGACAAATATGACGGCATCAGGTGTCAGCTCCACCGCCGCGGCGCGGATGCGACGCTGTACAGCCGTGACCTGAAGAACATATCCGCGCAGTTTCCGGAGATCGGCGACGCCGCCCTGCGGCTCCAATCTGACGTGATGCTCGACGGCGAGATCCTCGGGTTTCATGACGGCCGGGTGATGCCGTTCCATGCCCTGCAGACACGGCTCGGACGGGTCTCGCCGGATGCCGCGGTGATGAGCGCGGTACCGGTCATCTACGTGGCGTGGGACGTGCTCATGATCGGGGATGAGGTGCTGATCGACCTGCCGCTGCGCGAGCGGCGCGCACGGCTCGAGGCATTGGCGGTGCCGCATCCGCTCGCGCTCGCGCACCTGGAGCGGGTGCGCGGCGAAGCCGAGATCGACCGGCGTTTCGACGACGCCCGGGCGCGGTTCAACGAAGGGCTGCTGTTGAAGCAACCGGAGTCGCCGTACACACCAGGGCGTCGCGGATTGAACTGGCTCAAGCTCAAGCGTCCGCTCGACACCCTGGATGTGGTGGTCGTCGGCGCTGAGTGGGGCCACGGCAAGCGCCGCGGAGTCCTCAGCGACGTGACCTTCGCCGTACGCGTCGACGGCAGCGAGAACCTGGCGACCATCGGCAAGGCGTACACCGGGCTCACCGATGCCGAGATCGCGGAGATGACCGAACTGCTGCTCGGCATCACCGTGGCCGATCACGGTCACTACCGCACGGTGCAACCGCGCATCGTCCTGGAGATCGCCTTCGACGCGGTGCAGGCATCTGCGCGGCACAAGTCCGGTTTCGCCCTGCGCTTTCCACGCATCGCGCGGTGGCGGCACGACAAGGCGCCCTCCGACATCGACACGCTGTCGCGCGTGCGCGATCTCGCCATGGCGATCGAGCACGAGCGAGTGCAGCTCGTCGACCAGACGGGCGCCTGATCAGCTCTGGTCGAGAAACGCCCCGAAGAGCTTCGGGGTGTCCATGGCGGGATCACCGACCTGGGCGAATGCGTCGAACCGCGCCCGCAATGCCGCGTACTGCTGCACGAGGGCCCGGTCGTCGTACGCCTCCATGGGGTCCCAGGGATGGAGGTAGCGCACCTCGCTGATGCCCGCCTGCAGCATCTCCTTGAGGCATCCGAAGCACGGCTGGGTGGTGGTGGTCATTGAAGCGCCGAGTGTCTGCTGCCCGAACCGTGCCGCGGTGAGGAGCGCGTTCTGCTCGGCATGCACGCAGATGCAGATGTCGTACGCGCCGCCGCGGAGCCCGTCGTCGTCTCGGCGGGAGCAGCGGTGACAGCCGCCATCCGAACAGTTCGGCATCCCGAACGGCGTTCCGTTGTACCCGGTGCTCAGCACGCGCGCGTCGCGCGTGATCACGGCGCCGACCCTGCGTCCGAGGCAGTCCGCGCGGGTGCGCGCGGCCAGCGCGATCAGCAGGAAGTACTGATCCTTGCTCGGCCGGTGGGGGGCGGCGGTCAGGGCTGCCGTCCCAGGAATGCCGCGAGCCGGTCGATCGCCGGCGCATCGTCAGCCACCGTGACCGGTGTGTCGAACGGCATTCCCTCACGGGGCCTTCCGGCGAGACGCGTCTGCCAGAGGATCAGTGCGCCCTCGGCGAGATCCTCCGGGAGGTCGGGCGGCTGCCCGATGGCGCATGCGAGATCCCAGCCGTGGATGAGCAACTCGTTGATGCGCATGTGCACGATGGTCGCCCCCTGCTGCTCGCCCATCATCGGAGCCTCGACCTTCCCGTCGAGAAACCCGGGGGTGAGGAAGGCCGCGTGCATCAGGGCCCCGGTCTCCCTGAAGCCGGCCGCCGGGTCGTCGCCGAGACGGTCCACGGCGCGCTCCTCCGGGGTCACCGGGCCTGACGGGCGTGTCCCGTCGGCGACACCGGCGAAGACCACGTTGCCGTTGGCGACGTGGTTGAGCAGCTGGCGGACGTTCCAGTCCGTGCACGGAGTGGGCGCCGTCAACTGGTCCGGAAGCACGAGGTCGACAAGACGCTGAACGGCGGCGAAGGCGCGGTCGCAATCCGCGACGACGGGAGGGATCTCACTCATCCCTCTATGGTGGCCGAGATCGCGAGGTTCATGCGGGCTGCTCAACTCCCATTAGAGTTGGCGGCAGGGCGGGTAGCTCAGCCGGTTAGAGCAGGGGGCTCATAACTGCGCAAGCTAGTGTCTCGAGGCGTCCAAGGGGGTCTTCCTGATCTGCGGCTAACCACTCGCGTGTCCAGGGCAATCCAGGGTGATCCATGCACGAAGGTGTCAACGAAGGTGTCAATGTGGGCGGTGTAATGCGACCATCCTTGGCCCTTGCCAGGCGTTTGCCGATGGTGCTCGGGTCGCCGCCGAAGTCCTGGGCGAGGCCCTCAATGGTTCGGCCCGTAGCACGTCGTTTGACAAGTTCGGACAGCTGCTTATCGGCCAGCCGACGACGTCGTGCTGATTGGTGTTCGGTCGCGACTTGCTATGCATCGTCCTCTTTCGAGAGCCATGGACTGTCGCCCCGTCTTGACACCTTTGGCGGTTGACCTTCTGAAATGCCCGAGGTCGCCCAGTTCTTCGCCCGAGGCGACGTGCAGTTCGCATTCCGCGAATGTCGCGGACAGCCGGTCGCTCATGCCTGGGTGTTTTCACCCCACATCCTGGGCTTCGAGGAGCAGGACCCCGGTGTTCTCGGACTGCCCAGCCAGGCTCGCGATCGTCGGCACCGCAAACGGGAACGGCCAAGCAGTCTGGGTCCGACGATCGTCGCGGTCGCGGTTAACGTCGCGGCGGCGCAGGTATCTGGCGGAAACATCGCCCCGCCGGCCTACACGGTTGTTCCAGAGGTGACCAACCCGCTCATCTGACCCATCACCAGAGCCGCCGGAAGCCGAAGCTCTGACGCCTGCCAGTGCGTCGGTTTTGTATAAGTCCGTTTTGGATTAGGTGCCTTATCCACGTTGGCCGGGGCCATCGACGTTGCCTGAAGATCGGGTGCTCTGGCCGATTTTGGGCAGCCTCACCACCGCAGCTGCCAGGTCTCGCTCTCGGACTCGCGTCAGCCGCCCCAGCTTGTACAGAGGGAGATCAAGCTCCCTCGCGAGCGTGTAGAACCGTGAGTGGGAGATGCCACCTAGCCGTTGTCGCACTTCGGAGATCGTCAGAAGCCGCGCGTCATCGTTCATACCTCCATGCTGACAATCCAGATGAGTCCGGGAGCGAACAGACGTGAACAGAAGTAACCAATCCGATACAATGTCGGCCGATGGACATTCCGACCTCGGGCCTTGGCGATGAGCCGGCCAGAAGCTTGCGAGAGATCTGGGAAGCAGTCAGGGATCGAGCCGCGGGAGATCGGAGCAAAACGACCTCGGCCTGCATCGACGGGCTGCGTGGGCGGCACGGTGCCACATGGGTCAAGGAGCGATACGCAGTGTTCGAGAAGTTTCGGGATCATGGCGTCAAAGAAATTGCCCCCAGCGAGAGGTATTTGCCGAGCGAAGTGCGCCGAATGGAAGGCACCTACGCGCCATTCGAGGTGCGCAGATGGCTGGGGTCATACTCCAAGCGAATCCAGGACGATGACCTCCTCAGCCTCCTCACGTGGCATCTACGGTGGGTGAATCAGCCGGTCGAACAGGTGAGAGTCGCTCCCCCAGCCAGCGCGCACGTTGCAGGGCTGCTTAGCGCGCGTATGCGGGTCACGAAGCCTCTT
>DAIQQM010000161.1:0-4076 GCA_036786805.1 Candidatus Dormiibacterota bacterium | reverse complement strand
AACCAGTGCCGCGTACAACTACGAGTTCGCGACCACCTCCCAGACGGTGAATGGCCAAGCGACCGATGTCATCACACGGGACGCGAACGGCGTGCCGCAGCCCAAGTTGGATGCGGCCGGGAAGCCCGTGCCGTAGACGGGCATCGGTACCTGAGTGATGACCGTCGGGGATGGGGGGGCCGGGCTGTAGACGGGTAGCTTCGGGAGCGGACCTCCCTGCGCAGACGACGGTGCGGGCTTCGGATGTGCGTGACCGCCGAGTTCCACTGCGAAGGCGGCAATTCCCGCAGCGACCACGGCGATCGCGCACACGCTGACGATCACATTCAGCGACCTGTGGCGACGCCGGGTGGCCGTCGGCCGGAAGGCCAGGAGGCGTTGCGGCGGGGCTTCCGCGTCAATGCGATCGAATTTGGCCCGGAGCCTGCTGTCCAGTCGAGGACCGATGTCAATCATCTTTCAGCTCCTTGCGAAGGGTGGCGAGGCCACGTTCGAGATGCGTCCGCACCGTTCCCGGGCGGCATCCCATGAATACGGCGCACTCGTCCACCGAATACCCGTGCCGGTAGTTGAGCGTGATCGCCGCGCGCTGCTTGGTGGAGAGCCGGCTGTACGCGCGATCCATGTCGACGCGCTCCGCGTCATGTCCTGCGCCTGCCGGCGGTCCGGCGCGATCGATCAGTCCGGGCAGTGGCCAGCCGCGCGATCGAAGCATCCGCCGCCGGCTGATGCAGTGGTTGACGCACACCCGCGTCAGCCAGGCGACCTGATGATCCATCTGCGCAAGAGAGTCCCAGGCCTGCCACGCCTTGAGCAGCGTCTCCTGGACGGCGTCCTCAGCTTCGCCGGCGTCATCCAGGATGGAGAGCGCCAGGGAGTAGAGGCGCCTGACATCTGCCGTGACGACGGCCTCGAAAGCCCGCTCGGACGCGTCATCACCCGACGCGGCCAGACCGGCTGATGCGATCACACTATTCCCAACGCGCGCGCCCCTCCTTTTACGGACACGGAAAGGCATTTCGGGCTGCAGCGTTGTGGAAGACCATGGCGGTGTACCCGGACACCGAGGGAGCTACGCGCGCCCCTCCTCGCGCTTCATCTCCTCGCGGCCGATGATCGAGAGGTGCACCTCGTCCGGTCCGTCCATGAAGCGGGCCGAACGCGCGTAGGCGAACATCTGCGTCAGCGGGAAGTCCTGGGAGACGCCGGCGCCGCCGTGGACCTGGATGGAACGGTCGATGACCGCCTGAGCCACGCTGGGGGCGACCACCTTGATGGCGGAGATCTCGAAGCGCGCGCCGAGGCTGCCCTGCGTATCGAGGAGCCACGCCGCCTTCTGGCACAACAACCTCGCCTGCTCGATCTCGATGCGCGACCTGGCGATCTGCTCACGGACGACACCCTGCTCGGCGAGGCGTTTGCCGAACGCCGTGCGTGACTTGGCCCGCTCGCACATGAGGGAGAGCGCATGCTCGGCGGCTCCGATCAGGCGCATGCAGTGGTGCAGGCGTCCGGGGCCGAGCCGCGCCTGGGCGATCATGAACGCGGTGCCCTCGTCGCCGATGCGGTTCGTCTGCGGAACGCGAACGTTCTCGAGCAGGACCTCGCAATGGCTGCCCGGGTCGTCGAACCCGTAGACCTTGAGCTGCCGGACGATCGTGACTCCGGGTGTGCCGAACGGGACCAGCACCATGGTGTGGCGCGCATGGCGCTCCGCGTCGGGGTGGGTCATGCCGATGAGCAGGATGACCTTCGCATTGGGATGGGCAGCGCCGCTGGTGAACCACTTACGGCCATTGATGACATAATCATCGCCGTCGACGTCGATGCGGGTCGCCAGCTGCGTCGGGTCCGAGCTCGCCACCCCGGGCTCGGTCATCCCGATGCACGACCGGATCTCTCCCGCGAGGAGCGGTTCGAGCCATGTCTTCTGCTGCTCGGGCGTGCCGAACTGCGCGAGCACCTCCATGTTCCCCGTGTCGGGCGCCGAGCAGTTCATCGCCTCCGAGGCGATGGGGCTCCAGCCCATGATCTCCGCGAGTGCCCCGTACTCGAGATTGGTGAGGCCGGGACCGAACCGCTTGTCGGGCAGGAAGAGATTCCAGAGTCCGCGCCGGCGTGCCTCGGTCTTCAACTCCTCCATGACCGGCGAGATCCGCTGCGGGATGGTCTCGGCCGAGAACCCCGCCCAGTACTCCTCCTCCGCCGGCCGGATTCGCTCGTCCATGAAGCGCCAGACCTTCTCGCTGAGCTCACGCACCCGCTGTGTCTCGGAGAAATCCATGTCAGCCTCCTTCGGTGGAACCCAGGCGGGCCAGTGCTTCGATGCCGCTCTCGACGATGGCCGGCACCATCTCCCCCATCGTTTCGAACCCCTCGCCGACGGTCATCCCCATCAGGAATCGGGCGGTGATGCCCTCGGCGATGATCGCGAGCTTGTATGCGCCGAGCGCGATGTACCAGTCGAGCGAGGCCAGGTCGCGCTGCGTTCCCGCAGCGTAGTCGCGGAGCAGGTCGGCCCGCTTGTAGAAGCCGTCCTCGACGGTGATGGCACGACCGTGCAGGGTGCGTGCGGCAGCCTCGGACTCGTCGTCGGCCCAGTAGACGCAGAGCAGCCCCACGTCGCAGAGCGGGTCGCCGATCGTGCACATCTCCCAGTCGATCACGGCAACGATGCGCGACGGATCGGCGGGGGCGTACATCACGTTGTCGAGGCGGTAGTCGCCGTGCACGATGCCCGCCGCGGACGGTGCGGGAACGGTCTCGTCGAGCAGCCTGCGCAGCTCCTCGATGCTCGGCAGGTCGCGGGTCTTCGACGCCTCCCACTGCTGCCACCAGCGACGCACCTGACGCGCGAGGAAACCGTCGGGGTGACCGAAATCGGCGAGCCCGACCGCAGCCGGGTCGACGGCGTGGAGGTGGAGCAGGGTGTCGATGAGCGCAGCCGACATCGACTGCCGCGACTCGCGCGTGTCGGGGAACTCGGCCGGCAGCACGTCGCGGACGACGTGACCGTCGACCCATTCCATGACATAGAAGCGCGCGCCGATCACCTCCGCGTCCTCGCAGAGGTCGATCACGCGTGGGACGGGGATGCCGGTGTTCTGCAGAGCCGACAGCACCCGGTACTCGCGCGCCATGTCGTGCGCGGTGGGGAGCACGTGCGCGAGCGGCGGCCGGCGCACCACGAACCGCCGTTCACCGTCGTCGACGATGTAGGTGAGATTGGAGCGGCCCCCGGCAATGACCTCGGCGCGAAGCGTCCCCGCGAGCCCCCCGACGCGGGGTGACAGGTACCGGCCGAGAGCGTCGAGATCGAGCCCCGGAGGCGAGGTCACTGCGTGGGCGTGTGCCCGCCGTGACGGCGGCGCCGAACCTCGGCAACGCGCAGCCGGAGCGTGGCGCGCTCGAGAGCGGCCGCCGCCTCGTAGTTGCCCACGTCCTGGGCGAGCAGATCCTGGGCCTTCTTCCGCGACTCCTCGGCGCGCCCCTCGTCGATATCCTCGGCACGCTCGGCGGCATCCGCGAGGATGGTGACCTTGTCCGGGAGCACCTCGAGGAAGCCGCCGGCCACGAAGAGGCTGTGTTCCGCCTCCCCGTTGCGAACGAGCACCTCGCCGGTTCGCAGCGGCGTCAGCAGCGGGATGTGGTGCGGGAGCACCCCGAGGTCGCCCTCGATGCCGGGGGCGAGCACGAAGTCGGCCTCCTCGCTGAGCACGCGACCCTCAGCGGTGACCAGCTCGACCTGAAGCTTGGTCATATCGCCTATTCCTTTTCGGCCTCGGCGACGGAGGCGGCGGGTGCGGTTTCGGCTGGCGCCCCGTCGGCGCCCGGCGCATCTGCCGCCGCAGCCGCGGCAGGAGCCGCAGCCTGCGCCGCAGGAGCCGCATCGCCGCGGGAAGCGGCGGCGCGCTGAACGGCCTCGTCGATCGTCCCGCACATGTAGAACGCGTCCTCGGGGAGGTCGTCGTGCTTGCCGTCGAGGATCTCCGCGAAACCGCGGATCGTCTCCGCCAGGGGCACGTACTTGCCCTCGCGCCCGGTGAACACCTCGGCGACGAAGAACGGCTGCGACA
>DAIQQM010000160.1:0-4174 GCA_036786805.1 Candidatus Dormiibacterota bacterium | reverse complement strand
ATCGGCTGCCGAGGTGGCGGCGGCGCCGATGGCCCTCATCCGCTCGAACACCGTGCCCATCGGCAGGGACGGCGGCCGTTCCCGGTCCCGTCCGACCGGTTGAATCGGCGGGGAGAGCACCGAGGCAAACAGTTCGGCCGGTGGTATGCCGCCGCGCACCTGCGCTGCCGCGGTGGCACCGGCCGAGGTGCCGATCACCAAATCGGCGGCCTCTGTCATATCGATACCAGCGTCTGCCAAGCCTGCGATGACACCGATCTCCCACGCATTTCCGGCAGCGCCACCACCACCGAGAACCAGAGCAACGTTGTGAACCATCTGGACACTATGTCAGCCCGTGCAGACCCGGTCCATCGACAGTGCACGTCTGGCAGCAAATACCGCGGACCAGCGGGCCGCAGGGATTGCCGCGATCGAGCTGCCGACTGGTGCCCTTGCCCGCGCCGGCATCGGCGTCGGAGACCTCCTGACGATGTCCTGATTCGGTACCGTCGCCCCCGCCACACCGCGTGATTGGAGGACTGACGTGTACCAGGGAATGCTTGCCGAGACGGTCACGGTCGTCGGTCACGGCGACGAGGAGATCGGCGCCTATCTCGCCCGGCCGCTCGGCGCCGGACCCTTTCCCGGGGTGCTGGTGATTCACCATGCGCCCGGTTGGGACGCCGCCACCAAGGAGATCGCCCGGCGGTTCGCCGCTGAGGGCTACGCCGCGATCTGCCCGAACCTGTATCACCGCTTCGGGCCGGACCTCGCTCCCGACGACGCCGCGGCGGCAGCGCGTGCCGGCGACTGGATCACCACCGAGCAATTCCTCGGCGATGCGGGAGGAGCGCTGCGGTTTCTTCGGGGCCTGCCCGTGAGCAGCGGGAAGATCGGATCGATCGGGTACTGCTCAGGAGGGCGGCAGTCCTTCCTCGCCGCCTGCGAGCTGCCGGTCGATGCCGCCGTGGACTGCTACGGCGCCTTCGTGATCTCCAGCTCGCCGCCGGAGCTGCCGTACCGGATGGAGCCGGTCATCGACCGGGCGCCGAAGATCTCGTGCCCGATCCTCGGGCTCTTCGGGGTGGAGGACAGGAATCCTTCGCCCGACGAGGTCGCACAGCTCGATGCGGAGCTGACCCGCCTCGGCAAGGAGCACGAGTTCCACACCTTCGACAACGCCGGCCACGGGTTCTTCGCGGTCGATCGACCCATGTACAGGGTGGAGGCGGCGGTCGCCGGCTGGCGGCTCATCCTCGACTTCTACGGCCGTCACCTGCACTAGGAGGGGCCATGTGCTCGTACATCGTTGAGAAGGCAGCGCTGACCGGGAGCGCGAAGGCGGCCGGCACTTGGGGGCCGATCACCGCCGCGGTGGTCGCCGTGGATCACCCATCCCATGCTTCTCTCGACCACGCACTGATCGTCGACCTCGTCAACGCGGGGCGGCCGGTGAGTGAGCGGATCGCGCTGGAGCTGAGCGTCGAGTCGGCCCGGGAGCTGATCGCCTGCATGCAATCCGCGCTGGACGCGTTCGGCGAGTGCGGCTGAGCCGGCTTCGCCACGTGCTGGGGGCGGCAAGCTCCGGGGCAACCCGTTGTCCGGACCGGGTCTGCCGCGACCGCTCATACCTGCGGGCATGCTCGGAGCGATCGCCAGGCTGCTGCTCGACGCGGTCGCCCCGAAGCGCTGCTCCGGCTGTGCGGCCGTCTCCGAACAGTCGATCTGCCCGGCCTGCTGCGCGGCCATGAGCGCCCTGCCGGTGCCGGCCGTCCGCCGGATGCGCTCCGGCAGCGCTTTCGCAGGCTTCGAGTTCGTCGAGCCCGTCCGTGCCGCGCTCCATCGCGGCAAGTACGGCGGGGACCGCGAGGCGCTGCGTGAACTGGCCGCGATCGCGGCGGTCCGACTGCGCGGTCCGCGGCTCTTCACGCCGGACGCGCTCGTCGCCGTCCCACTCGGCCGCCGCAGGCGCAGGCAACGCGGGTACAACCAGTCGGAGATCCTGGCGTCGGTGCTCGCGGATGAGTGGGACGTGCCGGTGCTGGACGATCTGACGAGGACCCGTGACACGCCACCGCAGAGTGCTCGCAACGAGGCGACGCGCCGGGGGAACGTCGCGGGGGCGTTCTCGTGGACCGGCGGCGACCTGAGCGGCTCCTACCTCTGGCTGGTCGACGACGTGCTCACGACCGGAGCCACCGCCGAGGCGGCCGGGTCGGTTCTGGGGCTCGCCGGAGCCTCCCTCGTGGACGTCGTCGTCATCGCCGTGGTGCCGTGAATGGCGAGGGCTGCCAGAATGAAAGGGACCATGTCCCTCTTCAAGAAGCCGATCAACAAGGTCCTCGGCGACCCGGTCAAGCGCGAGATCAAGCGCTACCAGGGTGTCGTGGACCTCATCAACGATCTGGAGCCGGAGATCTCCGCGCTCACCGACGAGGAGCTGCGCGACAAGACGCGCGAATTCCGCGAGCGCCTCGGCGTCGAGGGCGCCGACATCACCCACGGCCAGTCGTTTGCGGCCGGGCTCGGCGAGGAGACCGAGGAGATGGCCATGGAGCGCGCCGAGGAGCAGGAGCGTGAGGCCGCGCGCCGGCAGGCCCTCGACGACCTCCTGCCCGAGGCGTTCGCGGTGGTTCGCGAGGCGTCCAAGCGAACCCTCGGCATGCGCCACTTCGACGTCCAGCTGATCGGCGGCATCGTGCTGCACCAGGGCCGCATCGCCGAGATGAAGACCGGTGAAGGCAAGACGCTGGTGGCGACCCTGGCGCTGTACCTCAACGCGCTCGAGGGACGCGGCGCGCACCTCGTGACCGTCAACGACTACCTGGCCCGCCGCGACGCGGGGTGGAACGCCGCCCTGTACCACTTCCTCGGACTGTCGGTCGGGGTCATCGCCGGGCAGGATCTCTCATACGTCTACGACCCCGAATTCCTCGACGAGACCCACCCGGATGCCCGCCTGCAACATCTGCGTCCCTGCACCCGGCGCGAGGCGTACGCCGCGGACATCACGTACTCGACCAACAACGAGCTGGGCTTCGACTACCTGCGCGACAACATGGCCCAGAAGCTGGACCGGTGCGTGCAGCGGCGCCTGCGCTACGCGATCGTCGACGAGGTCGACTCGATTCTCATCGATGAGGCGCGCACGCCGCTGATCATCAGCGGGCAGGCCAGCGAGGCGACCGACAAGTTCTACACGTATGCGCGCTTGATCCCGAAGCTCGTGCCTGAAGACGACTACACCATCGACGAGAAGACCAAGTCGGCGACGCTCACCGAGGCGGGCGTCGACAAGATCGAGAAGTGGACGGGGATCTCCAACGTCTACGAGATGGAGCATGCCGCCGAGGCGCACCAGATCAACCAGGCGCTGCGTGCGCATGCGCTCTGGCTTCGCGACCGTGACTACATCGTGCGCGACGGCGAGGTGATCATCGTCGACGAGTTCACCGGGCGGACGATGCCGGGTCGCCGCTGGTCGGACGGTCTCCATCAGGCGATCGAGGCGAAGGAGGGCGTGGCAGTCCAGCAGGAGACGGTGACGCTGGCGACGATCACCTTCCAGAACTTCTTCCGGCTCTACGACAAGCTCGCGGGCATGACCGGCACCGCCCTCACCGAGGCCGAAGAGTTCCACAAGATCTACAAGCTCGAGGTGGTGCCGATTCCGACGCACCGCCCGATGGTCCGTCTCGACGAACCCGACCTCATCTACAAGGGTGAGGACGGCAAATACCGTGCGGTGGTCGAGGAGATCGCCGAGCGAAACAAGAAGGGCCAGCCCATCCTCGTCGGGACCACGAGCATCGAGAAGAGCGAGCGCCTGAGCCGTCAACTCGACAAGCTCGGCGTGCCCCACTCGGTGCTCAACGCCAAGTTGCACGAGAAAGAGGCGGACGTCATCGCCAACGCAGGCCGGCGCGGCAGCGTCACGATCGCGACCAACATGGCCGGCCGTGGCACCGACATCGTGCTCGGCGAAGGAGTCGCGGGCGTCGGAGGCCTCTACATCATCGGCACCGAGCGTCATGAGTCGCGGCGCATCGACAACCAGCTCCGAGGTCGTGCGGGCCGCCAGGGTGACCCCGGCGAGTCGCGGTTCTTCCTCTCATTCGAGGACGACCTGATGCGCGTGTTCGGCGGGGAGCGCATGCAGGGCTTCATGGGCAGGCTCGGCGTCGACGAGGAC
>DAIQQM010000063.1:0-15467 GCA_036786805.1 Candidatus Dormiibacterota bacterium | reverse complement strand
ATCATCGCGAGCCAGGCCGCGATCAGCATCGACAACGCCAGGCTGTACACGGCGCAGCGGGCACAGCTCGGCGAGATCGCCACGCAGAAGCGAGAGGTCGAGGTCGCCAATGCCCAGATCGCCGAGATCTCGAGGCTGAAGAGCGAGTTCCTGGCCAACATGAGCCACGAGCTGCGCACCCCGCTCAACGCCATCCTGGGTTTCAGCGAGATCCTCAAGGACAACCTCGTCGACCTCACACCCCAGCAGCGACAGGAGTGCCTCCAGAACATTCACGCCTCGGGAAAGCACCTGCTCGAGCTGGTCAACGACGTGCTCGACCTGAGCAAGATCGAGGCGGGGCGCATGGAGCTCTCCTACGACCGCTTCGGCGTGCAGGATGCGGTCAAAGAGGTCCACAACGTCATCCGCTCCCTCAGCGAGCGACGCGATATCGACCTCAGCATCGACGTGGTGCCGGTGAACCTCGAGATTCGCGCCGACAAGAGCAAGTTCAAGCAGGTGCTCTACAACCTGCTCAGCAACGCGATCAAGTTCACGCCGCAGGGCGGCAAGGTCTGGGTGTCCGCCCGGGCCGACACCGAGGACCTGATCGTCGACGTCGGCGACACCGGCGTGGGCATTCCCGCCGAACACCACAAGCGCATCTTCGACGAGTTCTACCAGCTCGACCATGCGACCACCCGTCAGGTCGAGGGCACCGGGCTCGGGCTTTCGCTGACCCGCCGGCTCGTCGAGCTGCACGGCGGGAGCATCTCGCTGGAGAGCGACCCGGGCCGCGGCTCGGTGTTCACGTTCCGGCTACCTCTGGCAGGAATTGAGGTGCTGAACGGGCACCGTCACAACCGAATCCTGCTCGTCGAGGACAACGCGAGCAATCGGGACCTGGCAAAGATGGTGCTCCTCGGGAGCGGCTTCGACGTCGACATCGCGGTCGACGGCGAGGAGGGCCTCCACAAGGTGCGGTCCAAGGTCTACGATCTCGTGCTCATGGATGTGGAGTTGCCCGGCATGGACGGGCTGACTCTCACCCGAATGCTCAAGGCGGATCCCAAGACGGCAGGCGTTCCCGTGGTCGCGCTGACCGCCAATGCGATGAAGGGCAATGAACAGGAAGCACTCGCGGCCGGTTGCTCCGGCTACATCACCAAACCAATAGAGGTGGCCAACTTCGTGAAGCGCATCTCCACATTCATCGAGGTGCCTGTCTGATGAGCGGGGCCGGAAAGACCATCCTCATCGTCGAGGACGACCCGCCGAGTCGCGAGGTAGTTCGCCTTGCGACCAGCGCGCAGAACCACACGCTCATCGAGGCGGCAACCGGCGTCGAGGGACTCAACCTCGCTCGCGAGCAGAATCCTGACCTGATCATCCTCGACGTGAACCTCCCGGGCATGAGCGGTCTCGACGTCTGCCGCCGGCTGCGTGCCGAGGGTGCGCGGGTGCCGATCATCATGCTCACCGCGAAGAGCGACACCATCGACGTGGTCGTCGGTCTCGAGCTCGGCGCCGATGACTACGTGACCAAGCCCTTCGAGGTGCGCGAGCTGATGGCGCGCATCGGCGCCCACCTGCGCCGCAGCGAGATCTCCGCCCAGGAGCAGCCCCGCGATCGCTTCGAGTTCCCCGGTCTCACCATCGACCTCGGACGCCGCCAGGTCTTCCGTGACGGCGAGGAGGTGATGCTCACGCTCACCGAGTTCAACCTGCTCGCCCTGCTGGCATCACGCCCGGGTCAGGTCATGAGTCGCGGAGAACTGCTTCGCCGTGTCTGGGGCTACGAGGTCGAGATCGAGACGCGGACGGTCGACGCCCACGTCTACCGCCTGCGCCGCAAGATCGAGCCGGACGCCGAGAAGCCGACCTACATCCACTCTGTGCCGGGGATCGGGTACCGCTTCTCGGGGTAAACGGGCTCCGCAGGCGCATCGCTCTGTGGTGAGCGTGGTGCCGCGCCTCCCCTGGCGCCCTACCACTGCGCGCGCCCTAAGCCCTCAGTAGATGAACCCCACAATCGACGAGTCCAGGTCCGAGATGGTGCGGTAGTCGACACGGCCCCATCCGCCGCCGTCGGCGTGGTAGTTCATCTCGGAGATCATGAAGGTGCCGTCGAGGTTGACGTGCTCGACGTAGGCGACGTGGCCGACCCACCCGATGTTGAAGACCACGATCGCGCCCTCAATGGGGACGTGTCCTTCGGGGCGCTTGGCCCCAGCGGCGGCGCGCCACCAGTTGATGGCGTTCCCGCTCCAGTCGACGGCGCGGCGGGTCGCGACGTAATAGGTGCACTGGCCGTACGGGAAGCCGTCGTGCAGCGGGGTCTGCGGCGGCACCGACGGGGTGCCGTTCTGGGCATCGACGAAGTACGAGGAGATGAGCGCCCCTTCCGGCGCCCGGGTGAGCGGCACCTGGAGGTAGGAGCCGGCGAGCATCGGCGAATTGCTGCTCAGCGAGTTGTAGTCCAGGATCACCGCCGGGTCGAGATGAAGCCGTGCCGCGAACGCGGTGGGTGTCTCGCCGGGGAGGACCTCGACGAGCGCACCGGGTCCCGGCGGGATGAGCAGGGTCGATCCCGCCGGGGGAACGACATACGGGGTGAGCTGGTTGCCCCACTGGATCGCCGAGGTGGGCACGTGGTAGGCGGCCGAGAGCGTGCCAAGGGTCTGGCCGGGCGCCACGACGACTTTCTTGACCGGTTCCACGGCGATCGCCGTGATCGCTGTCGAGTTCTGCACCACCGCGTTGATCTGGATCGCGGCGTCGTTGCGAAGGAGCGGTGCGGCGGGCATCTGAGCCGGCCTGGCGACGAGCACGACGAGCACCGCCGCTGTGGCGATTACCCAGAGGTGCCGTATGAACCGATGAACGTGGGTCGCGATCGCTGCTCCCCTCGCTTGTGCAGTGATACGGAAAGGTGCCCGGGGTGTGATGCCCTCCACCCCGGTGGTCGCGGGCGACCGTAGCAGAACCGGCTTCTCGCCGTCAAAGTGAGCGCCATGAGCGAGGAGGCGCCCCCGGTGCTTGCGACCGTCCGGCGCGGGACCGTCGTCGAGGCTCGGATCCGAGGGCATGTTGCGGTCGTCGATGCCTCGGGGACCGTGCTCGCGTCGGCCGGGTCTCCACAGGCGGAGACGACGCTCCGGAGCTGCGTCAAGCCGATCCAGGCGCTCCCGTTCCTCCGGCTCGCCGCCGGCCGTCTGGAGGTGGGCGACGCGGAGATAGCGATCGCATGCGCGTCGCACCAGGGGGAGGACGAGCACGTCGCGACCGTCCGCAGCCTCCTCGCCAGGGCGAAGGTGCCAGAGGAGGCGCTTGGCTGCGGTCCCCAACTCCCTGTCGACGCGGCGACCGCGCGACGCCTGCTCGCCTCGGGCGGCGTGCCGCGACCCATCCACAACAACTGCTCGGGCAAGCACGCCGCGATGCTTGCGACCTGCTCGGTGATGGGATGGCCGCTGAAGGGCTACGTGGAGCCGGAACACCCGTGTCAGCAGGCGGTCACCGCGGCGCTCCAGGAGATGCTCGGTGTCGATCTCGACCACGCGCCCCGCGGCATCGATGGCTGCGGCCTCACGACCTATGCGACGCCGCTCTCTGCCATCGCTCGAGGCTTTGCCGCCGGGACCGCCGACCCGGCGTTTCAGCGCGCCCAGGACGCCATGGCGGCTCACCCGTTTCTCGTCGCGGGCACGGGGCGATTCGACACGGCGCTGCTCGAGGCCGCAGGCGACCGGGTCACGGCCAAGATCGGCGGCGCCGCGGTGTGGGCCGCGGTGGTTCGTCCCGGCGGCCCCGGCATCGCGATCAAGCTCGAGGCGGGCGGAGCCGAGGCGATTCCGGTCGTGGCGATCGCGGTCCTCCAGCGCCTCGGGGTCCTTGACGCCGAGCTCTCCGATCGGCTGCGCCCGTTCGCCACCCTGCCGGTGCGCAACTGGGCCGGCCTTAAGGTGGGGGATATTCGCGCCGAGCGAATCGAGCTGGTGTCGATTGAGTCATCGCCGCGGTGATTTCCCTTCGCTTTGACGGCCGCCCGGCAGCAGTGTATCGTTCGGTTCAGAGGAAGTTGATACGGATGTCAACTTCTGAGCTGATCGATGCGACAGGGGCGTTCGCCTCGTCGAGGAGAGTTGGGATCGGTGCCTGATCAGAGCCACGTCGGCCGGCGCTACACGGCGTCAGGCCAGCGGATCGCACCCGAATCGGCCGCCGCGATGGCGCAGGCGATCGCCGGTGCCGACCCCGTGCGCGAACCCGAAGCCGTGCCACCGACATTCGCCGCGGTCTACTGCCTGGGGCCGACGCTCGCGCAACTCTTCACCGACCCAGAGGTCGGCATCGACCTCGCCGGGTTGATCCACGGTGAGCAGTCCTTCGAGTGGCCGGCGCCGGTGCACCCCGGCGATGTGATCGACGCCACGGCGGAGATCACCGGCATCGACGTCAAGCGGGGGATGACCTTCGTGCGCCTTGCCATGGAGGCCGTGCGCCCCGCGGACAACACCGTCGTCTGCCGCGCCACCTCGCTCATGATCGTGCGGGCTCCGGCATGACCGCCCCGGCCGCGTCCGACGTGGCGGTCGGCGACAGCGTCACGCTCGTGTCCCGGACGGTCACCCAGGAGCAGATCAACGCCTACGCCGACGCGTCCGGTGACCACAACCCGATCCACGTCGACCCCGAGTTCGCCCGGTCGGTGGGTCTGCCCGGGACCATCGCGCACGGGTTGCTCGAGATGGGCATCCTCGCGGACGCCATCGCGTCCTGGGCGGGCGGGAACGCCAACCTCCTCAGCCTCTCCTGCCGGTTCAGCAAGCCGTTGCTCCCCGGCGACACGATCATCTGCACCGGAACCGTCGTCAGCGTCGACGATGCGGGAGTCGCCACCCTCGAGGTGGGGGCGTCCTCGGATCGCGGCGACCGCGTCTTGACCAATGGCCGGGCGACAGTCCGGCTCTCACGCTAAGGGGCCACGAACATGGGACTCGACTTCTCGCTCACCCGCGAACAGGAGGAGATCCGCTCGCTCGCGCACGAGTTTGCGGAGAAGGAGATGCGCCCGGTCGCCGAGCGCTTTGACGAAGCAGAGGAGACCCCCTGGGACGTGATGCGCAAGGCGCATGCCCTGGGTCTCGACTCCACCGCCAGCTTCCCCGAGCAGTACGGGGGCGGCGGCATCGACCTCGTCACCAACCTGATCAGGGAGGAGGAGCTCTCCTGGGGCGACGCGGGGATCGCGGTGTCGATCGGCGCGAGCGGGCTCGCCGGTGCGGCGATCATCGCAATGGGCACCGAGGCGCAGAAGCACAAGTACATCGGGATGCTCACCGCGCCGGAGCTGAAGATCGCCGCCATGGGCCTGACCGAGCCGAACAGCGGGTCGGACTCGCTGGCGCTCGAGACCACCGCGACCAAGGTCGATGGTGGCTACGTGCTCAACGGCACCAAGCAGTTCTGCACGAACGGCGGGATCGCGGATATCCAGGTCGCCTTCGCCACGACCGACAAGTCGCATGGACCGCTCGGTATCGCCGGCTTCGTGATCGAGAAGGGCACGCCGGGCATGCGCCAGGGCCGCAAGGAGCGCAAGCTCGGCGTCCGCGCGTCGCACACCGCTCAGGTCATCTTCGAGGACTGTTTTGTCCCTGACAATCAGCGCCTCGGCCACGACGAGAACGGCGAGGAGACCGGCCCCGGACGCGTCGGCGCGATGATCATGCTCGAGGCGACGCGGCCGATGGTCGCCGCCGGTGCGCTCGGCATCGCCCGGGCCGCGTTCGAGTTCGCCCGCGACTACTCCCTGCAGCGCGTCGCGTTCGGCAAGCCGATCGCGAAGCACGAGGCGATTGCCTTCAAGCTCGCCGACATGGCCACCGACATCGACGCCGCGCGGCTCCTCATCTGGCGCGCCGGCTGGATGGCCATGAACGGCATCCCGCTCTCGCGCGGCGAGGGCTCGATGGCGAAGTTGTTCGCCGGCGACATGGCGATGCGCGTCACCGTCGACGCGGTGCAGATCCTCGGGGGCTACGGCTACGTCAAGGACTATCCGGTGGAGCGCTTCATGCGCGATGCCAAGATCTACCAGATCTGGGAGGGCACCGCCGAGATCCAGCGCCTGGTGATCAGCCGCTACGTGCTCGGTGAGCGGACCGCGACCGCTGCGCGTCCGAGGGTTGTCGCGGACCCGCCCGCGGTACAGATCGCAGCCGCGGGCTGAGCCCGGCTTCGCTCAGACGGATCCGCCGGCGGAGACGCCGGCGGATCTGACCACGCCGCCGTTGTGACCCAGCACGAGATACGGGACGCCGTCGGGGTCGTCGAGGAAGCAACTCTCGTGCAGTCCCCATTGCGTGATCTTGGTGTACTGGCCTGCGGCGAGGGTCGATCCCCAGGTTGAGAGATCGGGCGGCTGGACCATGGGCTGCGCGCCCGCGGCGAGTGTGGTCACGGCCTCGTAGCGCACCGTCCCGCAGCTGAGCGCCCACCCGTAGCCGGTCTCCTCCTCCACGTTGTTGGCGGCGACCGCCCAGTCGCCGTCGTGGACGAGGTCGTATGAGTACACGACGTGGTGCACCTGGCCCTCGGCGGCGAGAGTCTTGTCCAGTGCGGCCTGGGTTTGACCGATCGCCGATGTGAAGACGCCCGCCGCGAACGGAGTGGTGGGGGGAGCGGTGCCGTCATCCGCCCAGTGCTGGTAGTACGCGGCGAGGTCTGCCGGCAGCTGGTTGCGGGGTGCCATGGGGAGGTCGTAGCCGCCGGTCATCGATGCCGGGGTCGCGTAGACCCAGGCGTTTCCGGTGGCGAAGGAGTACCCGGTTTCGAGGGACACCATCCAGGACGTCTGCGCGGAGGCGCGAGTCAGCACCATCAGCGACACGTCGGGGGAAGAGCCCTCGACCGAGCTCGTGGTCACCTCGCTGATGAACCACGACGGATAGGTGCTCTGACGCGGAACGAAGAGGTTGCGGGTCGCGATGGGTCGGGGCTGCGGATCCGGGCAGCCGCAGGCGGTCGCCGCCAGACCCGCGGTGTCGCCCTGCAGCGCGCTGCCCGTCTCGAAATCGCCGAGGGTGCTGATGTCGTCCGTGTCGAGCGTCTGCTCGCGCACGGGCCAGAGCGTGTCGACGATGCGCGCCGCCTGACCCGGGTCGACCGTGACGCCGGGTGTGGCGGGTGCCGAAGCAAGCAGCGTGAGCAACGAGGTCAGGCTCGGCACGCCCTGAGGCGTGGACTGGGGTGGCGCCGTCTCCGGGAAGGTGGAGGGGACGTCGATCGCATGCACTGGGAAGTGGCTCGCGACGAGGCGGGCGATCACCAGTGAGCCCGCCGCCGTGGCCACCAGGAGCGTGCAGACGAGCCCGATCGCCAGTGCTGGAGCCCAGCGGCGGTGGGGGCTCGGCGGGGGCGGGGCGCCGGGAGGCCATGGCGCCGGCGGCGTCAGCGGCGGCGGTTCCGGCGTGAGAGGAGGCGGTTGCGGCGGCACGCTGCTGACGGTATGCCTCGATGCGGGGACATTCGACCAGCGCCACGGGCCTGTCATGAGCCCGCGCCCGGAGCGAGCGCTAAGCTCTCTGATCGCCGCATCACCAGGCTTTGAGGAGCGTTGCATGTTCGATCTGACCGGGAAGGTCGCTGTGGTCACCGGGGGATCGCGCGGCCTCGGAAGGGCCGACTGTCTCGCGCTTGCCCGCGCAGGAGCGGATGTCGTCGTCACCGACATCCTCATCGAGTCCGACCCGGCGATCGAGCAGACCGCGGAGGACGCACACTCGGCGCTGGCGCAGCTGTTCACGTCGCAGCACGTCGTGTACGCGGAGAAGACCAGCGACGAGATCCGTCAGATGGGCCGGCGCTCGGCGGCGATGAAGATGGACGTGACCAACCGCGAGCAGGTGCGCGAGGTGTTCGCCACCATCAAGAAGGACTTCGGCTCACTGGACATCCTCGTGAACAATGCGGGGACCCTCGACCACATCGCGCAGATCGAGCATCAGAACGACGAGCTGTGGGACCGCGATCTGCGCGTGAACCTGTCCGGGGCATTCAACTGCACCAAGGCCGCGTGGCCGTACATGCGTGAGAAGGGCTGGGGGCGCGTCATCTACATGGCGTCGGTCGCCGGGACGCTCGGCGGGTTCGGTCAAGCCTCGTACGCGGCGACCAAGGCGGCGGTGATCGGGCTCGGCAAGTCGATGGCGCTCGAGGGCGCGCGATTCGGTATCACCGCCAACGTCATCGCCCCCGGCATCATCGGCACCGAGGCGTGGAAGATGGGCGACGCGAAGATGAACGATCGCATGGTCCTTCGCACCGCGATGCGCAGTGCCGGCGAACCCGAGGACATCGCCAACACCATCGTGTTCCTCACCTCCCCGGAGGCGCGCTACATCACCGGTCAGGTCATCACCGTTGCGGGAGGCATCGACCTCTTCGTCTACTGACCCGGCATCCCGGAGCGCGACGCGCCAGCCCGTCGACATCGGGGTCACGTACTGGTCGCGCGAGGTCGGGCCGTATGTGTGGCACGAGTACGACGCCGCGCGCACGGATGCGGAGTTGCGCGCCATCAAATCCGCGGGCCATGGCACGGTGCGGACGCATCTGCTCTGGGACGCGTTCATGCCCACACCCGCGAGGGTGGAACCAGCGCGCCAGCGGAACTTCGAGCACTTCCTGAACGTCGCCGCCGGCCTGTCGTTGCGAGTCGTCCCGGTGCTCTTCGTGCAGACGCTGGGTGGATGCGTGATGCTTCCGTCGTACGCGATCGATGTCGGCGCCCGTCATCGCGGTGTGCGCGCCGTGTCGGATGCGGTGACCCAGCCCGGCGGCCCACGCTACGTCTACACGGATCAGCTGATGCTGGAGGTGTGCGTGCGCTGGATCGACGAGATGCTCGGCGCATTCGCAGGCCACCCGGCGATCAGCATGTGGGATATCGGCCACGATCCCGCGGGTGGGGTTCGACCGCAGCGCATCGATCACCTGCGCGCGTGGGTGGCGCTGATCAGCGCGCGGATTCATGAACGCGAGCAACGGTGCATGCTGACGTTGAGCGCCGACGACCTGGTGACCGCGCGCGCTGTGCGTCCCGGCGCTGTCGCGAGTCTCGTTGACACGCTCGGACTCGACCTCGCACCGAGCGCGCTCGCGCAGGCGGGCGGCGATCGTGATCCGGCTGCGGCGACGTTCCTCGCGCAGCTGTGCGAGTCGTTCAGTGACTCCGCGCCGCTTGTGGCGCATCTGCAGGGGAATCCGCGCACCGACACGACCGATGCGGAAGACGACTCCGACGACGATGCGCTGACGCGGCGGTTCGTCGCCGGCGCAGTCGACTCACTGATCGCGTGCGGGTGCAGCGGTCTCATGGCCGCGATGTGGAGCAACCCGGGTCCGCGCGCCGCCGGGGTGCCGCCGTTCGACCGCCGGCAGCCCCTGCGCGATGCGGGCGTCGTCGATGCCTCGGGAGCAGAGACCGCGTTCGGCGGCGTCTGGGTCGAGGAGGCGCGTCATGAGCGCGAGTGTTCGGTCGCCAGCCCGTGGCCCGAGCGCATCGACGTCGACGACTACTACGCGAATCTTCCCGAGAGCCTGCACGAACTCCGCGCGGCCTGGGAACGCGGCTCTCGGGAATACCCTGCTATGCTGCCATGAGCACCGGAACGGCGGGAAATCGTCATCCTTCGGTGCTTCCATCGCGGTCTTTTGCGGGTTCCCGTTGCTGACAGGGGACGCTCCCATAGTGGTCGTGAACGCGGTGGGCGTCCGTGTCGGCGAGAGTCCTGGAGGACATGCTGTGACCGCTGGAAGAATCAAGAAGATTATTCCCGACCGTGGATTTGGTTTCGTTCGCGCTGACGACGGCAACGAGGTGTTCTTTCATCGCACCGAGCTGACCACCGTCGACTTCGACGCCCTCCAGGAAGGCGAGCAGGTGACGTTCGACATCGTCGACTCGCCCAAGGGCCCCCGCGCGCGCAACCTCCAGAAGGTCTGATCGCAGCGGGGTAACCCGCTTCGTTCTCTCCTAGCCGTCGCTGCGCAGCGAGCGCAGCCGCGCCACCGCGGCATCCACGCGCTCGGCTTCGCGCCCGCGGAGCCGGATGACGAGCTCGCGTCGCTCGACGTGCGGATACGAGCCGACGGTCACGTCGGGGAACTCCGCCTCGAGCACGAGCATGGGCTGGGACATCTCCGACTCGGGGACCGATCGGTAGTGCACCTCGCGGACGATGGGCGCCGTCCCGCCGGCGAAGTACCGGGGGATGAGCTCCTCCTCCACGATCGTGGCGAACTCACGCGGAATGCCCGGGAGCACGAACAGCCATCGGTCGTCGCCGATGTCGATGGCCAGCGGTGGCGCCATGCCCCGGCGGTTGGTCAGCACCGTCGCGCCCACCGGAACCATCGCGCAGCGGCGGTTGGCGTCTGACACCTCCGGCCTGTCGATCCAGCCGGCGGCGTGCATTCGCCGTGCGAGGGCCGCGATATTGGCGAACGCGATCGGGTTGAGCTCGAGCGGGCGTCCGAGCGCATCGCCGACCGCCTGGAACGTGCGATCGTCGGGGGTCGGCCCGATTCCGCCACAGACGGCGATTCGCGTGATGTCCGGATCTTCGATCGCCCGGTGGATGGCCGCGATGATCGCGGCGGGCCGGTCGGCGACCACCTCGATATGGGCCACGGGGTGCCCGGCGGCGAACGCGAGGCGTGCCAGCAGACTCGAGTTGGTGTCCTGCGTGTGGCCGCTGAGGATCTCGTCGCCGACCGTCACGATCGCGGTCAGGCCGGGGGCTGTCGGCACCGGTTCAGCATAGGCGTTGGTGAGCGGGGTGACCGCGAGCGGGTACAATGCGGCGGCCCCGGGGTGGCGCGGATCACAGCCGCCCGGGCACTCACTCACTGCCCTGAGGAGACTCCTGCGAAATGCCGACCCTTGATCGCGCCATCCTGCTGCCCATTGGAGCTGCGGGGCTTCTGGCTCTCCTCTTCGCCGTCTACCTGATCTTCTGGGTCCTCCGCCAGCCGGAGGGCAACGACCGGATGAAGGAGATCGCCAAGGCGATCCAGGAAGGCGCCTCGGCCTACCTCAACCGGCAGTACACGATCATCGCCGGCATCGGGGCGGTGATCTTCCTGTTCCTGACCTTCACGCTCGGATGGAAGACCGGAGTCCTGTTCCTGATCGGCGCGGTGCTCAGCGGCGCCGCCGGGTACGTGGGCATGAACATCTCGGTGCGATCCAACCTGCGCACCGCGGAGGCGGCGCGGGGTGGGATCAACCCGGCCCTCCAGCTCGCCTTCAAAGGTGGGGCGGTGACCGGCTTCTTCGTGGTCGGATTCGGCCTGATCGGCGTCGCCCTGGCCTATGGGGTGTTCCAGGACTTCAACGCCCTGGTCGGATTCGCCTTCGGAGCCTCGCTCATCTCAGTGTTCGCCCGGCTTGGCGGCGGCATCTACACCAAGGCGGCGGACGTCGGCGCCGACCTGGTCGGCAAGCTCGAGGCGGGTATTCCCGAGGACGACCCGCGCAACCCGGCGGTCATCGCGGACAACGTCGGCGACAACGTCGGTGACTGCGCCGGCATGGCCGCGGACCTCTTCGAGACGTACGCGGTCACGGCCGTCGCCACAATGCTGCTCGGCAGCCTGCTCTACAAGGTCGGCGGCCAGCCGGACCTGGTGTTCGTCTTCTACCCGCTGATGCTTGGCGCGGTGAGCATCGTCGCGTCGATCATCGGCACGTTCTTCGTGCGCATGGGACGTGGCACCTGGATCATGGGCGCGCTCTATCGCGGCCTGCTCGTCTCGGCGGTGATCGCGCTCGCGGGCTTTCTGCTCATCACCATCCTGCTCAACAACGGTGGCTACCTGAGCCATTTCGACCACCCGGTCTTCAACCTCTTCTGGTGCGCGGTGATCGGTATCGCGATCACCGTGCTCATCGTCGCGGTCACCGAGTTCTTCACCGGCGCGCAGTTCTGGCCGGTCCGCACCATTGCCAGGGCGTCGCAGACGGGGCACGCGACCAACATCATCGCGGGCCTCGCGATCGGCATGGAGGGGACCGCGATCCCGGTGCTGATCATCGCGATCGGCATCCTCGCGTCGGCATCACTCGGCGGTCTCTACGGCATCGGCATCGCCGCGATGGCGCTGCTGAGCATGACCGGCATCGTGGTCGCGATCGACTCCTACGGACCGATCACGGACAACGCCGGCGGCATCGCGGAGATGGCCGACCTCCCCGAGGCCGTCCGGCAGGTCACCGACCCGCTCGACGCGGTGGGTAACACCACCAAGGCGGTGACCAAGGGGTACGCGATCGGATCCGCCGGGCTCGCCGCGCTGGTGCTCTTCGCCAGCTACACCGACATCCTCAACAACACGCTGCTCGCCCACAACCTTCCCAGGGTCACCTTCGATCTCACCGCACCGCCCGTGATCGCGGGCCTGCTGCTCGGTGGAATCATGCCGTTCCTCTTCGGCTCACTCGCGATGCTCGCCGTCGGCCGCGCGGCCGGGGGCGTGGTCATCGAGGTGCGCCGTCAGTTCCGCGAGATCCCCGGGATCATGGAGGGGACCTCGAAGCCCGAGTACGGGAAGTGCGTCGCGCTGGTGACGGCGGCGGCGCAGCGCGAGATGATCATTCCCGGTCTGCTCCCGGTCATCGCCCCGGTCATCGTCGGCTTCGTGCTCGGGGCGCAGGCGCTCGGAGCGATGCTGCTCGGCACCATCGTCGTCGGAGTGTTCGTCGCACTCCAGATGACCACCGGCGGCGGCGCCTGGGACAACGCCAAGAAGTACATCGAAGAGGGCAACTTCGGGGGCAAGGGCTCGGACGCCCACGCCGCCGCGGTCACCGGCGACACGGTCGGAGATCCCTGCAAGGACACCGCCGGACCTGCGATCAACCCGATGATCAAGGTGATGAACATCATCGCGATCCTCGCGATCCCCACCATCGCCCTGCACCACCTCTTCTTCTAGGGCTCGCGCACTCGTCACGACGGGACACCGGATCCCGGGACGTCGGCATACTGTGTCCATGGCACAGAGGGTTGCTCCGGCCGGTGAGGCGGGCGAACTTCGTCAGCCACACGAACGGTCCCACCATCGCGACCTTCAGGGTGGCGCCGCGCGCGCAGCGGTCTTCGGGATCAGCGACGGCCTGCTCACCAACATCTCGCTGATCCTCGGGGTCGCCGGGGCAAACCCCGCCTCCTCGGTCGTCCTGCTCGCTGGCCTTGCCGGACTCGTTGCGGGTGCCTTCTCGATGGCCGCCGGCGAATACGTCTCGATGGCGGCGCAGTCGGAGCTTCTGCAGCGTGAGCTGGAGATCGAGCGCCGCGAGCTGGAGCGCCACCCCGAGGACGAGACCCGCGAGCTCGCAGCCGTCTACCGCCTCCGTGGTGTCGACGAGGAGGACGCCCGCCGCATCGCCGAGGCGATCATGCGGAATCCCGAGATCGCACTCGAGGTCCATGCCCGCGAGGAGCTCGGGCTCCGGCCGGGCAAGACGGGGAACCCATGGCAGGCCGCCGGATCGTCATTCGTCATGTTCGCGATCGGCGCGATCATCCCCCTCTTTCCCTGGTTCTTCGTCAGCGGCGGCGCCGCGGCTCTCGGCTCGATCGTGCTCGGCACCGCCTCGGTGCTCGCGGTGGGGTGGACGGTGGCGATCTTCACCGGTCGGTCACGCGTCCGCTCGGCACTCCGCCAGCTCGCCTTCGCCATCGTCGCCGCCGGCGTAGCATTCGGGGTCGGCCACCTGGTGGGCAATCTCGTCAATGTGCGCGGAGGCTGATTCGTTCCTGTCGCGTCGCTCGAAGCTCACTGATCCAGATCTAGAGTCGAACGATGCAGAAAGCTGCAGGTGGCGCAGTGGCGCCCGTGGCATTCGCGCTCGTGCTCACCGCGGTCCTGCCGGCGACGGCTCAGGCCTCGGGGCCGATGCTGACGCTCGTGGGCGCGTCCTCCGGTTTCGTCGGGAGCACTGTCACCTATGACTACAGTTGGGATGTGCCGGACTGCTCGGCAGCGGGGGTAAGCGGCGCAGACACGGTCATCCTCGTGTGGGAGAATCCGTTGTCGAGCGAGCAGATCGGTTCGACAGGGGTGACGATCGGCCCGGCGGAAGGCAATTGCTCAGGCACGGTGAGCGGACGCGTCCCTGGCGACGCCGGCGTTGGCGACCGCGACGTCTCGACCGCGTACCTGCAGCAGTCTTCTGGCCCGATTGGCGGAAGCGAAGCCACGGCCAACACAGCTTTCGTGGTGATATCCGCTCCCGCGCTGACACCGATACCGACGAGCAGGCCGGCCCCGCGCCCAACGTCAACCTCCCAGCTGTCGATGCCTCCGACACCCGCGCAATCACGCGGCGGCTCGTCGACGCGGGCCCCGAAGGACTCTGTGGCAACTGGCACGATGGGCCTCCACAGCGCTGACGCCGCTCCGGGCGGTCCGTCCTCGCCAGAGGTCGTCGTCGCAGCGGCTGGGCCGAGCTCAAACGGAGCGAATCTGCTCTCAGAGTTCCCGGGAGGCTGGTTTGAGCTCGGGTTGCTTGGCGGCGTCGGACTGCTCGCGGTTGTGGCGGCAACCTTCCTCACGCTCGAACGCCGGCGTTTTGCGCGCATGTATCCAAACGAGGGATCGCACCGGCAACGGTGATCATGGGCTAGAGGCAAGTCCCGGTCCCTTAGACTCGTGGAAGGGTGGACGAGTACCAGCTGGAGATCCAGTCGTTGCGCCGGACACTCGCCCGGCTCCGCGAGGAGGAGGCTGACCCGGCGCTGATCGAGGAGTACGAGACCGAGTATCGCAACCTCAGCTCCCTCTACAAGGCGGCAACCGACACCTTCGACGCCGACCGCAGCGAGCCTCGCCTTGCGGACGCGCTGGCGTCACTCGGATTCGGGGACTGGACGCTCAGCAACGTGTACAGCTTCGTCTACGACGCGTCCATGGAGCTGCCGATCGATGACGGTCGCGAGCTCGCCCGGAGGATCGACGAGACCGACTACGCGGCCTCGTTGCTGGCCGCGCTCGAGTCCGAGGCCTGACGGCCCGGAATCTTCTTTCCGGGGTTGAGGACGTCGTGCGGGTCCAGCGCGGCCTTGATCCGCCGCATCAGCGCCACGGTTCCGGGGCCGAGCTGACGCTCGAATCGAGCGGCGCGGGCGTCGTGGCGACGCTCTCGCTCCCGATCCGCGCCGCGGAGGAGGCGAAGGCGGCGCCCGCCGTCCGCGAGCCCAAGCGGCTCTTCGTGGTCGAGGACGACGCCTCGATCCGGCTCAGCCTCTCCGCCGTGCTCGACGACGCCGGCTTCGAGGTCGAGGCCGCGGGCTCGATCGCAGAGGCGGCCGCGCGGGTCGCGGGCGCTCCCGCGTTCGCGGCGGTCCTCCTGGATCGCAGGCTCGGCGACCGCGACGGGCTCGCGCTGGTCCCTGCGATCCGCGCCGCCATGC
>DAIQQM010000159.1:0-4189 GCA_036786805.1 Candidatus Dormiibacterota bacterium | reverse complement strand
CATCCACCTCGTCGACACCGAGAGCGTGAGCGGCGGGCTGCAACTCCTCGTGCGCGCGGCACTCGACGACATCAAGGCGGGCGACTCCGCGGCGACCGTCGCCGAGAAGGCACTGCAGCGGCGAAGCAGGGTCACGATCCTGGTCCTGCTCGACACCCTGACCTACCTCCATCGCGGCGGCCGCATCGGCCGCGCGCAGGCGTTCGTCGGCACCCTCCTCAACGTCAAACCACTCATCGCGATCCGTGACGGCGAGGTCGTCCCGCTCGCGAGGCTGCGCAGCCACACAAAGGGTCTCGACATGATCGTCGAGCGGGTCCGCGCCTGCGCACCGCTGCGCGGGCTCGCCGTGTTCCACGCCGCGGCGAGCGACTCCATGACGGACATGGAGGCACGGTTGGCCACCGCGATCACGAACGTGACCGCGATCCTCGGACGGATCGGCCCTGTCGTCGGGGCCTACAGCGGACCGGGTGGTCTCGGAGTCGCCTGCCTCGGCGCGGACTGATCGGGCAGGCCTGCCACGATGGGACTGGTGTGAGTTCCCAACTCGTCTCGATCGTGACACCGACGCATGTGCCGCTCGACCTCGACCTGCCGCTCCAGCGCCTCACGGGCATCGGCCCGCGCCAGGCGCAGCGGCTCGAGAAGCTCGGCCTGGTCAGCGTTCGCGACCTGCTCTTTCACCTGCCCCGGCGCTATGAGGACACTCGCTCCACGGTGGCGCTGCGGGCCCTGCAACCCGGGATCGTGCAGACCGCGCACGTGCGCGTCCGCAACGTGAGCTCGCGGCGAAGCCCGTACAAGAAGATGGTGCTCGTCGAGGCGACACTCGAGGATGACGGCGCGGTGGCGACGGCGGTGTGGTTCAACCAGCCGTTTCTCGCGCGCCAGCTGCAACCCGGGATGGAGCTCATGGTCAGCGGCAAGGTCGAGATGTCGAGGACCGGTTTGACGTTTCGCAGTCCCATCTTCGAGCGCGTCGGCCGAGACCAGCACCACGTCGGCACGCTCGCGCCGGTGTACCCCGAGACCCAGGGCATCACCTCGCGCTTCCTGCGCACGCACATCGAGCCGCTGCTCGGGCTCGCGACCCAGGTGCCCGACCGACTGCCACCGTCCATCCGGGAGGCCGAGGACCTCATGCCGATCGCCGAGGCGCTCTACCGGGTGCACGTGCCGGACAGCCTCGCGACCGCGACCCGCGCTCGTGAGCGGATCGCGTTCGAGGAACTGTTCCTGCTCCAGATCGCCGCCGAGCGCGCGCGCCGGCGGCGCATGAGCGGGCCGGGAGTCATCGTCGCCTACGACATCGAGCTGGCACGGCAGTTCGTCGCGACACTGCCCTTCAAGCTCACCGACGGGCAGCGCGTTGCGGGACACGAGATCCTCACCGACCTCGCCGCCCCGGGCCCGATGAATCGCCTCCTCCAGGGGGATGTCGGCAGCGGCAAGACCGTCGTCGCCGCGCTCGCGGCGCTCATGACTCACCACGCCGGCTTCCAGACGGCGGTGATGGCGCCCACCGAGATCCTCGCCCGCCAGCACCATGCCACCCTCGACAAGCTATTGACGCAGCACGGGCTTCCCCCGCGCCTCCTGGTCGGCAGCACCTCAGCCGCGGCGCGACGCGAGATCCTCGCGGGGCTCGCCGGCGGGCACGATTCGCTCATCGTCGGCACGCACGCGCTCATCGAGGACGACGTCGCCATGGTGAATCTCGGGCTCGTGGTGGTTGACGAGCAGCATCGCTTCGGCGTGGTGCAGCGCCAGCGTCTCCGCCAGACCTCGGGCGCGATGCCGAACTACCTCGCCATGACCGCCACGCCCATCCCACGCTCGCTGTCGAACACGCTCTACGGAGACGTCGACCTCAGCGAGTTGCGCGAGATGCCCCCGGGCCGTCAACCGGTCGAGACCCGCGTCGTCCCCGCGGACGAGCGCGACGCCGCCTACGAGTTCGTCCGGAGCGAGGTGCGCAAGGGCCGGCAGGCGTTCGTCATCTGCCCGCTCATCGAGGAATCGGACAAGCTCGGCGCCCGGAGCGCGACCGCCGAATACGAGCGCCTCAGCACGAGCGTCTTCCCGGACCTGCACGTGGAGCTCCTCCACGGACGCATGCCGGCGCGCGAGAAGGCCGAGCGCATGGAGCGGTTCGTCCGAGGCGACGCCGACGTGCTCGTGTCGACGAGCGTGGTCGAGGTCGGCGTCGACGTCCCGAACGCGACCATCATGGTCATCGAGGGCGCCGAGCGATTCGGGCTCGCCCAGCTCCACCAGTTCCGGGGACGGGTGGGGCGCGACCAGCACCAGTCGTACTGCCTGCTCTTCGAGGGCGGCATCGATGAGGAGGGATCCCAGCGTCTCGCCGCCGTGGCGGCCACCGACAGCGGATTCGAGCTCGCAGAGCGTGACCTCCAGCTCCGCGGACCGGGGCAGCTCGTCGGCCTCCGCCAGCACGGGCTCCCCGACATGCTCGCGGCCGATCTGCTCGACGTGGCTCTCGGCCGCCGGGCGCGGCAGGCCGCGCTCGGCTGGCTCGACCATGACGCCGATCTCTCCGAATGGAAGCCGCTGTCGGACGCGATGAACGGCTACCGCGCCGTCTTCGACATCGACTAGCGTGCGCCCGCTCATCGCCGCATGCCCGATCGCCTGAAGACCGGGCCGCACCACGTGGCGCAGACGCGGATCACCGCCGGTGCGTGGCGGGGGAGGGTGGTCAGCACGCCGTCGGGGCGCGAGGTCCGGCCCACCCGGGCGATGGTCCGCCAGTCCCTGTACGACATCCTCGGCAACCGCGTGGTCGGCGCTCGCATGCTCGATCTCTACGCGGGCGCCGGCACGGTCGGCTTCGAGGCACTCTCGCGCGGGGCGGCGAGCGTGATCTTCGTCGAGCGCCACCGCGAGGCGCTGGCGTTGATCGCGCAGACCGCAGAGCGCTTCGGCTGCCGGGACCGGTGCACGCTCGTCGGGGCTGACGTGCGGCGCTGGCTGCGCGGCGCCGAGGAGCAGACCCGGGCGGCGGACCTCTGCTATGTCGACGCCCCGTACCAGGACCCCGAGCTCGAGAGCGTGCTCGAGCTGCTCGGCGCGGCACCACCGCGTCTTGTCGTGTGCGAACATCACCGCGCCCGCGAAATCCCCGAGCAGATCGGCAATCTCACCCGGTTCCGCGAGGCGCGTTACGGCCTGACCACCATCAGCTTCCTGCAGCGAACCGCTGCACCATCGGACGGAACAGCGTGAGCGAGCGCATCGCGGTGTACCCCGGCAGCTTCGATCCGGTGACGTTCGGGCACCTCGACATCCTGGATCGCGCCGCGGCGATCTTCGACCGCGTCGTCGTCGGTGTGCTCGAGAACCCGGGCAAGACGCCGCTGTTCACCGCCGGCGAACGGGTCGAGATGCTGCGGGCATGCCTCGAGTCACGGCCGCGCATCGAGGTGACCACGTTCGACGGCCTGACTGTCGATTTCGCCGCCACCACGGGAGCGATCGCGATCGTGCGAGGCCTTCGGGTCATCAGCGACTTCGAGTCGGAGTTCCAGATGGCGCTGATGAACCGCCGCCTCAACCCCGCGGTGAACACCGTCTTCCTGATGACCTCGTTCTCCAACGTGTTCATCTCGTCGTCGCTGATCAAGGAGGTGTGTCACCTCGGCGGCAACGTCAACGAGATGGCGCCTCCGGTGAGCGTGGACGCGATGCGCCTGCGCTTCGCGGAGCAGCGCGAGCGTGAGGCACGAGCCACGTGAGCGACACGCCGCCGAAGACCGATCCCACCGTCATCGACCTGGTGGACCAGCTCGAGGAGCTGGTGAGCACCGGCCGCAGGGTGCCCTTCACCGCGGGCGTCGTCGTCAACGAGGACGAGGTGCTCGAGCTGATCGATCGCACGCGGCTGGGGCTCCCGGATGAGCTGATGCAGGCTCGACACCTCCTCGAGGACCAGCGCCGCGTCCTCGTTGAGGCGGAGCAGGAGGCGGAGCGGATCCTCACCCGCGCCGAGTCCGAGGTGGCACGCATCATCGAAGAGGCGACCGCGCGGGCCGCCGTCATGGTCGGCGATCACGCCATCTCCGAGCAGGCCCGGGAGCATGCCGCCACCGTCCTCGCCGATGCCGAGGAGCGCGCCGCCAAGACCTGCAGCGAGGCCGACGCCTACGCCCGTGAGGTCATGGTCCGC
>DAIQQM010000062.1:0-15564 GCA_036786805.1 Candidatus Dormiibacterota bacterium | reverse complement strand
AGCACCGCCGGCGCGTGCAGCGTGGGCACGGCGCTGGCCACGTTGCGCAGGAAGTGCACTTTGCAGCGCTGCCAGGTGGCGCCGGCAAACACCTGCGACAGCGCGCTGCGCAGCCCCTCCGTGGGCGTCGGAGATGACCAGTTGCACGCCGCTCAGCCCGCGCCGCGCCAGGCTCCGGCAGAACTCCAGCCAGAACGCCTCGGTCTCACTGGCGCCGATGGCGAGACCGAGGACGCTCTTCTCGCCGGTGTCGCGCACGCCGACCGCCACCACCGCGGCTTGGCTGTCGATGCGAGCGCTCTGACGCACTTTCTCGTAGGTGGCGTCGAACCAGACGTACGGATTCGATTCCCTTCCTCGGCACTCGTTTTCCGTTGGTACACAACGGTTTTCCAAATCCGTACCCCTTAGCGTACCCCTTAGCGCTGCCGCTTGACGTTCGGTCTGCTTCGGCGGCGACACGGACCGCATAACCGGCGCGACCGGCACGCTACGGCGCTCAGCGTCCCCTAGCGCGACCGTCAGGGTCATATGAACGTGGAAAGGCCATCGTCCCGCCGACGACCTGTGCGAGCCGCGCGTGGAGCCGGTCAATGTCTTCGACCCGGAGCGCGTCGAGTTGGATTGATCCGATCGCCGGGACGATGTGCTCCCGGACATGCGACTCGTAGGGAATCCACGTTTGCGGCCTGAGTTGCGACTGGCGTCGGTCCAACCACCCGGCTAGGAACTCCGCCACGGTCGGAGCGCGGACGGCTCGGACCTTATGCTCGCGTGTCGCGTCCGTCGCCAGCGCTTCGGCTTCCGCGCTGCCGAATACTGACCGTGAGCGCGCGCGCCGCCGCCTCCTTATCGAGCAACATCGGCACGTCCTGGCCGGTTCGACGATCATGGTCCCATCGTTTCACCCGGCTACGGATGGATGCATCCGCCATCAAATTACGGAGACTGCGGGGGAAGCGCTCAGCGACGACGTTCTGGCGGCGTACGGGGCACATCGGACACGCTTACGCGTTTCGTTCGGGGAGATCGCATCCGCAGGGCGGCACAGCAACACTCTGGCTTTCCGCATACGGTGACCCGCTCACCCGCGTCGACAACGCAACCGCAGTCAGCACACGCGATTTCCATACCGGCCATCGTAATCCTTCGAGTTGCCGGTCCGACACATCCATCCGTGGACTAATGATACGGTCATTAGAGCGGCGGCGAAGCGTCGCATTCACACGAGAAAATGATGCGACGCAATGGAATTCGATCCCGTAAGATCCTAGCGTCGGATCACGAGCCGATCCGGATTCTGTACGACGACGCGCTCTGGACGCAGCGCCGGATAGCCGCGGCGTACGGGATCACTCAGGGGCGCATAAGCCAGATCTTGACCGAGCTTCGCGCTGGGCAAGCGTCGATGCAACTCGACGCCGCGGGATCGGTCTCGCCAATGGTGGAACGTGGCTATCGACCGACTGAGAGTGGATGATCGCGAGCGTGCTCCCCGTCAACGCATGGTCGATACGCAATCGGCCGCTGTGACATAGCAGGTGGCCCGGGTCATGTCGGGCTGTGCGCGCCGCCGATGGTCAAGAGCACCGCGCTCTCGTCGATGCCGGTCAGTTGGTGCGGAATGCCGGCCGCAACCGTGAGCAGACATCCGGGTGTCAACGCAACCACCCGGTCGGCCACCTTGAACTCCACGTGGCCGTGGACACCCTGCACCGTGATCGCCCACTCGGAGTGGTGCTCGTGCATGCGCCCACCGGGCTTGAGAGCGATCAACACGACGCGGATTCCAGGCTGCTTGGTGATCGTCTTGGCGGCGTGGTCCGCTGCTCGGTACGAGTCGCTGGCCCGCAGTGCCTCCAGTGCAGCGGCCAGATCGACCTCGACCAGCAGGTCGGTGACGTGGTGAGCCTGCTCTCGCGATGTCTCGTCAGCGTCCGTTCCCATGGGCATGTCTCCTTGCGCCGGGATCGTGCTACGCGCCCGTCGTCGCAACACTAGGACATCCGCTCCGCTGATGTCGAAAGACCCGCGCGGGAACCTCGAAGCGCTGCGATGCGTACCATGGCTGCAGGTCACACTGGTCACACGATATGGGACGTTCCCGAACGGTCAACTGGCTCCCGATCTTGGGCGTCCTCACCGCGGTGATGACTTCGTGCGCGAGCCAGCCATGGGTCATCACTCCTGGCCATCCGCAGGTGCGCGTTCTGGTCTCGCGAAGCTGTCCGGCGGCCCTGGGCGGAATGCAGGATGTGGTCAATTCGTACGCGGGAGATGCACTCGTTCCACCCAACCCGATCGGCGGGTTGATCTGCCGGTATTGGTCCACCATTCCACAGCCAGAGGATTCGAAATCGCCGGGCTCACTCTACCTGGCCGTTGTTCTTGCACCGGCGGTTGCCGCCAACCTGGCAACGGTTATCGACGCGATCAGCACCGCGCCTCCTCGGGGAACCGTCGCGTGCCCCACAGACGATGGATCGGCTTCGATCATCGCTTTCGCGTATGCGAGCCGACCCGATGTGGACCTGTGGTTCCACGACAGCGGATGTGCGACTCTCGACAACGGACGGATTGGAGCGTTTGAGGTGGGGAATCCACGCTTCTACGACAGCTTCGCGTCCCTTGTCGACGAACTCGCGCCGCAGCAGTACCCGTGAGCGTCTCGGGTTGCGTCGTCGTCGTGAGACCCGATTAGGCGGCTGCGGAGACCACGGTCGCGACCGGTTCGAGCGCCACGTTGATGGCCTCCTCGACGCGGCTTGCGAGGTGGAACGTCATCACGTCACGCACGGACTCCGGGACATCCTCGATGTCCTTCTCGTTGCGTCGCGGCAGGATGACCTCCCGCAGGCCCATGCGATGCGCCGCCAGCACCTTCTGCTTGACGCCGCCGATCGGGAGCGCGAGCCCTTGCAGGGTCACCTCACCGGTCATCGCGACGCTGCTGCGCATCGGCCGTCCGGTGAGCAGGCTGACCATCGCCGTCGTCATCGCCAGACCGGCTGAGGGGCCGTCCTTGGGCACGGCGCCCGCAGGCACGTGAATGTGCATGCTCTGCCGCGCCGCCTCAGGGTCGATGCCCAGGGCCTCGGCGTGCGCACGCACATACGACAGCGCGATCTGCGCCGACTCCTTCATCACATCGCCGAGCTGGCCGGTCAGCGTCAGCTTTCCGTCACCCGGGGCATTGGCCGCCTCGATGAAGAGGACGTCGCCTCCGCTGCCGGTGACCGCGAGCCCGGTGGCGACACCCGCGACAGCGGTGCGCTCAGCGACCTCGTTGTCGAACTTCGGCTTGCCGAGGAGCTCTCGCACCTGCGCCGGTGTGATCTCCAACGGCGTGACGACTTCTCCGCCGGCGACGCGCGTGGCGACCTTACGGGTCATCTTCCCGAGCTCGCGCTCGAGGTTGCGGACACCTGCTTCGCGCGTCTGGTCGGTGATCACGGTGAGGATCGCCTCGTCGGTGACGCTGATCTCGTCGGGCCTGAGGCCGGCGTGCTCGACCTGGCGGGGGAGGAGGTGGTCGCGCGCGATCGCAACCTTCTCGTTCTCGGTGTAGCCGTCCAGGCGGATGAGTTCCATGCGGTCGAGCAGCGGCGCCGGGATGGTCTCCCACACGTTGGCCGTCGGGATGAAGAGCACCTCGGAGAGGTCGAGATCGACCTCGAGGTAGTGATCGCGGAAGGTGCTGTTCTGCGCCGGGTCGAGCACTTCGAGGAGTGCCGAGCTCGGGTCGCCTCGCCAGTCGCTGCCGACCTTGTCGATCTCGTCGAGCATGATCACCGGGTTCTTGGTGCCGGCTTCCTTCAGGGCGCGCACGATGCGCCCGGGAAGCGCGCCGACGTAGGTGCGCCGGTGGCCGCGAATATCCGCCTCGTCGTGGATGCCGCCGAGCGAGATGCGCGCGAACTTCCGTCCGAGGGAGCGGGCGACCGACTCACCGAGCGACGTCTTGCCGACGCCCGGAGGTCCGACCAGCGTGATGATTGCGCCGGATCCGCCACCGAGCACGGTGATACCGCGCTCGCTGCGGAGCTTGCGCACGGCCAGGAACTCGATGATGCGTTGCTTCACGTCCTCGAGGCCGGTGTGATCCTCGTCGAGGATCCGCCGCGCCTCGACGAGATCGAGGTTGTCCTCGGAGCGGACGTTCCAGGGGATCTCGAACATCCAGTCGAGGTAGGTCCTGATCCAGCCGTGCTCGGGGCTCTGCTCGCTGGTCCGCTCGAAGCGGTCGAGCTCACGCTCCACCTCCTCGCGCACCTTTTCGGGCATGCCCGAGCTCTCGAGGCGGGCCCGGTATGCGCCGACGATATCGTCACCGCCCTCACCGAGCTGCTTCTTGATCGCCTCGAGCTGCTGGCGCAGCAGGAAGTCTCGCTGCGTCTTCTCCATGCCCTCGTTGACCTCGGTGCGAACCTTCTCGCGCACCGACGCGTCAGCGAGGACGTCCTTGGTCCAGGCGATGAGCCGGGACAGGCGCCGCTCGAGGTCGAGCGTCTCGAGGACCTCGAGCTTCTGCTCGATGCTGAAGTCGGGCGAGTACCCGGCGAGGTCGGCGAGATGGCCCGGGTGCCGCACTGACCGGACCGCTTCTATGGCGCGGCCGGCGCCGCGCAGTTCCAGCAGGTTCTCGATGAGCGCGCGGTACTCACGTGCCAGCTCACGGGCGGCATCGCTCGGGTCTCCGTCTGGCAGGGGCTCGACCTGGACCCAGAGGGCTCCGCCGATGTCGGACTGGCCGCCACCGAGGCGGGCGCGGTGCAATCCCTTGAGGATGGTCACCTCGGCGCCCGACGGGAGCTGACCGGACTCGACCACCTGCGCGACGGTCCCGATGGCCGAGAACCGGCCGTCCACATGGGGCACGAGCAGGATGAGACGGTTGCCCTTCTGCGCGGCGGTCAGGGCGGCCCGCTGCGGGTCGCTTTCGACCGCGAGGGTCGCGGTCATGCCCGGCAGGACAACGACATCGTCCAGCTGCAGGATCGGGAGGAGTTCGGAGGTCAGTTCAGCCATGTTCAGTCTCTATGGGCGCGCCGTCGCTCCGGGCGAGCGGCTCTTTGGTGGTCGGAATCTCTATACCCGCGGTCGGGATTTCTGAACCTCTCTCCGCCGAAGCGTGCCGAGCCGCCCATGGCAGTCCGTGCGGTCGACGTTGGTCCCGCATTTTTGGGGCGTTCGACCCTGGCGACTTCACGCAATCGGAACGTACCGTGACCGCAGATCAGCGCAACAAATGCAGCACGGCGCTACAGGTGGAGGTGCGTGATGACACTGGATCTCGCTCGTTGGCAGTTCGCAATCGTCACCGTCTTCCACTTCTTCTTCGTCCCGATGACCATCGGGCTCGGGCTCCTGGTCGCGGTCATGCAGACGCTCGGCTATGTGCGCAAGGACAAGGCATGGGACCGCCTCAGCCGCTTCTTCGGCCACATCTTCCTGATCAGCCTCGCGGTCGGTGTCGTCTCCGGCATCGTGCTCGAATTCGAGTTCGGCCTCAACTGGTCGTCGTACTCGGTGTTCGTCGGCAACATCTTCGGGGCGCCGCTCGCCATTGAAGCGCTGCTCGCCTTCTTCGTCGAATCCACGTTCATCGGTGTGTGGATCTTCGGCCGCAACCGGATCTCGCCCCGACTCCACCTGGCGTCGATCTGGATGGTGAGCGCCGGGACGATGGTGTCGGCGCTCTGGATCCTCGCCGCCAATGCGTGGATGCAGCACCCGGTGGGCTACACCGTCCAGAACGGGCAGGCGGTGCTCACCAACTTCTGGGCGGTGCTCGCCAACTCGACATTGTGGGCCTCTTTTGCGCACACGTTGCTCGGTGCCTTCGCGACCGCGGGCGCGCTCATGCTCGGCATCAGCGTCTGGCGCGCATTCCGCGCCGGCAAGGATGAGACGGAACGCGACGCATTTCTGCGAGCGACCCGCTTCGCCACGATCTTCACCCTGGTGGCCGTGGTGCTCACCGCCGTGTCGGGAGACTGGCAGGCACGGCTCATGGATCAGCAGCAGCCCATGAAGATGGCGGCGGCCGAGGCGCTCTACAACACGCAGAGCGGTGCAAGCTTCTCGCTCCTCACCATCGGAGATCTCAGCGGCAAGCCGCTGTTTCAGATCCGTGTGCCGCACCTGCTGTCGATGATCGCAACCCTCGACTGGAACGGCGAGGTCCAGGGCGTGAACCAGCTGCAGGCGCAGGACGTCGCCAAGTACGGTCCCGGGAACTACGCGCCGGTCCTCTGGCTCACCTACTGGTCGTTCCGAGCCATGATCGGCGCCGGGGTGCTCCTGATCCTGGTCTCGGCATGGGGGCTCTGGCTGTCCTGGCGCAAGCGCGTGACGCCGAGCCGTTGGTTCCGGCGCGCCGCGATCGCGGGCATCGCGCTCCCCATCCTGTCCAACGCCTCGGGCTGGATCTTCACCGAGGTTGGCCGGCAGCCCTGGATCGTCTTCGGGCTGATGCAGACGGCCAAGGGTGTGTCGCCCGTGTCGGCGGCCGACGTCGCATTCACCCTCGCGGTGTTCGTCGCGGTCTACACGGCCCTCGCAGTCACCGCCTTCGTCCTGATCCTTCGCGCCGCGCGCCAGCCGTTTGACGAGGTCGAGGAACACGCTCCCGATCCCACGCTCGTCCCCGGGCTCGTCTACTGAACTGCACTGAGAAGACTGAGGAGTTGTTGCCATGACGACGTTCACTGGACTGGGCGCAACGTGGTTCGCGCTCATCGGGCTGCTCTGGGCCGGCTACTTCTTTCTCGAAGGATTCGACTTCGGCGTCGCGATCGTGAGCCCGCTTGTCAGCCGCGACGAGACCGACCGCCGCATGTGCCTCAACGCCGTGGGGCCGGTGTGGGACGGCAATGAGGTCTGGCTGCTCACCGCCGGTGGGGCGATGTTCGCCGCGTTCCCGCTCTGGTACGCATCGCTCTTCAGCGGGGCGTACCTGGCTCTCTTTCTCGTGCTCATCGCGCTGATCGCGCGCGGGATCTCGTTCGAGTTCCGGGGAAAGTTCGACGATGCACGCTGGCGCCGGACATGGGATGTCGCGAACTTCGCGGGCAGCCTCGTGGTGGCTCTGGTGTGGGGCGTCGCGTTCACGAACTTCGCCCACGGGCTGCCTCTCACATCGGCGGGATACACCGGAGGCTTGCTCGGCCTCCTGAACCCGCTGGCCCTGGTCGGCGGGCTTGCGACGGTGGCGATCTTCGCGTTCCACGGCTCGGTCTTCCTGTCGCTCAGGACGAGCGGCGATCTGCGCCGGAGGACGCGCAGCATCGCGCGGGTGGCAGGAGCCGCCGGTATCGTGCTGATCACGGCCACGGTTGCCTGGGTGGCAGGTGCCGGCCGGCCGTGGGGCAATGTGCAGGGGGCGCTGCCCGGAATGGTGCCGGTGCTCTTCGCGGCCGCGGCAATCGTGCTGCTGATCGGTGCTGCCGTGCTCATCGGCCGGAGTCGAGAACTGCTGGCATTCATGGCCACGGGTGGGGCCGTCCTGCTCATCCTCGGCGCCGTCTGGAGCTCGATGTACCCGATGGTCATCCCGGCGAGCAGCGGTGGCGTGGTGGCCGGGCTGCCCGGTGTCACGATCGCCATGGCGGCGTCGCAGCCGTACACGCTCACGGTGATGACGATCATTGCCGCGATCTTCACCCCATTCGTGCTCCTGTATCAGGGGTGGACGTACTGGGTGTTCCGCCGGCGCCTCTTCCGGCCGGACACCCCCCAGCCTGTGGCCAAGCCGGGGCCAGGTCATGAGGCGCCGCCTCTGGCCGTCAGCACCGTGGCGGTGCCGAAATAGCGGGACTGGCCGGTCCCGTGGAGTTGCGCCTGGTCCGCGCCACGGCTGTGCGCCGTTCGATTGCCGCAGCGGTGCTGGTCGGACTCGTCTCCGCGGCCGGCATCGTCGTCCAGGCGGTGGCGCTCGCGGGGTTGCTGGCGTCGGCGATGGAGGCGAAGTCGGTCGATCCGATTCCGGCGTTTCTGTGGATGGGTGGTGCGGCGGCGATCAGGGCGGTGTGCGCGTGGGCCGGTGAGCTCTTCGCGGCGCACGGCGCCGAAGCCGCCAAGGCCGAGCTTCGCGGCAAGCTGCTGCACGCGGTCGTGGCGCGAACGCGCGGCACCGGAGCGACCCCCGGCGACGTGGCCACGGTCGCCGGACACGGGCTCGACGCCCTCGACCCGTACATTGGGCGGTACCTGCCTGATCTCGTGATGGCGGCGTCGGTTCCGTTCGCGTTGGTGGTGGTCGTCGGAGCGCTTGACTGGGTCTCTGCGCTGGTGCTCCTCGCCGTTGTCGCGCTCTTCCCGGTCTTCGGCTACCTCGTCGGCGCGGCGAGCAGCGATCTAGCGAGTACCCGCTGGAATCAACTGCAAGGCTTCGGCCGCCAGATCGCGGACGTCTTCGAGGGCCTTCCAGTGCTGAAGGCCTTCGGACGTAGCGCCTACCAGCGCGAGCGCATCGCCGAGGCGGGGGAGGCGCTGCGCCGGGCGACGCTTTCGACCCTCCGTGTGGCCTTCCTCTCTGCGCTCGTGCTCGAGACGCTGGCATCGGTGTCGGTTGCGCTGGTGGCGGTGCCCCTCGGCCTGCGGCTCCTCAACGGCTCCGTGCACCTCAGCGCGGCGCTGGCCGTGCTCATCATCGCTCCCGAGGTGCTCCATCCTCTTCGCCGAGCCAGCGCCGAATTCCATGAGAGCACCGAGGGGCTGGCGGCGGCGCGCCGGGCCATGGACATGACGACAAGCGACGCAGAGCGGGAGTCACACGGCGCGACCGTGGCACGCGTGGCGCCTCCCGATCCGGCCCATGTCGCCGTGTCGTTGCACGACGTGCACGTCGACCTCCCCGGGCGCGATCGATCCGTCCTCGCGAGAGCGACGCTCACCATCGAACCCGGCGAAACCGTGGTGCTGGTCGGTGCGAACGGCGCCGGCAAGTCGACGACACTCGCGCTCCTGATCGGCAGCCTCGACCCGTCGGCGGGATCGGTGACCGCCGGCGGCGTCGATCTGAGGGACCTCGACACGCGTGCCTGGCGCCGGCAGCTCGCCTTCCTTCCCGAGCACCCGACCCTCCTCGCAGCGACCCTCGCGGAGAACCTGCGCCTCGCCGATCCGCGCGCGACCGACGCGAGGCTCGCTGAAGCGCTCAACCTCGCGGGCGCAGGCGAGATCCTCGCTCGCCTGCCTGACGGGCTGGGGACGCGCCTCGGCGATGGCGGCGTGACCGTCTCCGCCGGCGAGCGTCAGCGGATCGCGATCGCCCGCGTGCTGCTTCGGGAAGCCTCACTCGTGCTCCTCGACGAGCCGACCGTCCACCTGGACAGCGCCGCCGAGGCGACAACGATCAAGGCGCTCCGAGGTCACCTTCGTGGCCGCAGCGCGCTCATCGTCACGCACCGGCGCGCGGTGCTCGAGCTGGCCGATCGGGTCGTCGCGCTCGAGGGCGGCCGCTTCGTGACCATGGACGCATGGACCGCACCGGTCACCAGCTCGGCGCCGGCCGCCGCCGGGCAGCTTCCCGTGGTCCCTGATGGAGCTGCGCGATGACCGCGAAGTGGCTCCGGCGGACGCTGGGGTCGCTGCCCGCGCGCCCGCTCGCGGCTTCGGCCGCCTGGGGCGTGCTCTCAGCCGCGTGCGGGATCGGCCTCCTCGGCACGTCGGGCTGGCTCATCGCCCGCGCGTCGCAGCGTCCCCCGATCTTCGAGCTTTCGATCGCGATCGGAGCGGTCCAGGCATTTGCGCTCGGCCGCGGATTGACTCGCTACTGCTCCCGGCTGGCGGTCCACGGCGTGTCGCTCGCGACGCTCTCCCGGCTGCGGGTATGGCTCTACGACCGCGTCGAGCCGCTGGTACCGAACGGACTGCCACAGCGCGGCACCGGGGCCGTCCTGAGCGGTTTCGTGGCAGACACGGAACGTGTGACTCGCGCGCTCGCCAACCAGCTGACGACAACCGTGGACGTGATCGCGAGCATCGTTCTCGGGGCGTCGATTGCGGTGCTGCTGTCGCCGGCTGCGGGGGTGGTTCTGCTCGCCGGCACCCTGGTCATGGTCGCCATCGCGCTGGGTGCGGGCCGGCTCGGGCGTCCCGGCGCGCGCGAGGCAGCAGCCACCCGGGCGCGGCTGGCGGACTCGGTCGTCGACATCGTGCGGTCCTCACCCGAGTTGCTCGTCTACGGCCGCGAGGACCTCATCGACGAGCAGCTTCGCGATGTGCATCGCACCGCTCGATCCGCCGCGCTGCGTCAGGCGATGGCCACCGGAATCGGGCTCCTGGGTGTGACGCTTGCGGCGGGTGCGGGTGTCATCGCGGTTGTGTGCACCGGGCTCGCGGCGCATCGGTCGGGCGCGCTCTCCGGCGTGGACCTCACCGTGCTCGCGCTGGTCTCGCTGGCTGTGTTCGACCAGCTTCTCGGTCTGCCGACGACGCTGAGCGCGATGGGAATCGGCAACGCCGCAGCGCAACGGCTCGACGACCTGGCCCGGCTCGAGCCGCCCGTCACCGAGCCGGTGGCGGACCACAGTCCGCCGGTCGGCGCCCACATCGCAGCCCTCTCGGGTGTGAGCGTCATGACGCCGCGGGCCTGGGCGAACCGTCACCCCATTCTCAGTGACGTGTCAATTACCCTGCGGCCGGGTGAGCGCGTCGCACTGGTCGGTCCGAGTGGATCGGGCAAGACGAGCGTGCTGCAGACGCTGCTGCATCTGCTCGAGCCGTCGAGTGGCGCGGCTACGGTCGGCGGCATCGACGTGCGTGACATGACGCGAGGTGGGATAGCACGCCACCTCAGCTGGCTTGATGCGGAGACGCACGTCTTCACAGCGACGCTGGGCGACAACCTTCGCCTGGCAGATCCCGGCGCGAGTGACCGCGCCTGTGAGGATGTGCTCGACCGCGTGGGCCTGTCCGACTGGTATCACACATTGCCCGACGGGTTGCACACCGATCTTGGCGCAGGCGGACGGCGGATCAGCGCCGGCGAGCGCCAGCGCCTCGGCATGGCGCGCGCGCTGCTGTCCGATGCGACCATCGTCCTGCTCGACGAGCCCACCTCGCACATCGATGCCGCGTCGTCCCCGGCGGTGCTCTCCGAGCTAGTGGGCGCGGCGGGCTCGCGGTCGGTGCTGGTCGTTAGTCACGAACGAGACATCGGTGCACACGTCGACCGCTCAGTAACCCTCGAGGCCGGACAGGTGGTCGACCTGACTGCCTGACCGAGAGCCCCACCTACCGCAATGCCGCAGGGATCCCCAACTCGCGGCTGAACAGCTTGTGAAACGAGCCGCCGAGCACCCATCGGATGTCCTGCTCGGGCCATCCGCGACCGATCAGCTCCTCGGTGATCAGGGGCAGCCCGGCAGGGCCCTCGAGGCCGGGAACGTAGGTGATCACGGTGCCGCCTCCGTCCATGGACTGCGCCGCGGGCCCGTGGAGCTCGTCTGAGATCTCCTTGAAGAAGTCCGGCCCGAGACCGAGGTGCTCGACGCCGGTGATGGTGGCGGCGTGCTCGATGTGATCGGCCACGCGCGCGACCGTCTGCACCTCCTCGTCGATGAAGGTCGCAAGCACGTTGATGCCGACGACTCCACCGGTCTCGGCGATGCGCCGTAGACGCGCGTCGCTCAGGTTGCGGTGATGCGGGCGCAGCGCGAACGCCGATGAGTGCGACGCGATGACCGGTCGCGTCGCAAGTTCGAGCAGGTGATCCGTGCACGGCGCGCCGAGGTGCGACACGTCGAGCAGGATGCCGAGTTCCTCGCACGTCGCCACCGCCTCGATGCCGGCCTGTGTGAGCCGGCTGGCGGTCGCGTCCTCGGCAGATCCATCGGCCAGCATGGTGCGCCGGAAGTGCGTGAAGGAGGCGATCCGCACACCGAGGCGATACAGCGCCTCGAAGAGGGCGACGTCGGTGCCCACGGCTTCGCACCCCTCGAGCGCGAGGACGAGAGCGACGACCCCGTCGGAGAGTGCGGCATCGACATCGGCGCCGGTCAGGCAGATCCGCACCGCGTCGGGATTCGCCGCCGCGATGCGCCACCCGGTCTCGAGCATGCGGAGCGTCTGACGCAGCGCTCCCTCGGGTCGAAAGTCGTCGTCGATGAAGACCGGCAGCACCTGGATCTTCACCCCGCCGGCTCGCAATTGCGGCAGCCACACGTTTCGGAAGTACTCGCCCTGCTCGCGAGGTGGGCGGCGCACACAGAGCATGAGCAGGTCGTTGTGGGTGTCGACCACGATCGCTCGCCCGTGGAGCGCCGCGGCCGCAGCCGAGATCTCGGGCATCGCTGGTTCCTGTCACTCCTGCGTCATGCGCGCCTGGAAGCGCACCATCCCAGCCTAGTCTTTCACCGACGCGACGAGACCTGGAGACCCCGAAGATGCTCGCTCTGACCACGACCGGCGACGACGACCTGCTCCGCATCACCGAGGTGCCCGAACCGGAACCCGCACCCACCGACGCGATCGTGCGCGTGCAGGCCACGAGCCTCAACCGCGGCGAGGTGTCGCGAGCCAAGAACTCACCGGCGGGGCAGCAGGTCGGCTGGGACGTCGTCGGCGTCGTGGAGCGCGCCGCCAGCCGGGGAGAGGGCCCTGCGGCGGGGACGATGGTCGTCGGCCTCGTCAGCAACGGCGCGTGGGCTGAGCGGGTCGCGGTGCCGGCGGACTACCTCGCATCCGTGCCCAAGGGCGTCACGCCGGCTCAGGCGGCGTGCCTGCCCGTCGCCGGCATGACCGCGTTCCGCGCGCTCGCACTTGGCGGCTTCCCCGTGGGGAAGAGCGTCCTCGTCACCGGCGCGTCGGGTGGGGTCGGCCACCTTGCGATCCAGATTGCTCGCGCCACGCAGATGACCGTCACGGGGTTGATCCGCAACCCGGAGACGAACCCCGCCGCCGCGGCAGCGTGTCATAACGTCATTCGCAGTATCAACGACGCTGAGGGGCCGTACGATCACGTGCTGGAGGGAGTTGGCGGTGAGGTGCTCTCGCGCTGTCTCGAGGTGGTCGCGCCACATGGACTGGTCGTGTCGTACGCCTCGACGCTCTTCGATCCGGCCGCCCTCGGGCCGCGCTGGTTCGGTGCGCATGTGGGTGCGACGCTGCGTGCGATGCTGCTCTTCGACGAGCTGCGCTACACCGAGACCGCGGCGTCGGATCTCGGCAAGCTCTGTGCGCTCATCGCCGCGGGTCTCCTGACGCCGCACGTCGACGTCGAGGCGGACTGGACTCGTGGCGGTGAGCTCGCACGCGACCTGCTGGCTCGGAACGTGACCGGCAAGGTGGTGCTCACGATCGGTGGTCGATGATGACCGGATGCGCCTGCGGGTCGAGGTAGGCGATGTCGCAGATCGTGATCATCGGCAACCAGGCGTACAAGAAACGGAACATCGTCGCCGTGTGGCTCGGCTTGCCCCTGATCACGCTCGGCATCTATTCGTACGTCTGGATCTACAAGGTGAACGACGAGGCGCGACGGTATCTCGGCGACAATTCGATCCGACCCGCGCTCTCCGTTCTCGCGTTCTTTCCAGGGTTTCTGCTCATCGTCCCGCCATTCATCGCGATCTACCGGCTCGGGACGCGCATCGCGCGAATGGAGGCTGCGGCCGGAAGCCCGAATCGATGCGAGCCAGTGGTTGGGCTCGTGCTTGGGTTCGTCTTGAGCCTCTACCCGCTGTACTACCAGGATCATCTCAACGGGTTGTGGGATCGGTATCTCTGGTCTGGTAATGTGCCGCCACCACCGCCACCTGCCTTTCGATAGTCGTGAGCAACGAGTACCACTTCATCAGCCGCTGGCGTTTGCAAGCGAGCTCCGACGAGGTCGCGGACGTCCTGCGCGATGCACAGGAGTTGCCGCGCTGGTGGCCGTCGGTGTACCTCGACGTCCAGGTCGTCGAGGAGGGAGACGAGCATGGAGTCGGCCGGGTGGTCGATCTCTGGACCAAGGGGTGGTTGCCGTACACGCTGCGCTGGCGCTTCACGACCATGCGCAACGACGGAGCGGGCGGTTTGTCGCTGCGTGCCGACGGCGATTTCGTGGGTGAGGGCACCTGGACCTTCGTGCCCGACGGAGACCACGTGAAAGCGTTCTACGACTGGCGCATCCGTGCCGAGAAACCGCTCCTTCGCCGCCTCACATGGCTGATGCGACCGGCGTTCAGCGCCAATCATCGCTGGGCGATGCGCAAGGGCGAGGAGAGCATGCGGCTCGAGCTCGAGCGCAGGCGTGTCCCGGCGGCGGACGCTCAACGCATCGCGCCGCCCCCCGGTCCGACGTTTGCTCGCCTGATCCGTTCGCGGAGGTAGGCGCCACAGACACTCGTCACGTTCGCGGTGCTGGCCCGCGAATGCGACCCGTGATATTCTTTGACGGTCGCGCCGGTTCGCGGCACCGGTGATGGGTCTCACCGACTCGGCCACTCGGCCTGATGGGCCCTACCAGAATTTGCTGGTAGGAGGACTGGCGTGAATTGCTGTCCGTTGCACATCGGCGTGCTCGACGCACTCAACAACAGCTACGGCATCGCAACGTTGTGGATCGCGCTGGCATTTGTGGCCAGCGTCATCTCGGTGCGCATCGGGCTGTCCGTCGCACTGGTGGAGATCCTGATCGGGGTGCTCGGCGGGAATCTCTTCGGAATGTCCTCCAATCAGTGGATCGACTTTCTCGCCGGATTCGGCTCGGTGCTGCTCACCTTTCTCGCCGGCGCCGAGATCGACCCCGGGTCATTCCGACGATTCCTGAAGCCCAGCCTGGTGATCGGGGGAGTCGGCTTCCTCGCGCCGTGCGCCGCCGCATGGGCGTTTGCGCTCCTGGTGCTGCACTGGCCGCTGCACGGGAGCGAGATCGCCGGCATCGCGCTCTCGACCACGTCAGTCGCGGTGGTCTATGCCGTCATGCTCGAGACCGGGCTCAACAAGACCGACCTGGGGAAACTCATCCTCTGCGCCTGTTTCGTCTGCGACCTCGGCACCGTGCTCGCCCTGGGGGTCGTGTTCGCCAACTACAACAGCGTCCTGATCGCCTTCGGGATCGCCACGGCGATTGTCATGGTGTTCCTGCCTCGGTCGCTTCGCTTCGTCATCCGTCACATCGGTCATCCGATCAGCGAGCCCGAGGTCAAGTACGTCTTTCTCCTCCTCTTCGGACTCGGAGCACTGGCCACGGCGGCGAAATCCGAAGCGGTGCTGCCGGCGTACCTGCTGGGGCTCGGCGCGGCGGGCATCTTCCACTCCGACCCGAAGATGGTTGGCCGGGTGCGTGGCGTCGCGTTCACGTTCCTGACGCCGTTCTTCTTCCTCAGGGCGGGGACGTTGATCGAGCTGCCGGCGGTGGTTGCGGGCAGCGTCACCATCGTCGTGCTGTTCGCGGTCAAGGTGGGGGCCAAGGTGATCGGCGTCTTTCCCGCGACACGACCGTTCCGGATTCGGGTCCGTGAAGCCTGGTACACGACGATGATGATGTCGACGGGCCTCACCTTCGGCACCATTGCCGCGCTCTTCGGCTACACGAACGGGTACATCGACCGGTCGCAGTACTCGATCCTG
>DAIQQM010000061.1:0-15669 GCA_036786805.1 Candidatus Dormiibacterota bacterium | reverse complement strand
GATTCCTGCGCGGCTACTCGATCCGCGAGACCGCGGCAGCGATGGGCGTGAGCGTCGCCAACGCCAAGGTCCTGCAGCTGCGCGCGCTCCGGCGCGCCGCGGCCAACGGAGTTCGTGATGTCGAAAGCTGATCGCCGCCTCGCGCGTTTCGTGCGTGCGCTCACCGCCAACCGGCGCCCGCCCCGGTCTCCCGCGGGTGACGACTCGGCTGCGATGCAGGTCGCCACACGCCTTCGGGCTGCCCATCCCGGCGGATCCACCCCGTCTCCGGCATTCGTCGACACGCTTGCCCGGAAGCTGCGCGAGGCGTCGGAGCACGAACCCGGATGGACGGAGGCCGGCATCCGCCGCCGCAGGTTCCTGGTCGGCGGCCTCGCGACCGTGGCGGCGTCGGTGGCGGCCGGCATCGGCGTGGAGCGCATCCACGAGGTGCTCACCGAGCCCGCCAGCGGCGCCGGTACCATCGAGCCGTACATCAGCACATGGGTCGCCGTCGCGACGCTGGCCGACGTGACGCCGGGAAAGATCAAGCAGTTCTCCGCGGGCGGCCTGCAGGGCGTGGTCTTCACGCTCGACGGCGAGATCCGCGGCCTCAGCGCGGTGTGCACGCATCAGGGATGCACGCTCGTTCCCGAGGCCGGGCAGGGCAAGCTGGTGTGCCCCTGCCATCCGATGAGCTTCAACCTCAGCGGGAACGCCAATCCCGGTGACTACAGACTGAATCCGCTGCCCGCGATCCAGACGCGCGTCAACGCCGACAGTGTCGAGGTGCTCGTCCCCGCCTGGACCTGAGCCCCGGGGCCGCTCCGGATGGGACCCGGCGTCGTGTTTCGACGCTGTGATCCGTCGCCTCGACCCGTCCGTACCAAGCGGTGACAGGGCGGAGACAAGACGGCCACCCGGATCGCCAACGACCGCCCCAGCGAGGTGCACACATGGCCAAGGTGACGCGGCGGACGTTTCTGTCCACGACCGTGGGGGCAGCGGGCGGAGTGGCGGCAATGGGGCTCATCGCGGGACCGAGCACCCTCGTGGAGGCGGCGCAGAACGTCGCCGACGCGAGTGACGGTCCCCTCTCGAGCGCGCCGATGACCGCGTACGTTCGCGATGCGGCGACCGGCGAGATCTCGGTGATGGTGGGACATCGCGAGGTCGTGACCAAGGACCCGCAACTCATCCGGCGCCTCCAGCGCGCAGCGCGCTGACGACCCGGGCTCAACAGCATCCACAACTCCACGAGGGGTACACATGTCTTCGCATCGTGAAGCGCCGGGCATCTCGAACGACCCGGTTGCAGACAGCACTGACCTTTACGCGTTCACCAGCCCGGATCGTCCGGATACGGTGACGCTGATCGCCAACTACATCCCGCTCGAGGGACCCGACGGCGGCCCGAACTTCTACAACTTCGGCGACGACGTGCTCTATGAGATCACGGTCACCAACGGCGGCAGCGTGGCCGACGCGATCACCTACCAGTTCCAGTTCACCACCGAGTACACCGACCCGAACACCTTCCTCTACAACACGGGCCCGATCACGAGCCTGACCAGCTCGAGCTGGAACGTGCGCCAGTTCTACTCGGTGACACGGATCAAGGGTGGCCATGCGGAAGTGCTCGCCAGCAAGCTGGCCTGCCCTCCGGTGAACGTCGGCGTCCGCTCCACCCCCAACTACGGCGCGCTCGCTCGGGCCGCGGTGCATCCTCTCGACGGCGGGTGGGTCTTCGCCGGCCAGCGTCGTGAAGGGTTCTACGTCGATCTTGGATCGATCTTCGATCTCGGCGTCCTGCGCCCATTCCAGAACCTCCACCTGATTCCGCTTCCCGCAGTCGGTGGCGTCGATTCGGCCAAGCACCTCAACGTCCACACGATCGCCATCCAGATCCCGAAGACGAGCCTCACGAAGAACGGCGAGATGCCGACCGATCCGGCGAGCGCCGACTCGGTGATCGGCGTCTACACAACGGCCGGCCGCCGTAAGTCGACCGTGCTCGAGCATGGCGGCCGGTCCATGGACGTCGGACCCTGGGTCCAGGTGTCGCGCCTCGGCATGCCGCTCATCAACGAGGTGGTCATCCCCATCGGCAAGAAGGACTTCTGGAACTCGACGGAGCCGCAGAACGACGCCCAATTCGTCGCCAACTACGCGCATCCCGAGCTGGCCGGCCTGCTGCCGGTGCTCTACCCGGGCGTCTTCCCGAACCTCGCGGCCTACTCGGCCACGCGGGTCGACCTCGAGGCAATCCTGCTGACCGGCATCCCGACCGGAATCATCCCGGGATTCCAGAACAACACCGGGTCGACACCGGCCGACCTCCTGCGCCTCAACATGGCGATTCCCCCGGCATCGTCCCCTAGCATCAACGGCATCCTCGGTGGTGACCTCGCCGGGTTCCCCAACGGACGCCGCGTGTTCGACGACGTGGCAACCATCGAGATCCGCGCCGTCGCCGGCGCCACGATCCCGCTGGTCGACCACAGCTACACACCCGACGGCGCCGCCGGCGTGGTGAGCGACTTCTCGTCCGCCCAGTTCAGCGGGGGATCGGTGCCCGGCAACGGCCGGTACCTCGACCACTTTCCGTACCTGGGCACGCCGCTCAACGGTTTCGACAACCCGAGTTGACCGAGATCGAGTCCGCCGGTCCCGCCCCGAGCGGGCCGGCGGTCCTCGACATCGGTGGGGGGACCGGGGCGCTGCTGGTGATCGTGCCGGCAGCGCTCCTCCACACCGAGATCGAGGTCAGCCCCGACGGGCGGCCCGCCGCCCGGACCCACACGGGCGTTCACGAACGCTCGCTGGGTGGCGAGTCGCTCGCCGTCGCACTCTTTCCCTCCCTGGACGCCGGGCCCTGGACGCTGTGGAGCGCAGGCCCCTGTGCGACCCGTGGCATCGAGATCAGTGACGGTCAGGTGACCCAGGTGGACTGGCGCTGACGGTCGCTTGACGGTCCCCAGGGTTTGCGTCTAACGTAGCCTGATTCTACAGGCGTTCAGTAGAATTTCTTGCATCCGCATGCGCTGCTGGAGGACCTGGTTCATGGGGCTGAGCTTGGGTGACGTCGACTCGGATCGGGTCGCAACGCTGACCGCTCGCGAGGAGGCCGAATTCCGTTCTCGACGGACACGCTCGCGCGAACTGTGGAAGGAAGCAACCGAGTACATCCCGCGCGGAGTCCCGAGTTCTTTCCAGGACACGCCGCCGCAGCCGGTGTTCATCGAGTACGGCAAAGGCAGTCACGTCTGGGACGTGGACGGCAACGAGTACGTCGATTTTCACAACGGGTTCGGCGTGATGGTGGTCGGCCATGCCCACCCGGCAATCGTCGCGGCGGTCGAGTCACAGATGCACCGGGGCACGCATTTCGCCCAGCCGGTGGCGGAGAACATCGTCGTCGCCCGCGAGCTTGCGCGGCGATTCCAGCAGCCGCAGTGGCGTTTCACCAACAGCGGGACCGAGTCGACCCTGGACGCGATCCGCCTGGCACGTGGCTTCACCAACCGCGAGCGCATCATCAAGATCGAGGCGTCATATCACGGCCATCACGACGCGCTGCTGGTCTCGGTTGAACCCCCCGTCGGCCTGATGGGTGATTCGGACTTCCCGAACTCCGTCCCGATGACGGGTGGGATCCCGGCGTCGACCGTGGAGCTCACCAGCGTTGTCGGGTTCAACGATCTCGCCTCCCTGGAGCGCGCGTTCGCGTCTCACCCCGGCGAAGTGGCGGCCGTGATCGTCGAGCCGGCCATGATGAACATCGGCTTCGTGCTTCCCGACGACGGATACCTTGGCGGCGTCGTCGAGACGGCGCACCGGCATGGCGCCGTCGCCATCTTCGACGAGGTCAAGACCGGCGTGACCATCGCGCCGGGCGGAGCCACGGAGCGGTTCGGCGTCGTTCCCGACATCGTGTGCCTCGCCAAGGCGATCGGAGGCGGGCTTCCCTGCGGCGCTGTCGGCGGTCGCGCCGACATCATGGCGACGATCACCGACGGCAGGGTCGCGCAACTGGGCACCTTCAACGGGAATCCGCTCACCACCGCGGCATCGAGGGCGACGCTGCTCGAGATCCTCACCGGGCAGGCGTACTCGCATCTCGACGCGCTCACCGAGGAGTTGAGCGGCGGTCTCCGCGATGTGATGTCCGAGTACAAGCTCCCCTTCCACGTCGTGTCGATGGGCGCTCGCGGTTGCGTCACCTATCGCGAGGAGCCGGTCCGCAACTATCGGGACTACGCGGCCATGGACAAGTCGCTCGCCTACGTGTCCTGGCTCTACCAGACCAACCGCGGGGTCCTCATGGCGCCCGGCGCCGAGGAGAACTGGACGCTGTCGGTGCAGCACTCCTCAGAGGACGTCAAACGCTATGTCACCAACTTCCGCGAGCTGGCGCGGGATCTGAAGGCATGAGTGCGGTCGCGGTGCGCTCACTGCGCAACTTCGTCAACGGCGAGTATCGCGACGCAGGCACCGATGCCTTCACGCCACTGATCAACCCGGCCACCGGTGAGGAGTTCGCCCAGGCGCCGGTGTCGAGCGCCGCCGACGTCGATGCTGCGCTCCAGGCCGCGCAGCGAGCGTTCGGCGGCTGGCGGGACACCACACCGAGGGAGCGGAGCCTCGCGCTGCTGCGCATCGCCGACGCCTTCGAGCAGCGGGCCGAGGAATTCGTCGCCCTGGAGTGCGAGAACACCGGCAAACCGATCTCGCTGACGCGGAGCGAGGAAATTCCCCAGCTGATCGACCCGGTGCGGTTCTTCGCGGGCTGCGCGCGGATCCTCGAAGGGCAGAGCGCCGGCGAATACATGGCCGGCCACACCTCGATGATCCGCCGCGAGCCCGTCGGGGTCTGCGCCCAGGTCACGCCCTGGAACTACCCCATGTTGATGGCGATCTGGAAGTGGGCGCCCGCGATCGCCGCCGGCAACACGGTGGTGCTCAAGCCCTCGGACACCACACCGGTGACCACGCTGCTCATGGCCGAGATCATGGCCGAGCATCTGCCGCCGGGCGTCTTCAATGTCGTCTGCGGCGACCCGACCACAGGCGCCGCCCTGGTGACGCACCGGATTCCCGCCATGGCGTCAATCACCGGCAGCGTGCGTGCCGGCATGGAGGTTGCGCGGGCAGCTGCCGGCGACCTCAAGCGTGTCCATCTCGAGCTCGGCGGCAAGGCGCCGGTGATCGTGTTCGACGACTCGGACGTCGCCGGCACCGCTGAGGCGGTTGCGATGGCCGGGTATTTCAACGCTGGACAGGACTGCACCGCTGCGACCCGTGTGCTCGCCGCATCGTCGATTCACGACGAACTGGTCGCCGCCCTCGCCGAGCAGGCGGCGGCGAACAAGACCGGCGCTCCCGACGACGAGGATGTCGCGTTCGGTCCCCTCAACAATGCCAGGCAGCTCGACAGGGTTCGTGAGCTGGTCGGCGGCGCTCCGTCACATGCCGAGGTCGTCGCCGGAGGGCATCGCATCGGCGACCGCGGCTACTTCCACGAGGCAACCGTCATCGCCGGGCTCCGCCAGGATGACGACCTCATCCAGCGCGAGATCTTCGGGCCGGTGATCACCGTGCAGCGCTTCGATGACGAGGCCAAGGCCCTTGAATGGGCCAACGGCGTCGAGTATGGTCTGTCGGCCAGCGTCTGGACCCGGGATCACGGTCGCGCGATGCGCATGGCTCGGGCGCTCGACTTCGGCTGCGTCTGGATCAACACCCACATCCCACTGGTGTCGGAGATGCCACATGGGGGCTACAAGCACTCGGGGTACGGCAAGGATCTCTCGATGTACGGGTTCGAGGACTACACCCGCATCAAGCACGTGATGAGCAACATCGAAGCCTGACGCACCAGGCTCGAGTCAGGAGGACACGGTGAGGAGGAAGACATGGCGACCCTAGCGGAGCCGATCGTTCACGGGAAACAGGTGGTCTCGCAGCTGAAGACCAACACCCTGAATCTCTTCGACGCCACCATCATCGCGACGTCGAGCGTCGCACCCGCGTACAGCCTCGCAGCGACGATCGCGTTTCTCTTCGTCGTGGTGGGCGCCGCGTCGCCCGCGGCGATTCTCGTGAGCTTCTTCCCGGTGATGTTCATCGCGCTCGCGTACTACTACCTGAACCGCATGGATCCCAACTGCGGCGCTTCGTACTCATGGGTCAGCCGCACACTCAGTCCGTACATCGGATGGTTCGGGGGCTGGGTACAGCTGTGCGCCAACGTTCTGTTCTGTGCCGCCGCGCCGCTGATCGCCGGTCAGTACACGCTGCAACTGCTCAACAGTTTCGGATGGGTCAGCGCCGACGTGGCGGGGAGCCAGTTCTGGACCGCGGTTGCCGGTGTGCTCTGGCTCCTCTTCGTCACCTACATGGTGGCCAAGGGCATCCGCCTGACCGCCAACTTCCAGTGGATCCTGCTCGCCATCGAGTACTTCATCGTCGTCGGGTTCTGCATCGCCGCCTTCGTCAAGGTGATCGGGGGACACCCTGCGGCGCAGCCGGTGCAGGCGAACTGGTTCAACCCGGGGGCGCTGGGCTCGATCAACGGACTTGCCGCCGGGGCGGCACTGGGCGTGTTCTTCTTCTGGGGCTGGGATACCGCGGCCAATGTCAACGAGGAGAGCAAGGACGCCGAGACGACGCCTGGATACGCCGGGCTGCTGAGCATGGTCGTCCTCCTCGTGCTCTTCCTCTTCTCCGCCACGGCGATCGACATGGTCACTTCGCCGGCGGATCTCACCAATATCGGCAACAACGGCGGTGACATCCTCTACTTCTTCGCTCAGGGGCTGAGTGGGGCACCCATCACCTACCTCATGGTCCTGGCGGTCCTCTCCTCCACCGTCGCCACCGTGCAGACGACCCTCCTGCCGTCGAGCCGGCTCTCGTTCTCCATGGCCCGCGACGGTGTCTTCCCGAAGATGTTCGGGATCGTCCACAAGAGCTGGCAGACACCCTGGGTCGGGACGCTGGTGACCACCGGGCTGTCGATCCTCGTGATCGCGTCCACGTTCATCGGCAGCGTGAACGACGTCTTCGGCAAACTGATCCTCGAGATCGGCGTCCTGGTCGCCTTCTACTACGGCATCACCGGCATCTCCTGCGCGTGGGCCTTCCGAAAGGTGCTGTTCACGTCGGCGAGCCTCTTCTTCCTCGCAGGTCTGCTGCCCCTGTTCGGTGGCGTCTTCCTCTTCTGGATCGGCTACCAGGTGGTCTTCCCCTCCGGCCAGAGCTTCTCGGATTCCATCAACGCTGCGCTGCCGGTGCTCATCGCCTTTGGACTCGGGATCCCGCTGACGATCGTTGCCGCCATGGTCAACAGGAACGGCTTCTTCAAGGAGAAGACCGTCTCCTATGTCAAGCAGAACGGACGGCTCATGGCGGCCCTTGCGGGCGGCGGAACGATGGAGCTCGCGGGAGCAACCATCTCGACGCCAGGGGCCGAGGCAACCCCCGAGTCCGTGGCGGACGCAGCACCTCAGAGCCGATCGAGCAACGAGTAGTACACACCGACGAGTGGGAGGAACCAGGGGTGCCCCCGGTACAACGGCATCCGCGGAAAGCGGAGGTCGGAGAAGGCCGGTCGGGCACCTCTGGCGATCCACTCGGCGGCGAGCGTTCCCATCCAGCTGCCCAGCGCGACACCACTGCCGCAGTAGCCCATCGCGTACGTGACGCCCTCGGATCGCGTGAGATGGGGCAGCTGGTCGAACGTGAACCCGACGTTGCCCGTCCACGCATGACTGACGCGAACGCCGGCGAGTTGCGGATAGATGTCGATCATCGCCGCGTACAGGCGGTCGCGGGCGGTCTGCACGCTCATCGGCACGAAGCTCGCGCGTCCTCCGAAGACCAACCGTCCGTCCGGTGACAGGCGCCAGTAGTGGAGAAAGTTGCGCGTGTCGCTCATCATCCGGCCCTGCGGGCTGACGTCGGCCGCACGCGCGTCGCCGAGCGGCTCGGTGGCGATGATGTAGCTGCCGATGGGGATGATCCGGCCTCGCGCCCAGGGTGCCGCGGCATCCGTGTAGCCGTTGGTGGCGACGAGCACGTCGCCGGCGGCGATGTCGCCTCGCGACGTGTGGACGAGCGATCCGGTTCCGCGCGACTCGATGGCACTCACCGCCGTGTGGGGATGCAGGGCCGCGCCGTTGGCGAGCGAGAGCCGCGCGAGCCCCGCGAGGTAGCGGGCGGGGTGGATGCTCGCCCCGTTGTCGGTGAGGATCCCACCGAAGAAGCCGCGGCACGGGGCCTCGCTTACGAGCGCGGCCTCCTCGAGCATGACCGTGGATTCACCGAGCCGCTGGCGTCGCTCCGCCTCGTCCCTGCGCAGTCCTTTCATGCGCGACCTGCGATGCGCGAGATGCAGCCAGCCGGATTGCCGGTACATCGCATCCGGCGCCGCAGTGGCCGCGGTCTTCGCAACGAACGCATACGCCTCGACACTCGCGTCGTGCAGCGCGCGGCCGGCGTCGCCGTGTTTGCGCTCGAGGAACTCGGGCCCGCGGCGAACGCCCGCATGGATCATCCCCGCATTGCGACCGCTCGCGCCCTCCCCCAGCGCGCCGCGGTCGACGACGACGGCGTGCTTTCCCTCCGATGCGAGCCGCGCCGCCGCCGCGAGCCCGGTGAAACCCGCACCGATGACGACGACATCGCAGGTGGCCGGAAGCGTCGCTTCGTCGACGGTGGGAAACGTCGTGTCGTCCCACCAGACCGGCGTCTCGCGGTACTCCTCCGCCAGCGGCGCGGAGCGCTTGCCGGGCGGACCCGCGGGCGACCAGATGCTCATAATCTACTCAACAGTGACAAGTTCGACCGGGTCGGACAGCGTACCCGCTGCCTGCCTCGCGTCGTGTCGAGGAGTGTCCGCGTGGACGACATCCGCATCGGCGAGGTCGCCCGGCGAGTCGGCGTGAGCCCGTCGACGCTGAGGGCGTGGGAACGCAAAGGGCTGGTCCGTCCGGTGCGCGCTGGCGGGCACCATCGCCGCTACACCTCGGAGGACATCGCCCGTCTGCGCGATGTCCGGGCGCTGCTGACGCGCGGCTTCGCGCCACCGGCGGTGCATTCGCTCATCGCCGGTGAAGCCGTTCCCGAGGATCCGGTGGTCGGCAAGCGGCTCCGCGCGGCGCGAACCAAGCGGAGCCTCTCGCTGCGCAGCGCGGCCGGACGAGCGGGGATTTCGGCGTCGTATCTGAGCCTCGTCGAGCGCGGGCTTGCTGAACCGTCGGTGTCCCTTCTGCAGCGGGTTGCGTCGGCGTACGGCGGCACGCTGCTCGAGTTCTTCGGCGCGGGGTCGGGTGGCACCGCGGGCTCGAAGCTGGTACGCAGCGGCGAGCGGCGCCGGCTCCGTGGCTTCTACCGCGTCGAGATCGAGAACCTGGTCACCTTCCCGAACGCGGTCCTGGAGATCGACATCTTCAGCGTCGCACCGGGTGGTGGCAGCGGTGGCGCGTACGCGCACGACGGCGAGGAGGCCATCTACGTCCTCACCGGTGAGCTCGACGTCTGGCTCGACGAGGCCGAGCGCTATCACATCGAAGCCGGCGACACGCTGTATTTCCACAGTGCCCAGCAGCATCGCTGGATGAATCAATCCGGCATCACGACCCGGCTGTTCTGGGTCAACACACCGCCAACGTTCTAGGAGGAGCGCGCACCCATGGACACGGTCGAGAAGTACCGCCGCTACGTGAACACCAGCGCGTTCGCCGGGATGGAGCCGATCACCGTCGACCACGCGCGCGGCGCGACCGTCACCGCCACCGACGGCACCGAGTACACCGACCTCTACTCCGGGATCGGCGTTGTCAATGCCGGACACGTGCCGCCGAAGGTCGCCGAGGCCGCCAAGCGGCAGATGGACAAGATCGTGCACTCCTGCTCGTATGTCTATCACGTCCCGGTCGTCGCGGACCTTGCGGAGCGCCTGGCTCAGGTCACGCCGGGACGCCTGCAGAAGACGTTCTTCGGCAACAGCGGCGCGGAGGCCGTCGAGGGCGCGCTCCGCCTTGCCCGCGCCTACACCGGGCACCGCGAGATCATCGCGCTGCAGGGTTCGTTTCACGGGCGAACCGCGGGCGCGCTCGCGGTCACGGGCAACGCGTTGCGCAAGCATCGCGGCGGAGCACAGATCGCGGGCATCGCGTTTGCGCCGACCCCGAACCCGTACCGCTGCCGCATGTGCTCCGGCTCCTGCTCGCTCGCATGCGCCGACGCGGTCGAGGACGTCATCCGCTACGACACCAGCGACGATGTCGCGGCGTTCATCGTCGAGCCGATCATCGGCGAGGGCGGCATCATCCCGCTGCCCGTCGGCTATCTCCGTCGCGTCAAGGAGATTCTCGACGCGCGCGGGATCCTGCTCATCGTCGATGAGGTGCAGAGCGGTTTCGGGCGCAGCGGAAGGATGTTCGCGGTCGAGGCATACGATGTCGAGCCCGACATCATGACCATGGCCAAGGGAATTGCCAGCGGCTTCCCGCTGGGTGCGTTCATCGCCCGCGAGGAGGTCGCGGACGCCTTCGAACCCGGCGATCACATGAGCACGTTTGGGGGCAACCCGATCTCGTGCGCCGCGGGCGTCGCGACCATCGACATGCTTGTCGAGGAGCGCCTCCCCGAACGCGCGGCGCGCATCGGGACGATGGTGATGAGCCGCCTCGATGCCTTCGCAGTCGAATCGGAAATGGTCGGCGACGTGCGCGGCAGCGGCTTGATGATCGGCGTCGAACTGGTGCGCGACCGCGTGACCAAGGAGCCCGCCGCCGCGGCGGCGGCCGCGGTGAAGCGCCACTGCCGTGAGCGTGGCGTGCTCATCGGAGTCGGCGGCGCATTCGGCAACGTGGTGCGAGTGCAGCCGCCACTCGTGATCGGTGAGGAGGAGCTGGACCGCGCGATCGGGGTCATCGAGGAGGCGGTCACGACCCTGTCGGCGCAGCCCGTCGGGTAGCGAGCGGCGCGGCGGCCAAGCCGTCAGTCGACGACCATGACCGGGGTGCCGATCGACGCCCACGAGTATGCCCAGCGCATGACCGAGGTTGGGGCGTGGACGCACCCATGGCTCGCACTGCCGGTGTTCTGGCTGCCCGGACCGTATGCGTCGCCCGCTTCCCAGGGTGCGTCGTGGAGGAAGATGCCGGCACGCACGACGGTGAACTCGAGCGCGTAGTTCGCGCGTTCCGGCGGATACCAGTACGGGGAGCCGCGCGGCGCCCACGATGTGAACAGGACCGGCGATTCCTTGTGGAACACGTGAAACGTCCCGGTGGGCGTGCGCTCGTTGCGACGACCGCTCGTCACCGGAGTGGCCTGGAGCGCGCATCCGTTCTGATAGAAGACGACCTCCTGCAGAGCGAGGTTGATGACGATCGCCTTGCCGGACGGCACTCGGTGGCCGCAGGCGTCCTTCTGCAGAGCACCGCTGATCGTGCTGTCGAGGGACGCGACCTGCACACTCAGGGATGCCAGCGCTGCTGCGTTCGGCTTCGCCGCGACGGCGGCCGCCAGGTGCTGGTACGACGCGAGGAAGGACGTCGCCCCGGGGATGCTCTCCGCGCCGGCCTGGTCGGCGGCCAGGAGCAGATCGCGCAGATGCCCGGGGAGGCCCGCGACATCCGACCCCTCACTCACGAGCACGGCTTTGGCGGTGGTGGTGGTCTGGGAGGCGATCTGCGTGGAGAGCGTCTCGATCGATGCGGGAGTTGCGGCGCCGGCGAGGCGGGTAGCCCAGGTCGTCGACAACGCCGTGGTCGCGGGCGGCAGCACCGCGGCGTCGCGCTCGACCATCACGTCCCAGCCGAGCAGCGCGGACGTCGCGTGCGCCTGGGCTTGGGCCATCGCCTGGTCCCACATGGCCTGCGTCCCCGTCTGCAGGCCGTGGAGAAAGGATGTGCCCGGGTCGTTCCACCACACCGGGGACCACCAGGGTGCCTCGTACGACGACGTCCGCAGCGCGGTCTCGAGTGGTGCGAGCGATGTGGATGGCACGCCCGCGCTGCTCATCTCCGCCCAGGCCTGCTCGAGCGTCGTCGTCTGTGCCACGAAGTCCGTGTGCCGGCCGGCTCCGACCGCCGCGAGAGTGGATCCCGCAATCGCGACGATCACCGCGAGGTTGGCGACGGCGAACGGCGACGTGCGCATGGGCATTCGGGCGATGGTAGCGTCACGGGACGGCGGCGAGCCCACTCGCGGGGCGGAGGTGAACGCACCGGCAACAACTCCCTCCCCGACCTTCAGCGGCCCGGACGGGAACCGAAGATGGCTCAGGCGGTCGGCCGCGCGGCTGCCCCGAGGAGCGTCGCTTCGATCGCTCGGAGGTCACCGTCCTCGTCGGTGAGGGTCAGGACCTCGCCGTAGCCGAGGTCGACGAGGTCGTCGCGCAGGAGATCGGCCTGCTCACCGCCCAGCTCGAGCAGCAGAGCGCCCCCATTGCGGAGAAAGCGCGGGCTCTGCTCGAGCACCCGACGCAGGATCCCGGTTCCGTCGGCGCCGCCGTCATAGGCGAGCGGCGTTTCGAAGGTGAACGTGTCCCGCTGCAGCAGCGGAAGCGCGGGGGTCGGTACGTAGGGCACGACGGCGACGATGACGTCGACGCGATGCTCGAGCTCACGGGGCAGCGGCGCGAAGAGATCGCCGAGGTAGACCTCGACACCGTTCTCGGTGGCGCAGGCCGCGGCGCGGGCGTCCACCTCCGAGGCCACGACGCGAGCGCCCGGGCGGTGGGAGGCGATCACCTTCGCGATCGCGCCGGACCCCGTGCAGAGGTCGATCGCGATCCCGTCCTTCGGGAGCCGCTCGATCGCGCGCCGGGCAAGTGGCTCGCTGAGCCACCGGGGTACGTAGACGCCGGGATCGACGCGGACATCGATGCCGCAGAAGGAAACACGCCCCGTGATCCAGGCAAGCGGCTCACCGGTGAGCCGGCGGCGCACCGCCGACTCCAGCAGCGCGTCATCAGCCGCGGCGTACACGAGGAGTTCCTGAGCCTCCTCCGCAGCCGAGAGGAACCCCTCGCTCGCGAGCAGCGCCGTGAGCGACGCGGCGTCGCCGGATGGCGACACACAGTCAATCGGCATGGTGATCGCGTCAGGGCCGATCGCGGTCACTCCGCTCAGGGGAGCGTGAAGGGCGGGTCCTCGATGACGCCGAGCACGACGATCCGCAACCCCGGGAACATCTCGCTTCGTCGTTTCTCATTGATCGACGGTGGCGTGGATCAACAGCAACTGTTGGGCGGGCTCGCAATGGCCATGATCCCGCCGATCACCAGGAACGCAAGCACCAGCAGCAGCAGGCCGGCGATCACCCATTTCGTCTTCGTGTCCATACCTCGACGCATGATGCACAAAGCTCGAGGTGCCATGTGGCGCGGCGGTGCGATGTGGATCAAGCACCGCGGGGTCCATTAGCCCGACGGACCCACCTCACGGACCCTCGGATCCGGAGCGCAGGCGACGAGCATACGCCCGGAGTTCAACCTTTGTGGGGTCTTGGCCGATCCCTCGGAAGAGCCAGGAACGCCCCTTCTCGCGTGCGGGCCTCTCAGCCCTCGACGCCGTTCGCCTCGTCCAGCTTCTGCTGCGCTTCGGCGATCGCGGCATCGCGAGCTCGTCGCGTCGCCGCCTCCCGCTCGCTTTCGGCCGCGCGACTCTGCAGCGCTTCGCGATACACGCTGTTGGCGGCGTCCACCTTCTCGTGGATGCGGAGGTTGGCGTCGAGGTGGTCTTCAGGGCCGACCTTCCACTCGATGTCTCGATCGGCGATTGTCGGCTCTGCGCGGGACATGAGGTATTCCCGCGAGCCCCTCCTGTGCGTCGGTGCGTTCGCAAACGCGGCGATCCACCCGGGTTCGGGCGCCGTGCTCAGCGACCAACGCAGCGTCTCGAGGTCGACGACGGTTGCCCGCCAGACGATGACTGGATCCCACTCGATGGCGTTGCCGGTCTGTGTCACGTGTGGTTGAACCTCCCTGGACGGGGACTCTACAGCGAGGCGGCAGTGGATACCGGGCCCGGGAATTGAACCCGGACGAGGGTTTCCCCCCAGCGGTTTTTAAGACCGCCGCGTCTGCCATTTCGCCAGCCCGGCAGGCGGATTCTATGGTTCGGCGGGGCCCGGAGACGGGCCGCACCGTCCGGGTCTCCGAACCCGAGGCGGCCGTATACTCCCGGAGCAGATGTTCGGTCGACGCCCCGATGCCACCTACCGACGCAGCCAGAGTGCGAGCGGGCTCCCGGTGCAACCCAGCGCGGTCGCACGTGGCCTGGCACTGCGCATCATCGACTCGTCGGAGGACCCCGGTGAACGCAAGCGCCTTGGGCAACTCCTTCTTGATGAGCTCGACGCGCTCGCGGGGCTCCCCCACTGCGAACTGGTCGTCGCCGATCGCGCCCAGGTGCATTCACACAACGGGCAGCGTCTGCAGAGCAAGACGTACGGCTACTACCGATGCACCTTCGCTGACGGTGCGGTCAAGTCCGCCCGGATTCGCATCTATCACAAGACTGCCGTGCGCCAGCAGGTCATCACGACCAAGGTCTTCCTGAATACGCTGCTTCATGAATGGGAGCACCACCATGACTTCGCGGGTCTGCGGCTCGCGCGCTCGCCGCACACCGCCGGGTTCTACTCGCGACTGCGGGCACTCGCCGGCGCGCTCGAGGTGGCATTTGTCATGCCGCCTGAGCCGGGCGCAGACGGCGGAGCGCAGACCTCGGCAGCCTGACTCTCCTCGGCAGTGCTGTCGCGGGGTGCGCTGTCAGCACGCTGGCGGGCGACGGCCACACCGGTCAGACGCACGATCTCACCGGCTCGGAAGCAGTCACATCTGCCGAAGCAGCCGCGATGATGTCCAGCGTTTCCGGCAGGGCGATTCGATTGCGCTCCACCCGTCGCCCGGCGGCCCACCGCCCTCAGAGCGACAGCCCCTGAGAGACATTCGAGTAGAGGCTGCCGACCTGGTGACCGATGACCGCGACCACGAGCACGACGAGCGTGATCGTGATGATCGTGATGCCGTAGCCTGCGATTCCGCGACGGCGGCGACGGCGAACATCAGTCGACATCGTCGACATGGACAACCCCCCGGCTGAATGAGTCCCCTTCCGGCGCCCCCGCGCCACTCCTCACAGTATTGTCGATCGCGCCAAAAGGTGCAAGCAGGAGAATCGGATCCCGGCGATCGATAGGATGGGCTGAGGTCGCTCCGGTATTCTTCAGACGCTGGCGGTTCATCGATCCGGGGCGACGTAGCCAAGTGGTAAGGCAGAGGTCTGCAAAGTCTGGACCGCACCGTTGCAGCGTGTCGCAGTGTGTCTATTCTGAATACGATTACGGCTCTGCAACACCACCTTCAGTCGCAGCGTGTCGCAGTGTGTCCACCGACGAAGGTGTCAGGTTAGGTGTCATTTCGCAGTGTCGCGACGATCGCTGAAATCGCAGCGCGGTGCGAGTCCAACCTGAGACCGGCGCACCCGGGACAGATCTCGTGTACCTGCGAAGCTGCGGCCAACAGAGGGCGAGCGCGGTCGAGGTCGCCAACCCGGATCGCCGCTGCCGCTGCAGCCACAAGGCGCTCGGCGGTGTCGAGGTCCGGCACTGCCGGAAGCGCGCCGGCACCTTTCCAGTCCGCGACAAAGGTGGGCACGTTCTCCGACC
>DAIQQM010000060.1:0-15792 GCA_036786805.1 Candidatus Dormiibacterota bacterium | reverse complement strand
CTCCAGCTCCGGCCGGACGATGTACATCAGCTCGTAGTCACGCACCATGCGTGGCACCTCCTTTCCTCTGGGCTTGCGACGCCCGGGGTGCTGCGCCTGCCGAGGTGTTCAGGCAGTCGCGATCCGGGCGCAGGAAAGCGTTATGTGGAAACGTCTCTCGAATGAGAGGCGTCCGAAGTGTATCAGGAGCCGTTCTCAGTCCAGCCGGAACGTCTTCGGCAGGGTGGTGAGGTTGCGGCACCCGGTCTCGGTGACCACCACCAGGTCCTCGATGCGGATGCCACCCAGACGTGGGTCGTACAGCCCCGGCTCGACGGTGATCACGTCGCCGACCTCGAGGACGACATCGGCCTCGCTGACCCGGGGGAACTCGTGGATCTCGAGCCCGAGCCCGTGCCCGGTGCCGTGGATGAAACGGGCATCGCTCTGGATGTCCCGGTACGCCCTGGGCAGCGAGCCGTAGCCGTGCTTCTTGAAGACCTCACAGCACGCGAAGTGGACGTCGCGCCCGTTGGCGCCCGGCCGCACCGTGTCGAGACCCGCCTGCTGCGCCTCGAGCACCGCGTCCCACATCCGCATCACCTCCGGAGGCGGCGCCCCACGCACCACGGTGCGGGTCATATCGCCCCAATATCGGGTGCGCTTGTCGAAGGGGTAGATGTCGAGCACGATCGGCAGGCCGGCGCGGAGGACGTCACTCGACGTCCGGTGCGGGTCGGCCGACTCGGGGCCGCCACAGCAGATCGAGTCGACGGTGCTGTTGCCGTTCTCGAGGAGATGGCTCTCGACCGCGAAGATCAGGTCATCGCTCGTGAGATTTCGTCCCTCGTGCACGAGCAGCCCGTCGCGAATCTCCGCCGCCGCGATCAGGTCGATCGCGCTCTGGAGCGCGGCCATGCCGGCGTTCTCGGTGGCGGTGATCCACTCCACCTCCTGCGCCGTCTTGATGCGCCTGCGTTGCTGATAGATGTCGCTGCGCGGGCGCACGTCCACGTCGCTGTGACGCAGGTGATCGGCGAGCACGGCGGGGAAGTCGGCGTCGACGTCGACCGCGCTCAGTCCATGCTCGCGGCAGACGGCCTCGACCATGGCGGCCCATCCGTCGAATTCATTACCGCCGGCCCGCGGTGCCGGCATCTCGAGCTCGACGGTGCTGCGGACCTCGCCCACCGAGGCTTCCTTACGAGCGCGACCCTCCTCCAGCGCGCTCGTCCAGAGGACGGTGTCGCTGCCGCCGCGGTCCACGACAACCACCGGGTCCGGGACCAGGAATCCGGTGCGATACAGGATGTTGGGGTGGTGATACGTCTCACCGAACAGCAGTACGGGACGGTCCTCACTCATATGGCGGAGCGTACCAGCCGGGTGTCACGCTCTTGCCGTGAGCGAGGTTCCCGCGCAACGCAGCCGTGCTGACGGCCTGGGTTGGTTCATCGCCGGATATGCGGGTGTTCTCGGCTTCTTCGTCCTCGAGGGGTCCAGCCGGAAGCGCGGTGCGGCGTCGAGCCTCAGGGCTTCGCGCGATGATCGCGGAACGACGCGATTGATCGTCGCCGCATACGCCACCGCGTCGATGGCGGCGCCGGTGATCCGGGTGATGCGGCCGCCGCAGCTGCCGCGCGCAGCGGGGCCGATCGGCGTCGGGCTCGAGGCCGCCGGGCTCGGACTGCGGGCGTGGTCGATGCGGGCGCTGGGTGATTCCTACACCCGAACCCTGCGAGTGGGTGGCGCGCAGCACGTCGTCGACCGAGGATCGTATCGCTTCGTGCGCCATCCCGGGTATGCCGGGTCGCTCCTGATCTGGACAGGATTTGCACTAACGTCCCGCAGCATCCCGGTGGTCGAGACCGTCGGCGGACTTCTCGCCTACGCGTATCACCGGCGGGTCGCGGCCGAGGAAGCCCTGCTGCGTCGCGATCTCCCCGGATATGCGGCCTACGCAAAGCGGACGAAGCGACTGATCCCGTTCGTGTGGTGACCGGCGGGCCGGCCCGGCCCGTCGGCTTCATGAAAGGACCGTGGTGGTCAGCGGGGGACTCGAACCCTCGACCTCGCGGATGTGAACCGCGCGCTCTAACCAGCTGAGCTAGCTGACCCCGCCCGGAAGTCTAGGTCAGTCGCCGACGAGCTTCGTGTAGCCGGCCTCGTCGAGCAACTCGGCGCCGTCGTCGCTGGCGCCGTCGAGACGGAGCATCCATCCCTCGCCGTAGGGGTCGGAGTTGACCAGCTCGGGGCGCTCGGTCAGCGTGGTGTTCACCGCGGCCACGGTGCCGCTCACGGGGGCGTAGAGGTCCGACGCAGCCTTCACCGATTCGATGGCGCCGAACTTCGCACCCGCCTTCACCGCCGTCCCCACGGCGGGGAGCTCGAGAAAGATCACGTCCCCGAGCTGTGCCTGGGCGTGATCGCTGATGCCGACCGTCGCCACGGATCCCTCGACGCGGACCCACTCGTGGCTGGCGGTGAACCGGTAGTTGGAGAGATCGGCCACGTTCAGGCTCCCTTGGGGCGGCGGTAGAAGGGCAGCGGCACCACCGTTGCCGCGGCGACGGTGCCTCTGATGTCAACGGAGAGTTCGGCGTCCGCCGGGACGTCACCGTTCAATGATGCCGTGGCGATCGAATGGTCGAGCGTGAAGCTGTACGTCCCGCTCGTGACCTCGCCGGCGGCCTCGCCACCCACGAGCACCGGTTGCCCATGGCGTGCGATCGCCCTCCCCTGCAGCTCGATGCCGACGAACCGCCGCGGAGGATGCTTGGGATCGAGCCCCGCCAGCGCCTCGCTCCCGATGAACTCGCCCTTCTGGAGCTTGACGGTCCACCCCAGCGCGCAGCTGAACGGGTCGGTCCTGTCGTCCATGTCCTGTCCGTAGAGCCGGAGCCCCGCCTCGAGGCGCAGCGTGTCGCGCGCGCCGAGACCGCACGGGATCAGCCCCTCCGGCGCCCCCGCCGCGAGCAGCGCGTCCCAGAGACCGGGGGCATCCTCGGCGTCGACGTAGAGCTCGAAGCCGTCCTCGCCCGTGTACCCGGTGCGCGAGACCGCCGCCGCCACCCCGGCCACCTGGCTGTCCGTGTAGTGGAAGGGTTGGAGCGAGGCGATGTCGTCGCTGCAGAGCCCGCTGACGAGGGCGACCGCTCGGGGACCCTGAACCGCCAGCAGTGCCACGGAATCGCCGACGTCCTCGAAGGTGCAGCCGGCGGTGTGACCGCCCATCCAGGCGACGTCCTTGCTCCGGCAGGCGGCATTGATCACCACCATGTAGCCACCGGCCTCGCGGTAGACGACCACGTCGTCCACGATCCCGCCGGCCTCGTTGCACATCACCGCGTAGAGGGCCCCACCCACCTCGAGCCGGGCGATGTCGTTGGTCACCAGCCGCTGGACGACGTCGAACGCGCCGTCGCCGGTGAAGCGCACCTCACCCATGTGGGAGAGATCGAAGAGACCGCACCGAGTGCGTACGGCGACGTGCTCCTCGCGTATGGTCGAGTACTGCAGCGGCATGTCGAAGCCGCCGAACTCAACCATGCGCGCCCCCGCCGCGATGTGCCTGTCGTGGAGTGGAGTTCGCAAGGCCATGGGCTCGCGAGTGTAGTACGTTCCCAGACCGCTCCAAATGATCATCGCCCTCATCGTCGTGGCGGCCGTCGTGGTCGTCCTCTGCGCCGCTCTGCTGGTCGTGCGCCATCGCACCTTCGGCGTGTCCCTGCCACGGGTTCGGGGCAGGCTCGGGGTCGCCGGTCTCGCCGCCGAGGTCACGGTCGGCCGGGACCGCTGGGGCGTCCCCCACGTCAACGCCATCTCGATGGAGGACGCCGCCTTCGCGGTCGGCGTGGTCCATGCCCAGGACCGCCTCTGGCAGATGGAGGTGACCCGGCGCGTGGCGACCGGCCGGATCAGCGAGCTGATCGGCACCGAAGGCGTGAACATCGATCGTTTCGTCCGCCGGGTCGGGCTTCACCGCGTCGCGCGCGAGGAGGAGCTCCGGCTCGCTCCGGAGGCGCGCCGGATGCTCAAGGCATATGCGGCCGGCATCAACGCGATCGCCCAGTCGGGACGGACACTCCCGCTCGAATACCGGCTGCTCGGCGTGACCCCGGAGCCGTGGGAGCCGATGCACAGCCTCGCGGCGTTCAAGCTGCTGGCGCTCGGGCTGAGCATGAACTGGGACGCCGAGCTGCAGCGCCTGGAGCTGCTCCGCGCGATCGGCCCGGAGCACGCCGCCCGGCTCGACATCGTCTACCCGGACGCCAACCCGACGATCCTTGCCGCCACGGTCCGCGCGGCAGGCGGCGGCGACACCCGTACCCAGCTGCTGACCATGTTCCGAGAGGCCGCTCGCTGGATCCCGACCGCGGGAGGCATGAGCAACTCCTGGGTCGTCTCCGGTGAGCGGACCCCCTCAGGCCGCCCGATCCTCTGCAACGACCCGCACCTGGTCCCGGGCATGCCGTCGATCTGGTACGCGGCCCACGTCCAGGCGGGCGAGGACTTCGAGGCGACGGGCGTGACCATGCCCGGGATGCCCTTCGTGATCATCGGCCACAACAAACGCGTCGCCTGGGGCTTCACCAACTCCTTCGCGGACTGCCAGGACCTCGTGATCGAGGAATTCGATTCCCCTGCCGCGGATCGATTCCGCACCGAGCGGGGATTCGAGCCCACCCGGAGATTGCGCGAGATCATCCACGTGAAGGGCTCGTCCGACGTGCTCGAGGAGGTCGTGGTGACCCGCCACGGCCCCGTCGTGGAGCGGATCGAGGACCCGGAGCGGGCGATCTGGCGGGGCCTCGCGCTGCAGTGGACGGCGCTGCAGCCGGGCGGCGCCGCCGAGGGGCTCCTCCGCCTCCAGCGCGCCGGCGACTGGAAGAGCTTCAAGGACGCCTTCGTGCCCTTCGACGCCCCCTCGCAGAACGTCGTGTACGCGGACGTGGACGGCCACATCGGCTACCTCCTGTCGGGGCGGATCCCGGTGCGCAAGTCAAAGCCGAGCGGGCTGCCGGTCCAGGGATGGACCGGCGACGCGGTCTGGACGAGGTACCTGAGCCCCAACGAGATCCCCCAGATCTTCGACCCGCCGGAGCAGCAGATCATCACGGCCAACAACCGCATCGTGGGCGACAACTTCCCCTTCTACATCGGGAGCGACTACATGTCCGGATACCGCGCGCTGCGGATCGGGGAGCTGCTCTCCGAGCGGATGGTCGATCTCCCCTACATGGCTCGGGCGCAGATGGACCTCGTCTGCCCACCGGCGCGTCAGGTCGTGCGCCTGCTGGGATCGATGCGCTGCGCGACGCCGTCCGCCGAGGCGACGCGCCACCGTCTGGCCCAGTGGGACGCGGTCATGGACCCGCGCCGGGTCGAGCCGACCATCTACGAGGCGTTCATGGCCCGCCTCGCCGAGCATTCCCTGAGCCCGGTGTGCGGCAACGCCTGGCGCATCCTCGCCGGCGTCGACCTGTCCCATCCGGTCTTCCAGTACCCGGGGAACCTCGTCGGCCGGCTCACCCCTTCGCTCATCGAACGGTGGGAGCTCGGGGATGAAGGGCTCTTCGAGGGGTTGACGACCTGGGCGGAGGTTGTGGCGAAGTCGCTCGACGACGCCATGAACGACCTCCGCACCCGATTCGGACGCAGCTCTCGTCGCTGGATGTGGGGCCGCGTCCACCGTCTCGAGCTGGTCCACGCATTCGGACGCCGCCGTGCCCTCGCGCCGTTCTTCAACGCTCCGTCGATCAAGGTGGGCGGCAACACTGACACCCTCCTCGCCACCTCGCAGGTCCCCGGCGATCCCTTCGAGACACGGCTCTCGGCGCCGTCGTGGCGCCAGGTCATCGACGTCGGCAAGTGGGACGCAAGCGGCGGGATCCACCTCCCCGGCCAGTCGGGGCAGCCGGGCTCACGCCACTACCGCGACCTGTCACGCCGCTGGCGCACCAACCGGCAGTTCCCGTTGTACTGGAGCGCGCAGGAGGTGCGCCGCCACGCACGGACACGCCTGGTCCTGTATCCGGTCCAGACATCGCACGCGACCGAGCCGGGCGGGCGAACATAGGAGGCGTGAACTCGGACCAGCGCGGGATCGTGCGTGGGTGCTGCCTCGGGCTGGTCGTGCTCCTCATCCTTGTGGGCGGGTCGCTCTTCCTGGCCGATCGCGCCCTTGCGGCGCCGGCGCTGGGAGCCTCCCCTGCGGGCCCATCGCACGGCGCCACGGAAGAAGCGATCGCGCTGGCGCTCGGTGAGGAGATGGCCGCCGAGCTGATCCAGGGCCAGCATGGGATCGTCGTGCTCAGCGAGCAGGACCTCACGGTGCTCGCCATCGTCAACAATCCGCATCCGAATCAGCTCAGGGATGTCCAGGTGCGAGTGCGCGACGGGCTCGTCGTGGTGTCGGCCCGGGTGTCCGTGGGCCCGTTCACCGTGACCGGTGTCGCGCACATCAGCCTCTCGCTCCGGCCGGGCGCGTCCGGTTCGGTCATTGCGGCGCAGGTCCCGGAGGTCGACGTCGGGATGCTCGGGCTGCCCGGATTCGCGGGGTCGGGGCTCGCGTCCCAGATCGATGCCGCGCTCTCGCTCGACCGCCTTTTCGCCATCGCGCCGAAGCTCAGCCCGCTGCGAAGTGACATCGAGTGTGTGGCAGTCGTGCCTGGCGGGGTCGCGGTCGGGGTGCACGACCCGGGCGTGGCGGCGCTCTCCGCGTCGTGCGGGTGAGCTAGGGGTCCGCCTCCGGTTTGACGACGGCCAGGACGAACGCCGAGTGGCTCTGCACCTGCGGGTAGTTGCCGAGCGGCGAGTGATCATCCGGGTCGGCGACCTCGCCGAACAGCCCGAGTGGCCCCCTGGTTGCGACCGCTGCTTCGAGCCACCTCGAACCGTCGCGCCGCTGTTCGACCAGCGCCCCGTTCAGCCAGAAGGTCGGGAACACGAACGGCGCGCAGGGATCATCAAGCGTGTCCGGCTGGCCCTCGTACCGATCGATGAGGTCGCCCCGGCTGAGCCGCTCGATGATCAGGTCGAGGGTGGGGTCGATGCGCGAGGCAATCGCCTCGAGCCCCCCGAGCAGCGCCGCCTGGGTGAGCGCGGCATCGGCGCCCCCGCCGTCGAGGCGGAGCTCGAGCGCTTTCCCCGGTCCGAGATCAGCCGCCGCGGTCGCAGCAGCCCGGCGCCACACAGCCGCGTCGCCGCGCGTCGCACCTCGCTCGGCGAGGGCCGCGGCACCGGTGAGCCCGCTGATAGTCGTGAGGAGCGAGTGCGTGTAGCGTGCCGGAGCGCCCCGGATCTCCCAGATCCCGTGGTCGGGATCACGGCGGTGCTCCACGAGCCACCCGGCCAGCACCGGCACCGCGGACGCAAGCTCCTCGGGCAACGCTCCGATCCGCGCCAGTGAGGTTGCGAGCTCGATGACCTCGCCGGGCACGTCGAGTTGCGCCTGTCCGGCGGCGGCGTTGCCGATCCTGACCGGGCGAGCCCCACGGTATCCGGCCAGGCCCGCGATCTCCGTTTCCTCAGGGGGCGCGGTCCCGTCCACGCGCACCAGGGAAACCGGTCCGGATTCCATGACCACCGCGCCGATGAAAGCCCCGAGAGAACGTGCCGGTTCGACGAGTCCGAGCCGCTGCAGAGAAAGCGCCGCCAGCGACGAGTCGCGCAGCCAGCAGTACCGGTAGTCCCATGTCCGTCCCGAACCCGGCCACTGTGGCAACGACGTCGTCGGCGCGGCGACGATGCCCCCGTCGCGTCGGCGCAGCCCGAGGAGCAGTGCGGCAGTGGTCCCGAGCAACGCGTCGACGCCCGGGACCAGGATGCGCTGCTCATCGACCTCGGGGATGGTGTTGTGCCACGCCGCGATCGTCGAGTCGATGGAGGCGTCGCGTGGGACCGCGCCCGAAGTGCCGAGAGTCACTGCAGCCGGCGCTCCGGGTTGGACGGCGAACTCGCTGATCGCGCCATCCCCCTTCGGTTCCCAGGGGGACGGTGCACGGACGGACACGCGGCTCACGCCGTCAAGCTCGACCGTCCGACCGAACGTGCGCAACGACGCCGCTGTCGCGGGCCACTGCGGCGCGGTGACGCCGGCGAGCACGTCCACGCCGCCGCCCTCGACACGCACGTGTCGGACCAGAACAGGATCGTCAGCGAGCGCGAGCGCGTCGTCCACGATCATCCGCGCGCCGCCCGCCTCCCACACCGTCTCCAGGACGAGCGAACGCGGGTGATATCGCCGGGAGATGACGCGCGCGTCGTTGCGCGCAGGCCGCAGCGAGAACCCGCCGCCGCGGTCGGCATCGAGGATCGAGAAGAGCAGCGGCGTCGAATCGACCCACGGCCAGCAGAGCCACGCCACGTCGCCGTCGGGATCGACGAGCGCCGCGGTCCTCGAGTCGGCGAGCAGCGCGTGCTCGCCGATCGGGTGTTGCATCCGAAGAGCCTACGAGATCCTCATCCCGGCCGATGACCCAAGGGATCCGTCATTGCGTGGTGACGACACACGTTATGACGGAGGAGGCGACGCCATTCCTCGTCAACCCGAAGGTTTCGGCGTTGAATGGACACGTCCCATCCGCGTTCAGGGCCACGACCTTCCCGCTGTGATTCGACGCGCAATCAACCACGCCCACCACCTGCGTCCACCTTCGGCCTGCCTGCGGCGCAGGTACCGAGCGCTCGCTCGACAGAATCCCGCCAACCCTCAGTGATCACGGCACCGCAAGCGGTGGAATCGTGTCGGCGATGCTCGCGATCTTCTCGGCCCAGTTCGGGTCGCTCGCGTAGTCGACGTTCATCCCGCGCAGCGTCGGCCCGTGATAGAACTGCCCGCTCGGGGTCAGGTAGTTCGTCTCGATGAACTGCGCGACGTACTGGATGCACGCGTCGAAGCTCGTGAAGGTCATCGCGTCGCCGTAGGGATTCGCGTCGTCGGCGCCGAAGCCGAACAGGTTGTGCTTGTTCTGCGCGATCGCGCTGGTGCCCCAGCCGGATTCGAGGATCGCGTGGGCGACGAAGTAGCGCGCGCTCACGTGGTAGGTGGTCTCGGCCTGGATGAAGCTGGCACCGAGACCGGCGAGCGCCGATCCCGCGAGAAACTGATTGAGGCTCGCGGCGGTCTCACCGCTCGCGAGTGTGAGGTTCGTGTCCACCGTGAACAGCGGGCCGGGAACCGGCGGGTAGATCGCGTCGCGAGCGCGGGCCGCAGCAAGGGCGGCCACTGCCTCGGCGAGTGACTTCTGCGCCTGGGACACATGAGCGTGCGCGGTGATGTCGGCCTCCAAGAGCGTCTGCGTCTGCACCTTGATGATCGCCTGCTCGGTGCGCGCCTGTTCCTCCTCGGCCGCGAGCTGAGCGAGGTCGGCGGTGTGCTGGGCGAGCGTGCTGCTCGCCTGCTGCTCCTCCGCAGCGATCCGCGCGACCAGCTGCTGGCTTGCCGATGAGATTTCGTTGACCTGCACATCCCGCTGGATCGCGGCCGCGATGGTGTTCGCCGAGATGATGTAGGCGAGCATCGCCTGAGCGCCGCCGTTCTCGTACGACTGGCGGATGTACGCGGAGAGACGCGTGCGGTCGGAGGCGAGCTGGGCGTCGACCGTGCGCAGCGTCGCCGTGTCGGCGGCGATGGTGACGTTGAGAGCGCTGATCTGGCCGTTGAGCACCGCCAGGTGAGCGTTTGCCGAAGCCAGCGCGGCGCGTGCGAGGGTGAGGGCGGCATCCGCGTTGTTGGCGGCATCCTTGGCGTTCTGCGCGTCCTTGGCCGCTGCCGCCGCCGCCTGCTGGGCGGCGCTGACCCCCGGGGAGGGTCCCGCCGCCGCCGGCGCCGCGATCAGCGTGAGCGCCAGCGCGAAGGGCAGGGCGAGGACGAGACGATGATGGGCGAACGAAAAACGGGAGAGACGCATCGCGGCCAGTCTCCCATCGGGTACCTGTGCCGCCTCCTCATGTCATCGCGCCGTCACCGGCCGTGACGGCGGCGTGACAGGGCTGCAAGCGGAGTATCCGAAGAGCGACCCATCAGCCGCGCTCGTCGCGCGGCGCGGGAAGGTCTAGGAGGCCTTGCGCTCGAGGAGCCGCCGGCGGATCTCGTCGGCCGCGACCAGCTCCACCGCGGTACGCGGTCCGCAGCCGGGACAGATCCGGTGGCCGCCGACCGACTCGCCGTCGGCCCCGTAGTACAGCACCGAGAGCATTTCACCCTTGCACACGGGGCACCGGTCGGACGTTTCCGGGTTCGTCTCCATAGCTCAACTGCATGATCGCACGGAGAGGCCCGGTCGGGGAGGCAATGGAACCACCGTCACCGACCCGCCACGCTCGACGTCGAGGGTAGGCTCGGCTCCGATGACCTCGACTCCCCCCGGTGACACCAACGCGACTCTCGAGGCGTATCTCGACGAGCTCGACCGGTGGTCGTCGCGTCTGAACCTGACCTCGATCCCGCGTGCGCAGATGTGGTCGCGCAACGTCGTGGAGGTCGAGGCGTTGCTCGAGGTCGCCGCCCCGGAGCCCGGGAGCACCGTCGTCGACATCGGGTCGGGCGGCGGCGTCCCGGGCATCGTCATCGCGATCCTCCGGCCCGACCTCTCGATCACCCTCCTCGACTCCGACCGCCGCAAGACCGGCTTCCTCACCCACGTCGCCGGGGTGCTCGGCCTGCCGCGCGTACGGGTCGAGGCGCTTCGCGCCGAGGATGCGGGACGGATGAAGGGCATGCGCGAGGCGTTCGACCTGGCGACGTCGCGTGCGACCGCGCCGCCACCGGTGCTCTGCGAGCTCGCCCTGCCGCTGCTGCGAATCGGCGGAAGCCTCTGCGCGCTGGTCGCCCGCGCGGACACCGCGATCGCCACCAGCGCGGCGGCTGCGGGGTTGTGTGGCGGGGCCGCTCCCGAGGCCGGGTCAGCCGGAGTGCTCAGGGTCCGCAAGGTCGCGCCGACGCCTGACGCCTACCCGCGCCGGGCTGGGACGCCCAACCGCCACCCGATCAGCTGAGCCGCCTGAGGATCGCCGCGGTCGCGACCGCGCGCTCGTTCCAGGGGATCGCACCGGCCGACGTCTCGAGGGTCTTCTCGTGCCCCTTGCCGGCACAGAGCACCGTGTCACCGGGTGCCGCGTGCTCCACCGCGAAGGCGATCGCATCCTCGCGATCGGGAATCACGAAGACGGTCTCGCCACGGGTGCCGCCCGCGGCATCGGCTCCTGCGGCGATCTCCTCGAGGATGCGATCGCGATCCTCGCCGCGCGGATCCTCGTCGGTGATGACGCTGACGTCGGCGAGCCGTGCCGCCGCCGAGCCCATGGCTGGCCGCTTGTCGACGTCGCGTTCGCCGGCCGATCCGAAGACCGCCCAGAGTCTCCCGGGCGTCGTGCGGCGCAGCTCTCGCAGGACCGTCTCGAGCGCATCGGTGGTGTGCGCGTAGTCGACCACGACCTCGAACGGCTGGCCGAGGTCGACGCGCTCCATCCGGCCGGTGACCGCATCCGCAGCCTCGAGACCGCGCACCGCATCCTGGAGGCCGGCGCCGGTCGCGCAGGCGGCGGCCAGCGCCGCCAGCGCGTTGCGCACGTTGAACGTGCCCGCCAGGCGGAGGCGCACGTGCGTGTCCCCCCAGGGCGTGCGCGCGGTGAAGCCGACCCCCGACGAACCGACCTCGACACGCTCGGCGCGCAGGTCCGCGCCAACGTCGGGGAGATCGGTGTAGGTGAGCCGGGTCGCGACCGGGATGGCGGCGAGGCGCGGGAATCCGAACGGATCACCCGCATCGAGGACCGCGATGCCGTCGGGCCGCGTCGACACGCGCTCGAGCAGGCGTGCCTTGATGGCGAGGTACCGGTCGCGGCTGCCGTGCAGCTCGAGATGCTCGGTGGTGATGCGCGTGAACACCGCGGCGCGAAACTCGACGCTGTCGGCGCGATGCATCTCGAGCGCGTGTGACGACGTCTCGAGCGCGACGTGGGTGCACCCGGCGTCGCGCACGCGGGCGAGCTCCGCCTGCAGCTCGGGAGCCTCGGGCGTCGTCTGGCGCGAGGGGTTGCTCGTCACCTCGTCGAGGACGCGGCGATCCACCGTGGTGATCGCCGCAGCGGCGATGCCCGATGCACGCCACGCATGCCAGAGGAGCGTTGCCGTCGTGGTCTTTCCGTCGGTGCCCGTGATGCCGGCGACGCAGAGGTCGCGGCTCGGGTGATCGTTGAAGGCGGCGGCCAGGTCGGACAGCGCCAGCCTGGCGTTGCTCACCGTGAGCAGCGGTATCGACGCGTCGACACGCGTTTCCGGTGCGTGCTCGGCGACCACCGCGACCGCGCCACGCCGGACCGCATCCTCGATGAAGCGATGGCCGTCGGCTCGAAGCCCCGGCACCGCCACGAACAGGCTTCCGGGGACGACCGAGCGCGAGTCGAAATCGATCGAGGTGATGTCGAGGCCGGTCGCGGGCGCCGGGACGGCGGCGTCGATCCCGGCCGCGCGAAGCAGGGCCGCGAGTGGGCGCGCCGCACGCGTCGGATGCACCGTCGCAGTCTATGGTAGGGTCGCTCCGATCATGGCTGGAAAGAAGCAGAAGCGGGACGGCGGCGCGCCGGTCTCGCTCGCCGATGCACTGACCGCGACACGCGCGGCACGGCGACGCGTTTTGGCCCTGGCCGCCCGACTCGAGGAGACGGAGCGGACGATCCTCGCGGCGATGGCGCCCGCCCCGGCCCCCGCGCCGGCGTCGACGGCGCCGGCGAAGCGACCGGTCGGCAGGCCCCCCAAGGCACAGAGCGCGGCACCCGCCAAACGGCCGGTCGGGAGGCCGCGCACCCGCCCGGTCGCCGACGCCGCACCCGCGACCCGCAGCGCCGCCGTGCGCCGTGCGGCCGTCCGTCCGCCGAAAGCCTGAACCGAATCCAGACCTCCCAGGTCAGGTTTCGACAGGTTTTGGGTAGACTGGCAGCATGGCCAAGTCTTCCCGCGACCTCCTCGACGACGCCCGGAGCACGGTCCCGGAGGTTTCCCCGCAGCAGGTCCGCGCCGCTGCGGGATCCCGCACCCTGATCGACGTCCGCGAGCGAAGCGAGTTCGACCAGGGTTACATCCCCGGTGCGACGCACCTGAGCAAGGGGTTCATCGAGACCCGCATCGAGGAGTCCGTTCCCAGGCGGGACACGCCGATCACGCTGTACTGCGCCGGCGGCGTCCGCTCCCTGCTGGCCGCCCGTGCCCTGCAGGAACTCGGATATACCGACGTCCAGTCGATGGCGGGTGGCTACGGCGCCTGGAAGCAGGCCGGGTTCGACTTCATCGTTCCGCGGGTCCTGACCGCACAGCAGCAGCAGCGCTACAGCCGCCACCTGCTCATCCCCGAGATCGGGGCCGAGGGCCAGGCCAAACTCCTCGACGCACGGGTGCTGCTCATCGGAGCGGGTGGTCTCGGCAGTCCGGCGGCCCTGTACCTCGCCGCGGCAGGTGTCGGTACGATCGGCTTCGTCGACTTCGACACGGTCGACCGCAGCAACCTGCAGCGCCAGATCCTCCACACCGAGGACCGGATCGGGATGCTCAAGACGGCCTCCGCACGCATCGCGCTCACGGCGCTGAACAGCGATGTGCGCGTCGTCGAGCACAACGTGGTCCTGAGCGGCGAGAACGCGCGCGAGATCTTCGACCAGTACGACATCATCGTCAACGGCTGCGACAACTTCCCCACCCGGTACCTCGCCAACGATGTGGCCATCTTTGCCAAGAAGCCGATGGTCGACGGCGGCATCTTCCGCTTCGAGGGTCAGGTCACCACCATGGTGCCGTTCCAGTCGCCCTGCTACCGCTGTCGCTATCCCTCGCCGCCACCGCCCGAGGAAGCGCCTTCGTGCGCCGAGGCGGGTGTGCTCGGTGTCCTCCCCGGCATCGTCGGGGTCCTCCAGGCGACCGAGGTCATCAAGCTGATCGCCGGCGTCGGCGACCTGCTCACCGGGCGTCTGCTGCACATCGATGCTCTCGACATGAAGTTCCGCGAGTTTCGTGTGCCGCGCGACCCCCAGTGCCCGGTGTGCGGGGAGAATCCCACCATCACCGAGCCCATCGACTACGAGGGTTTCTGCGCGGCTCCGGCATCGGTCGCGACCGAGGCCGTCGGCGTCTGACCTCGGCTAGCTGACCGCCGGCTCCGGGCCGGCGGAACCGCCGCTGTCGAGGTGCTCAGCCTCGTGGATGAGCATCACGGGGATGCCGTTGTCCACCCGGTAGCGGAGCCTACACGCGTCACAGCGGAGCGACTCCGGCTCGACCACGAGTGGTCCCCGGCAGCGCGGACAGGCCATGATCTCAAGGAGATCCTTGGGAAGCTGGCTCATGACGCCATGCTCGCCGGTGTGAGGAACTCCGCGAGCTCATCATTGACCGCTCGGGGGAGCTCGAGGTTGCTCACGTGGCCGCACTCCAGCTCGGTGTAGCGCGCTCCCGGGATACCGTCGGCGATGGCATGAACTTCATGGGTCGGGATGATGGCGTCCTGGGTCCCGGCGATGACCAAAGCTGGGACGTTGATCGACGAGAGCAGCGCAGTGCTGTCGGGCCGCGCAGCCATGGCCCGCTGCGCGAAGGCGATCCCCGCGGGCGTGCAGCGGCGGATGCGTCCCCGCACCGGGTCGACGATGTGCGCCTCCGCCTGCGCCTGCGGGCTCAGGAGACGCGCGACCATCGGTTCGACGATCGACTCCACCGATTGCTCCCGCTCCACCTGTTCCGCCACCGCCAGACGGTCTGCCCGCGATCCGCCGGCGTCCGCCCCGGCACGCGTGTTGCAGAGGACGAGTGCGCGAATGCGTTGCGGCGCAAGCCGCCACAGCGCGAAGGCAAGGTATCCCCCCATTGAGAGACCCACGACCGCCACTCGGTCGATGTCGCGCGAGTCGAGTGCCGCGAGCACGGCCGCTGCATATCCGTCGAGGCTGGGCTCGACGGCGGGAGGCGGCGGCGACGTGCCGCAGCCCCACAGGTCGACGCGAACGCAGCGCAGGTTGCCCGACAGCGCCGCTACCTGGTGGTCCCACTGCGAGGCGTCGAGCGTGAACGCATGGAGGAAGAGCACCGCTTGGCCGGATCCCGTGTCGTGGATGGCTGGCAGCATGTCCGTTCGAGTGCGGCTCAGGCCTCGGCGCCGACCACGATCGCGGGGAAGTCCTCGTCGAGCGTCGCCGCCTCGATGTGCGTGCGCGCGTGCTTCTCGACGTCGCGCAGCTTGAGGATCTCGCTGGGCGTGATCAGCGTCACCGCGACGCCGGCACGCCCGGCCCGTCCCGTCCTGCCGACGCGATGCAGGTACTCGTCAGGGGTGAGCGGGACGTCGTAGTTGATCACGTGCGAGATGTCGTCGATGTCGAGCCCGCGCGCGGCGACGTTGGTGGCGATCAGGTACTTAATGTGCGTGGCGCGGAATTGCTGCATGGCGCGATCGCGCTCACGCTGGGTGAGATCGCCGTGGAGCAGACCCACCTGGTACCCGCGCCCGCCGAGCTGGGCCTGGAGCACGTCCGCGGTTCGCTTGGTCTCGACGAAGATCAGCGCCATGACGACGTCGGGCTGATCGAGGATCTGCGCGAGCGCATCGGTCTTGTCGGCCCACGTCGTCTGCACGTAGAGCTGACGCACCTCCGAGGGGATCTCGGGCCGCGTGCTGATCTCCACGGTTTCCGGGTCGTGCATGTGACGCAGCGCGAGCCGGCGGACCCACTCGGGCATGGTGGCGCTGAAGAGCAGCGTCTGACGTTGCGGCGGGCACTGGCGGAGGATGCGCTCGACGTCGGGCGCGAATCCCATGTCGAGCA
>DAIQQM010000158.1:0-4294 GCA_036786805.1 Candidatus Dormiibacterota bacterium | reverse complement strand
TGCTGCATTCGCTGAAGCGCCGGACCGGGTTCCACGCCGAGCTCGTCGGCGAGCTTGGCGCGCCCCTCCGCGTACACGTCGAGCGCTTCAGCCTGCCGGCCGGCTCGGTAGAGCACGAGCATGAGCAGCTCCCAGCGATTCTCGCGAAACGGCTGCTCCGCCACCAGTGCGCGGGCCGACGCCACCAGATCGTGAGCAGGCCCGACCAGCAGCTGGGCCTGGAGCAACTGCTCGCGGGCCCCCTCGACCATCTCTTCGAGTCGCGCCGCCTCGACCTCGGCCTCGGGAACGTGATCCAACTCCGGAAACGGCCGGCTCCGATAGATGTCGACGGCCCTGCGGAGCACGGCGACCGCGCGCCGTGCGTCGGTCGCCAGTGCGTCGCGTGCGGTCTCGTGTGCGTGCTCGAATTCCTGGACGTCTGTGGTGGTGTCGAGGCTGTACCCGTCAGCGGTCGTGGTGATGGCCAGGCCCGACGCTCTCAGCCTGAGCACGTGCGTGGCGACCGTGTGTCGCGACGTCGGCGGGGGGTCGTCGCCCCAGGCGGCTGTCTCGAGCGCGAAAAGCGACACGGGCTTGCCGCCGCCGAGGGCGAGCCCCGCCAGAACCCGGCGTTGCTGCCTCCCCCCACGTGCGAAGAGCGTCGACCCGTCACGGACTTCGAGAGGTCCGAGAACACAGACCCGCACGCCGCAATGCTACGTGGCGCGGGTGCGCGAACCGCCGGCGCGCCCGTGGAGGAGGCGGGTCAGTCCGGGGGCTTGTTGCGCTTCAGCTTCCGGTGGACTGCCATGTAGGTCCTGCCCCGATAGCGGCTGTCCGGGCGCGGTCGGGTGGGCGGCAGGCGCATGCCCCACAGGATCAGTGCGCCGATGCCGGCGCCGAGGACGAGGAGAAGAACGACGCCGGCCATGCAGGCGAGTGTAGGCCGCGGTTCTCCCGTCGCCGGGTATCGTGGTCGAACCCTGCATCTGGAGCCCGATTGACAGCAACCATTCCCGCCACCCCTGCGACCGCCGGCGCCGTGACCGACGCGCGGCCCGCTGTGATCCGCACGATCGACCTCACCAAGATCTACACGGGCAGCGTCAAGGCCGTCGACACCCTCAACCTCACCGTGTTCCAGGGGGAGATCTTCGGCCTGCTCGGCCCCAACGGCGCGGGCAAGACGACCACCGCGAGCATGCTCACGACCCGGACCATCCCAACGCACGGCCAGGCCTTCGTCGGCGACATCAACGTCGTCGCCCATCCCGCCATCGCGAAGCAGCTGATCGGGGTGGTGCCGCAGACCAACACCCTCGATCGCGCGCTCACGGTCTGGGAGAACCTCTATTTTCACGGCCGTTTCTTCGGTATGGGAGCGCACGCCTCGCGCGCGGCGGCCGACGAGATGCTGGCGCGATTCCGGCTCACGGAGCGCGCCAAGGCGCCGGTGATGGCGCTCTCGGGCGGTCTGGCGCAGCGCCTCATGGTGGCGCGGGCGATCGTCCACAACCCGGCGGTGCTCTTCCTCGACGAGCCCACCGCCGGTCTCGATCCGCAGAGCCGCATCGCCCTCTGGGAAATCCTCGGCGAGCTGCACAAGGATGGGCAGACCGTGCTGTTGACGACGCACAACATGGAGGAGGCCGACAGCCTCTGCACCCGCATCGGGATCATGGACCACGGCAGGATCCTGGCTCTGGACACACCGGGCCGTCTCAAGGAGACGATCGGCGCGGACACCATCATCACCGTCACCGCCGACGGCGACCTCGAAGCGCTCGCGGCGCGCATGCGTCAGGAGGTCAGCGGCGTGCAGTCCGCGATCAAGCGTGGCGGCACCGTCCAGCTGGCGGTTCGCGGCGGGGATCGGGTGTTGCTGCGGGTGATCGAGAGCGCCGACCGGGGCGGGTTCGCGGTGCACGACGTCCAGGTCGCTGAGCCGAACCTCGAGACGGTGTTCATCAACCTGACGGGGAAGGAGCTCCGGGAATGACCGCGGTCACAACGACGCCGCCTGCCGCGACGGCGCCCCCCGGGCTCCCGCCGCTGCGATCGTCGCTCGCCTCGTCGCGGATCGCATTCGGCGCGCTGCTCCTGCGCGACCTCGTCGTGCTGAAGAAACGCTTGCGTGAGTTTATTCCGCGCACCCTGATCCAGCCGTTCCTGCTCTGCTTCGTGTTTCTCTACGTGTTTCCGACCATCGGGCAGGGTGTCGGCGGTGGGCACGGCGCTGCGGGCGAGTCCGCCTTCGCCACGATCCTCGTGGCGGGCGTGGTCGGCCTGTCGATGATGTTCCAGGGCATCCAGGCGGTGGCGCTCCCGATGGTCCAGGAATTCGGCTACACGAAGGAGATCGAGGACCGGGTGCTCGCGCCCCTTCCCGTCTCGCTGGTGGCCATGGAGAAGGTGCTCTTCGGCGCGATCCAGGGTCTTCTTGCCGCCGCCATCGTGTTCCCGATCGCCGCCGTCGTCCATGCGAACGGCGTGCACATCAACCTCCAGGTGCACTGGCTCGAACTGGTCACGCTGATTCCGCTCGGGTGCATCACCTGCTCGTCGCTGGGGCTGACGTTCGGAACCATCTTCGACCCACGAACCGTGCCGCTGCTGTTCGGCATCATCATCCTGCCGCTGACCTTTCTCGGTGGCACCTACTACTCATGGACGACGCTCGCACCGGTGACCATCGGCGGATTCCACTGGCTGCAGGTGCTCGTGCTCGTCAATCCCCTCATCTACATCAACGAGGGGATGCGCGGTGCGCTGACCACCGCGCCGCACATGTCGCTCTGGGTCGTCTACCCCGTGCTGCTCGGGTTCAGCGCGCTCTTCCTGTGGACGGGAACGCGGAACTTCCGGCGCCGCGTGATCAGCTGACCCGCTGGGAGTCCGCCTCGCGGCCGCGTACCCACGTGAGGCCGTGCACGAAAAGGCGCCACCCAAAGGTCATCAGGCCGATGAAGATATAGGCCACGATGATGAACGCGAGCGGCGTGTTGCGATGGGTGATCGCCGCGCGGAGTCCGAGTCCGATCGCGCTGCCGGCGATCCACGTGCACGCGAGGATCACCCAGCGGTCGAGCGGAGATCGGTATAGCTGCAGGGCGATGGCGACGACGAACCATCCGACGAGAAACGGCCAGAGCACGGTGAGATACCACGCGATCCCCGAGGAGATGTCGTGACTCGCCCGTCCGAGAGCGACGAAGAGCGCAAGGCACCCCGCGTCGACACCGGCGGCGAGTGCGCGAGCGGTCCACGGGCGCATGACGTCGGGAAGATAACAGGCGGCGGCGAGGAGCCGGAGCATCAGTCGCGCGTTCGCGACAGCTACGACGCGGTCACCGACGCGTATGTCAGCCGGGTCCACGACGAGTTGCGCCACAAGCCACTCGATCGCGCGCTGCTCACCGCGTTCGCCGAGCAGCTCCAGAACGAGTTCGGCAGCCGCGCGGCCGTCTGCGACGCCGGGTGTGGGCCGGGTCACGTCGCGGCTTTCCTCGGGGAGCGCGGGCTCGCGCTGACCGGGATCGATCTCTCGCCGGTGATGGTCGCGCGAGCGCAGCGCCTGCACCCGACGCTCTCCTTCGAGGTGGGCACGATGACCGCGCTTGCCGCCGCTTCGGGCCGGTGGCAGGGGGTGCTGGCCTTGTACTCGATCATCCATCTCACCAGCGATGCGGAGATTCGCGCCGCGCTGCGCGAATTCCACCGAACGCTCGCCGGCCGGGGACTGCTCCTCGTCGCCGTCCATCTCGGCGAGCGCGGAGACGCAACCGTCCACGCCGACGAGATGCTCGGCATCCGCGTGGACATGGACTTCCGCTTCTTCGACCTCGAATGGCTCACGGGCGAGATCGCCGCCGCCGGGTTCAACGTGGAGGCTCGACTGGTGCGCGCTCCCTACCCGGATGTCGAAGTGCAGACGACCCGCGCCTACGTGCTGGCGCGGCGGAGGGAGCAGACGGTCGCGTCGTGAACTGCGCCCTCCGACCCGTGGAAACTTGACTTCGACGCTGGGGATTCCATACCATCCGCCACACATGGACGAGACACCACGGCTGACGCGCCGTCGCTGGCTCGACTGGGGACGCTGCCGGTCTGACAGGGCAAGCTGTCCAGCCTAGGCCTCGTGAAGTCCGGGAACGCGCGGCGCAGCGCCCGCGTCCGACATCTCGCAACCGCGCGGCACGCTTGCCGCACTGGACCCGCCGACAGCAACAGGAGCATTCCCTCATGACCGATTACGCCCATCCGGAGGTTCTGGTCACCACCGAGTGGCTGGCCGGACACCTCACCGACCCGA
>DAIQQM010000157.1:0-4367 GCA_036786805.1 Candidatus Dormiibacterota bacterium | reverse complement strand
AGGCGTTCAACAACCTGATCGTGCGCTGCGACCAGATGTGGGTGTTCGGCAACCCGTCTCTCGGAGTCAAGGTGCAGATCGGCATCGCCAAGCGGCTCAAGAAGCCGATCCGCTACTACGACATCACCGACATGCCGTATCGGGTGGTCAGCGTCCCCGAAGCGATGCTGCGCGAGGAGTGAGACACTGACGTCATGACCGTCCTGGTGATCGTGCTGGTCATCGTCGTCCTCGCCGTGCTGTACGTCGCGTACCGGTTCAACCGGCTCATCCGGCTGCGGACGCGGACCCAGGAAGCCTGGTCCGACATCGATGTCGAGTTGAAGCGCCGCTACGACCTCATCCCGAACCTGGTGCAGACCGTGCAGGGGTACGCCGCGCACGAGCGCGGCGTGTTCGAGGCGGTCACCGCCGCGCGTGCCAACGCACTTGCCGCATCCAAGACCGGAGACCCGTCGGCGATGGCCGGCGCCGAAGATGCGCTGACCGGATCCACCCGGCAGCTGCTCGCGGTTGCCGAGAACTACCCCGAGCTGAAGGCGTCGGAGCTGTTCCTGAACCTGCAGGAGCAGCTGACCACAACAGAGGACAAGGTCGAGTTCTCGCGGCGCTTCTACAACGGCAACGTCCGCGATTTCAACACCGCATTGCAGACCTTCCCCACCAACATCCTCGGCCAGATGTTGCACTTCCAGCCGTTCGCATTCTTCGCGGTCGTCGACTCCGAACGCGCTGCGCCGACGGTCTCATTCATCCCGACGGCCCCCACGGCGGCGGCGCCCCCGCCTCCGGCTGCGACGCCTCCCGTCTGACCCGGCATCGGGTGGCGGGCTCGACCGTCGCCGGCGGAGACCGCGAGCTCTGGCGCCTCCCCGTCGCGATGGCGGCACTCATGCTCGCCGGGGCGTTCGCACTCTGCGCAACGCTGCTCCATCACCCGGAGGCGGGATCGGTTGTGGCGGTGGCCGCGATGCTGGCGACGATCGCGCTCGCCCGTCCGGCCCCGGTGGTGCTCGGGCTCGTGGCGCTCTGTCTCGCCGTCGAGATGGTGCTGCCGCTGCAGACCGGCGGCGGCCGCATCGGCGACTGGGACCTCCACTACCAGCTCGGCCGCGCCTACGCCGGTTTGCCGTCCACGGTGCATCTCGTCGACCTCAGGCAGCGCACGCCGCTCTTCGACGCTCTCGCCGGGAGCGTGCTGGTGTGGGGGAGGTCGTACTGGGTGTTCCAGATCGTGAGCGTCTTCCTGAACTCCCTGTGGCTCTGGCCCGCGCAGCACCTGCTCCAGACGCTCGGTGCGAACCCGCGGCGTGTGCTCGTCGTCGGGCTGACACCGATGATCGTCCTCTACTCCGTGTACACGTGGCCCTGGGGCCTCGTCTCGTTCTTCGTGCTGTCCGCGCTCTGCGGAGCGCTCGGCCGGGGGCGGATCGCCGCGATCACGATCGGGGTCGGGCTTGCCGGGGCGCTCCTCACCCACATCGGGGCGATCGGCCTGGCTGCCGGGCTCGGTCTCTGGGTGCTGTTCCGGCGTCCCGACTGGAAGCTGACCGTGATCGCCGGCGTTCTTGGGGTGGCGCTGATCGCTCCCTGGGCGGCGTTCACCCACACGCTCTCCCCGGCGGTCCTCTGGTCGGGCTCCATTCCCGCTCAATACGACGGGTCGCTCGGTCAGTGGCTGATGAGCCGGCCCGTGCTCCTGGCGTCGACCTTCTGGGGCATCCCGCCCCTCCGGCTCGGCACCCCGCTGCTCGACGCGGTGATCTCGCTGTTCTTCTTCTCGACCACGGCCGCGCTGCTGCCGGTACTGATCGTGGGACGCCGCTGGCCGCGCCTGCCGCCCCCGTTCGTCTGGGTCATCGTGGGCGGCTTCGTCGCGGGCATGCTCCTGCTCCCCACCAACACCTCGCGCTCGGGCCTGGCGGAGACCGTGTTCACGGGCGACATGCTCATCATTCTCACCGCTGCCGCCGGCCTCACGCGGCAGCAGGCGCGAACCCTGGGGATCGTCGCCGCCGGTCTGGCGACCGTCGCCATCGCGGCGCTCATCTGGCGCTCGGAGATCACCGTCCCCGGCGACCCCAATCTGACCTACAAGGTCGCCCAGGTGCTGGAGTTCTTCGTCACGCGGTTCTCGGTTCTGCCGGGGATCCTGCTCGGCACCGCCGGCGTCACTCTGCTGGCAGCGTCGTGGCGCCGAGACGCGCGCCAGGAGCGCTGAGGCTTGGTTCGGCTCGGGCCCAGATCTCGCGCCACAGCACGAGGGCGGCGACGATGGTCCCCGCGGTGGCGAGCAGCGGCGCCGCGACGGGCACCGGTGTGTTCGGACCCGCCGACGTGATGTCGATGAGCAGGGTCGCAGGCGTGAGCGCGACACTCAACAACGCCGCGATGCGCCGGTGTCCGCCGAGCAGCAGGACGCCCATCGGCCACATCAGGTACTGATCGGAGATCGCGGGGGCGAGGCCGAGAACGATGAGCATCGCGAGCGCCACGATGTCGACGACCGCGACTCCACGTCTCGCGCACCGGACGACCACCCACACCACGAACGATGCGAGCGCGATGTCGACCGGAACGATGAACGGGTCTCCCCAGGAAGCGGGAAACAGGTGCGATGTGCCCAGTCCCTGGCGGTGGGGGACGTAGATGATCACGCCGACGATGCCCTGCAGGATGTGGCCGGGATGGACGAGCGCGTACAGCGCGAACGCGGCCAGCGCCGGCACCATCACCCTGAGAATGAAACCGCGCCACTCGGCGCGGCGAACACCCGCAAGGAGCGCCGGAACGAAGTACGCGGGCCAGACCTTGACCGCGGCGCCGACTCCGACCAGCCATGCCGCGCGCGCCGGGTGGCGCGCGAGGAATGCGATGCCCAGGAGCAGGCAGAGGGCGGGAATGCTGTCGAACTGGCCGTGCAGTGTCGGCACCGCGATCGTGATGGGGTTGAGCGCGTAGAGCCAGGCGGTGCGCCACCGCCACCGTCCTCGCACGAGCAGCGCGAGCACCGGGGCGATGGCCGCGTCCACGATCCAGTACGGAGCGCGCACCACGAAGGCGAAGAGGTGCGGGCTGCCGCTCGGAAACCAGGTCGCGACCAGTGACCACCACCAGTAGATGACCGGCGGGTAGTTGGCGAGCGACGAGAAGGGAGGACCGTAGACGTCGCCACCGAGGCGCAGCTCGTTGCCGAGCCTCCGGTAGGCGAAGAAGATGTCGTAGGTGCCGCCGTCGAAGAGCAGGGACACGGCCGCCCGCAGGCAGAGGGCGGCGAGCGTGACCGCCACCAGACGCACGGCGACGCGCCCGGCGCCGGAGCCCCCCGGCGCCGGGGCGAGTGCGATCGCGATCCCGGCGGCGCCGGCACCGGCGAGCAGCACCCATGCGAGCACCGTTGCCGTTCCCACGGAGAGACCAGTCATCTGCGAGGTGTCAGCCTACTCATGCCACCTCGACACGAGCCTGCAACGATCCACATACCGCCGGCCGGCGGCTGAACGGCTCGGTTAGCGTCGGGTTTCATGGCGGACGAAGTTCAGGCTTCCGAACAACCCCAGCTCGAGCCCGCTCCGGGATGGAGCGTCCGGGTTCGCGACGCACCCAAGGACGATTGGGATGCCCGGCCGGTTCCGGCCCCACCGCCGCTGCTCCTGCCACCACCGCCGGGTTCCGGACCGGTGCCGCTTCCCGGGAACTTCGCCGAGCCCCCCGCACCGCCTCCGATAACGCCGCAGATCGCGCCGCCGCCTTCGGCTCCGGCGCGGAGCCCCCTCAACGTGAGAACCGCGCTTGTCGCCATCGTTCTCGTGGCCGCGATCGCCGGTGGCGCCGTCTTCCTGCTCGGGCGCGGTCCGCAGCCCGTCACGCCGCTCAGCACGCCGCTGCCCGCGACCGTCGCCGTGGTCCACTCCGGTCCGGCGGAGCTCGTGCTCGAATCGCTCACCGGGGGTGCGCCCACCCGGACCTTGAAGCTCTCCGGGGCGCCGGACGCGTTGCTCCAGACGCCGGATCGTTCCAGGGCCTTTCTCCTCGACACCGCGCGCGGTGACGTCACCCCGGTGAACCTGGTCACCGGCAGGGTGGGCGCCGCCATCTCAGTCGGGAAGCTCCCCGTCGACGAGGAGATGTCGGCCGACGGGTCGACGCTCTACGTCACCGACAACCTCGGTGGGACGGTCATCCCCATCAACGTCGCCAACGATCGCGTCGAGCCGGCGCAGCCCCTGGCGCGTGGGGTCGACTTCTACGTTCCCTCTCCGACGGCCGCCGCGGCTGTGGTCGGGGAGGACACGAGTGCCGGCCAGCCCGGTGTCGTGAGCTTCTACGACCCGTCGACGGGTTCCGGCACGCCGATCGCGGTCGGC
>DAIQQM010000059.1:0-16310 GCA_036786805.1 Candidatus Dormiibacterota bacterium | reverse complement strand
CGCTCTCGAAAAGCGGTGTGGTTTATAGCCACCGTGGGTTCGAATCCCACCCTCTCCGCCACAGACCCCAGAGGCAAGCCGACTCTCTTTCAAGAGCCCCACGTCGCTCCCCTCCCTTGTTGGCCAGCCCCTCGCCGTTCTATCATCGGCACTCGATCAGATAGGAGGAGGCATTCTGATTGACTGAGAGGTCAGGGATGGCCGGGTCGTCGAACATCGGCGAGCGCGACCCAGGCATCGAATACTGATCGCGGTTCGGCCCACCGTAGAGGAAGTCCGCCGTACGCGATTCGTTGCTCAATGCAACACACATGAGGGGAACATAACCATGGCCAATCGTATTCGGAGAATCACGCTCGCAGCCGCGGCTGGGGTGTTGGGGCTCACGGTGCTGCCGCTCAGCTCGCAGGCTGCGTCGACGGTTCCGGGCGCAGTGCACTACAACGTCACACAATCGGACTGCCCGAGTTGCTTCGTCACCGCCAATGTCGATCTCTTCCCGGGTGGTGCCGACGACTCGGTCACCCAGGTTGCTCTGCCTTTCCCGGTGTATCTGTACGGCAAGAAGTACACGACTTTCTGGGTGAGCAGCAACGGCAATGTTCAGTTTGCCGGTCCCGGTGAAGCCACATTCACCAACGAGCCGCTGCCCTCGACCGCGCTCTCGCCAAAGGGCGCTGTCGCTCCCTATTGGGACGATCTCGTGGTCAACGGCTCGGGTTCCGGAACGGGTGTGTTCGACCGGCATTACAAGAACGACTTCATTGTCTCGTGGCGCGGCTACGAGTTCGGGAATACGGCCAACACCGTCCGTGCCGAGGTGATCTTCTTCAAGAGCTCGCGGAACATAGAGTTCAACTACATTGACGTCAATCCTGACGGCGGCGCAAGCGCAACAATCGGTCTCCAGAAGACCGGCACCGGGGCGTTCAACGAGTGGAGCTACAACTCGGCCGGCGCCGTGTACGGCGGTGAGTCCCTGCTCTTTGAACCGGTCGGGTGACGGAACAAGAGGTCATGGGTGCCCCGGCCTTGACGGCGCCGATGCTAGCAAGAGCCTTTCGCCTTCTGCTCGGAACGGCGGTCCTGGCCGCCGCCTTCCCCGCCGCGGCCGCCCCGGTGACAGCGAAGGCAACCGGCCCGGCGTACGTCACCATCCAGTTCGGGCGGTCAATCGAGGGGAGCTACACGAGTCCGGGATGTGTCGCGGTCCCGGGCATCCTTCGGCTGGACCAGGCTGTCGCGGATCTGCATTCGCTCGGACTCATGGCGGTGGGAACCGTGAACATCGACCGCGCGAGCACGGCGTCGGAGGACTGTACGAGCGGAGACATCTATGCCAACTGGTCGGACCTGCACAACCTCAACTCGAGCTATGGATTCCAGGTCGTCAGCGAAGGCTTGAATCACCACGACATCACAACCGAAACTCCCTCGCAGCAGAAGGCGGAGAGTTGCGGCTCGCTACCGGACTTCAACAACGAGGGGTTCACTCGTGCATGGAGCGAGTTCGCCTATCCCGACGACATGTACACGACGGCGATCCAGAGGAACATCGTGAGCACCTGCTATGCATATGGACGGATCTACAGCTACACGCCGGTGATCAACATGCGTTCCACGATGGCCGCTCCCTGGTTCGAGCAAGCCGACAATGTGCTCGGCGGGGAGTGCAACGTGAAGACCCTGCCCTGCTACTCACTCGGCACCACCAAGGGCCGCCACTACACGAATCCCAACGGTTGGGCCGGCGAACTCAAGCGCGAGACAGGTGACGAGTGGGACGATCTGCAGTTCTATCAGTTGGTGAGCGGTTCGAGCGACATGAGCTCGACGTTCTCGTGGGACTGCACCAGTCCCAACTGGAAGCTTCACTGGACCAGCCACAACGAGATGTACTGCCTCAACGACTTCATGACGATCGTGGACAGCATCCAGCCCGGAGTGTTGGACGTCGACCCGGCGACGGTCGCGACTGCTTGGGGACGCACTCGCCCATTTGCGTAGGGCGCTGACCGAGGGTCCGCCAACCCGACGTCCTATCTACCCCCCGCCGTCACCGGTGGATACGGGATGTCGAACTCGAAGAGCTCGGCCCGCTGGATGCCGGCCACCACCGACGGATCGCCGGCCATGAGCGCCTCTGCCGCCTCGCGATCAGGCGCCTCGAGAATGACGATCCCGTACGGTCCGTCCCAGCACCGCCCGGCGAGGACGAGCGTCCCGCGCTCACGCAACCCGTCCAGGTACTCGCCGTGCTCATCGATGACGGCGCGCGTGGCCGCATCCGCCGCGGCGAGGAAGCGCCGATCGAGGGCAGGGCTGAGGAGGTACACCCAGTTCATGGCACCGCCGACGACTCTAAGGCCGGCGGCGGTGCCGTATGAAGCTAGATGGACCCGGCCACCTTCTGGGCGGCCGCCTGAACCTGCGAGTCCATGTCGGAGCCGCTCTTCGTCCCCGACGTGACGTTGATCACGACCAGGTAGTTGTCCTTGACAAAGGCATACGTGGCAGAGTTCGTGTCGATCTCCTTGATCGCGCCGCTCCCCAGTCCGGACACGGACTGCGCGCTGCCCCCGCCCGATGAGGCCTGGCCGGCGAGCGCCGCGGCGATCGCCGACTGCAGCGCCGCCTGGCCGAACGCGCCCGGGAAGGGCTGGACGAAGATGACTCCCCCGCCGCCACCGCTGCCGGCGGTGTCCGAGTAGATGCAGGTTGTCGACGAGCACGCCCCGGAGAGGGGCGCGACGCTCGAGTCTCCGCTGATGTTCTGCACGTCACTCACGCTGAGGAGTGAACTCGCCGCCGGTGCGGACTTGCCGGAGTTGTTCCCGAGCCCGGGGATGCTCGGCAGGCTGAACCCCCCGCTCGGAGTCGGCGTGGAACCCGCGCTGGATCCGCCGCATCCGGCGATCCCGACGAGGGCGCCGACGGAGAGTGCTCCCACCAGGAGCTGCTTGATGGTCATGACATTCCTCGCTGTGCTCTGCCAGCGCTCCCTCCGCGCTGAATCGCCGCAGATGATAGCGGGCGCAACGGGGAATCCACCCGCGTTACCGAATCGGGAAATCGAGTTCACCTTGGTACAGTCGAAGAGATGACGCCCGCGACCCGCGCATGTCCTGGGGTGCCGCTGCCGTGATGCACGGAGGCGGCTTCATGGGCGGCCGCCAGCGAGACAAGCCCTCGGGTCGCGTGCCGAACCAGCAGCTGGTTCGTCAGACGGCCGGCCTCTTCAAGGAGCACCGGGCCGGGGTCGCGGCCATCGCGTTCCTGGTTGTCATCACCGCCGGCGCAGGCGTGGTCAACCCGGTGCTCATCAAGGTCGTCTTCGACACCGCGCTCTTTCCGACCCACGGGAAGGTCCTCCTTCCGGTCAACGTCTCCCTGCTCGAGATCCTCGTCGCGATCATGATCGGGATCACCATCGTCACCGGCGCGATCGGTGTGCTCCAGACCTACATCACCAACCGGGTGGGCCAGCGCGTCATGGAGGAGCTCCGCAACCGCCTCTACGAGCACCTCCAGGGCATGTCCCTCCGGTTCTTCACCGGGACACGAACCGGCGAGATCCAGTCGCGGCTGACCAACGACGTCGGCGGCATCCAGTCGGTCGTCACCGATACCGCCACATCGCTGCTCTCGAATATCGTGACGCTGCTGAGCACGCTGATCGCGATGCTCGTGCTCTCCTGGCAGTTGACGGTCCTCTCCCTCGCGATCACGCCGCTCTTCGTCTTCTACACATACCGGGCCGGCCGTATCCGCCGCCGGATCACGATGCAGGCACAGGAATCCAAGGCCGAGATCAGCGCGATCACCGAGGAGACCCTCTCGGTGTCCGGCATGCTCCTCGCCAAGGTCTTCGGGCGCGGCTCGGAGGAGGTCGTTCGATTCCGCAAGGAGAACCACCGGCTCGCCAACCTCGCGATCCGTCAGGAGATGATCGGCCGCACGCTCTTCGCGGTCATCGGCGCCTTCTTCAGCAGCGCCCCGGCGCTGGTCTACCTCATCGCCGGGTTTGTGATAGCCGGCAGTCACGGCCACGCGTCCTCGATCGACTCCGGCACCATCGTTGCCTTCACCACGCTGCAGAGCCGCCTCTTCTTCCCGATCGGCAGCATGCTCTCCGTGTCGATCGAGATCCAGGCGAGCCTGGCGCTGTTCGAGCGCATCTTCGACTACCTCAAGATGCCCCACGACATCGTCGACCGGCCCGACGCGCGCACGGTCGCGGCCGCCGACATCAAGGGCGACGTCCAGCTCAAGAACGTCTTCTTCCGCTACGACCGGGGCAGCTTCGGGCCGATGACCGAGCCCATCCAGCGACCGGCGACACCCGTCGCGACCGCGAACGGCAGCGACGGGGCCGAGACCGATCCGGTTCCCAACGAGATCCGCCGGGACTGGGCGCTCGAGGACGTCAGCTTCGAGGTCAAACCCGGTCAGCTCGCCGCCATCGTCGGGCCGAGTGGCGCCGGCAAGACGACGATCTCCTACCTCATCCCACGCCTCTACGACGTGACCAAGGGAGCCGTGCTGCTCGATGGGCTCGACGTCCGCGACTACACGATCGCGTCACTAGCCGGCGCGATCAGCATGGTCACGCAGGAGACGTACCTCTTCCACGCCTCGGTGCGCCGCAACCTCACCTACGCGAAGCCCGATGCGACCCAGGAGGAGCTCGAGGCGGCCGCCCGCGCCGCCTTCATCCACGATCGCATCGTCGCGCTCGATGAGGGCTACGACACGCTCGTCGGCGAACGCGGCTACCGGATGTCCGGCGGGGAGAAGCAGCGTCTCGCCATCGCGCGCGTCGTCCTCAAGGCGCCGCGGGTCCTGATCCTCGACGAGGCGACCTCCGCCCTGGACACGACGAGCGAGCGGCTCGTTCAGGCGGCACTCGAGCCGCTCCTCACGGGCCGCACCACGATCGCGATCGCGCACCGCCTCTCCACCATCCTCGCCGCCGATGTGATCTTCGTCATCGACCGCGGCCGGCTCCTCGAGCAGGGCACCCACGCGGAGCTCCTCCGCCGCGGCGGCGCCTACGCCGGGGTGTACGAGCAGCAGTTCCAAGGTGGTCGCGTCGAAGCCGTCTGCGAAGACGGCATGGTGCTCGCAAGCGGGGAAGTCGTCGCCGCCACCCCGGCGGCGTAGAAGCCTGGGTTGGCGTCGCGCCTCGACGCGGTCATCGTCGGCAGCGGACCCAACGGCCTGTCCGCGGCGGTCGAGCTGTCTCGCAACGGCGCGTCGGTCCTCGTTCTCGAATCAGCGCCATCGATCGGCGGCGGAACCCGGACCGCCGAGCTCACGCTCCCGGGCTACCGCCACGACGTCTGTTCGGCGGCCCATCCGCTCGGCATCCTCTCGCCGTACCTCGCAACGCTCCCGCTCGCCGAGCATGGCCTGACCTGGATTCAACCGGCTGCCTCGGTGGCGCATCCACTCGACGGACAGCCGGCGGTCATCTTGCGTAAGAACCTGGACGCGACCGCCGGCCCACTCGGTTCAGACGCGAGCGCCTACCGCAGGCTCGTCGGCCCGCTCCTTCGCCGCCCTGAGGACCTGATCGCCGAGATCCTCGGGCCCGCCCATCTCCCCCGCCACCCGCTGCTTCTCGCGCGCTTCGGCGTCCCGGCGCTCCTGCCCGCGACTGTCCTGGCGCGCACGTGGTTTCGCGGCGAGCGGGCTCGCGCTCTGCTCGCGGGCTGCGCCGCCCATTCGATCCTGCCGCTCACGCGCCCGGTCAGCGCGGCGGTGGGTCTCCTCTTCCTCGTCACCGGCCACGTCGAGACCTGGCCGATCGCGCAGGGCGGGTCGGCCGCGATCACGAACGCCCTGGCCGGGTACCTGCGAACTCTCGGCGGCCGGATCGAGACGACGAGACCGGTGCATTCGCTGTCCGACCTGCCTCCCTCACGCGTCGTGCTCTTCGACACGAGCCCGGACCAGGTCGCCACGATCGCATCGCCCGTCCTTCCCACCACATACGTGCGCCGTCTGCGCCGCTTTCGCTACGGGCCCGGCATCTTCAAGATCGACTGGGCCCTGGACGGCCCGATCCCATGGGCCGATCCCGCGTGCCTCGACTCCGCGACGGTCCATCTCGGCGGCAGCCTCGACGAGATCGCGGCCTCCGAGAAGGCCGTCTGGTGTGGCGAGCATCCCGACCGTCCGTTCACGATCGTCGTGCAGCCGAGCCTCTTCGACGCATCGCGCGCGCCGAGCGGCAAGCACACGGGCTGGGCGTACTGCCATGTCCCGGCCGGGTCCACGCTCGATCGCACCGAGGCCCTCGAGCGCCAGGTCGAGCGCTTCGCACCCGGGTTCCGGGATCGCATCCTGGCCCGGCACGTCATGACCACGGCAGACCTCGAGCAGTACAACGCGAACTACGTCGGCGGCGCGATCACGGGCGGCGTGACCGACCTCGGCCAGCTCTTCACCCGGCCGGTGGTCCGCGCCAACCCGTATGCGACGCCCAACCCCGACGTCTTCATCTGCTCGGCCTCCACGCCTCCCGGCGGCGGCGTCCACGGCATGTGCGGGTACCACGCGGCTCGCGCAGCGCTGCGGCGTCTGCCCCACGCGGCTGTGTGAAGATTGGGCCATGATCCTGGTGGTCTTTCGTTCGCGCAACCGCCCCGACGGCGATCTCGAGGAGTATTCGCGGCGGAGCAAGCGCCTCCACGAGCTGGTGCAACAGCATCCCGGCTTCATCTCCATCGAGAGCTTCGAGACTCCCGACGGCGAGGAGGTGTCCCTCGAGCTGTTCGAGAGCGACGAGTCGGTGAAGGCGTGGCGCGATCATCCCGAGCACCGCGACACGCAGCGATGGGCGCGCGAGGAGTTCTACTCCTGGTACTCGACGCAGGTGAGTGAGGTCATCCGCGGACACGAGATCGACCTCATGGCACGCAGGGCGGCCGCCACCGCGCCGTAGGGCGTCAGCGTCGCGCGCGGAAGAAATCCTGCAGGAGCGCGGCGGACTCGTCCGCGCCGACCCCGGTGACCACCTCGATCCGGTGGTTGTTGCGGGGATTGCGCAGCACGTCGTACACGCTCCCGTCGGCGCCCTTCTTGGGATCGCCGGCGCCGTAGACACAGGATGCGATCCGCGCCTGCACCATGGCACCGGCACACATGGGGCAGGGCTCGAGCGTCGCATACACCGTGACGCCGTCGAGACGCCAGCCACCGACCATCCCGGCGACGCGGCGCAGCACGAGCATCTCCGCGTGTGCGGTGGCATCGCCTCGACGCTCCATGGCATTTCCGGCTGCGGCGATCACGACACCGTCACGCACCGCGATCGCGCCTACCGGGACCTCACCGCGCGCGCCGGCCGCACGAGCCACCTGCAGCGCACGACGCATGAAGCGCTCGTGGGCGGAGATCGCTACCCCACCGCGACGAGCGGCAGTTCGACCTTCAGCCCCGGGCGCTCGACGACGCGCATCGTGTCGTCGACAAAGCGCACGCGCTCGAACGTGATGCAGTTCACCGGGCAGTGGTCCTCGCAGATCCTGCAGTTGGTGCAGCGGTCGTAGTTGATGAAGATCTCACCCTCGTATCCGCCCGCGCCGGGCTGACCGCCGGACGTCTTGCACACCAGCGTCTCGCCGCCCGAGGAACGCTCGCGATCCTCGCCGAAGACGACGACGTCGATGGCCTTCTCGGGACACACGTCGTCGCATGCGCCGCAGAGCACGCACACGGTCTGGTCGTAGTGATGCACCGAGTCGCACTGGAAGCACCGGATCGCCTGCACGATCGCGGTCTGGTCGCTCCAGGACTGCTCGACCTCGGTCATGTCGTACCGCTTCTCGGCCTCGAGGATGCCCGGCTCGACGCGCGCGAACACCTCGGACTGACGATGGTCGTCGGTGCGTTCCACGATCGTCTGGTAGATGCGGTCGCCCGCCGCCTGCATGTCCTCGCCGAGGTACTCGCGAATCGAGCGCGCGACACGATGTCCCCAGCCCGCCGCGTCGACGATGAACGACGGCCCCTGCACGCAGTCACCACCGCAGAAGAGCTTGGGAACTCCGGTGTGACCACCGCGGTCGGCGGCGAGCAGCCCGCGTGGCGTCACCGGGACGAGTTCGTCGGGGCGTTCCATCATCTGCCCGGAGGCGAAGATCACGTAGTCCGCGCCGACGGTCCAGCGAGCGGCGTGCTCCTGCTCCTTCACCGAGGAGAAGATGAGCTTGCCGCTGAGCGGGTCGAACTGCAGGTCCTGCAACGGCGCGAAGGAGACCGACTGCACCTTGCCGTTCGCGTCGGCGTCGACCTCCTTGACGATGACGCCGCACTTGATGTGGAGCCCGATCTCCTTGGCTTCGTGCAGCTCGTTGCCGAACGCGGGCAGGCGATCCTCGGGCTCGATCGCGACCATCCACACGTCCTTGGCGCCGAGCTTGATCGACGACTGGCACGCATCGGTCGCGACCGCGCCACCCCCGACCACCACCACGGTGCCGCCGATCGGGAAGTTCTCCGGGATCCTGTCGTATGACACGGTGCGCAGGAAGCTCATGGCGTCGATGACCTGCGGGAGGTCGCTGCCCGGGATCGGCAGGATCCGGCCCTTCATCATCCCGATGGAGAAGAACACCGCGTCGTATTCGTCGAGCAGGTCCTTGGTCTTGATGTCGTCGGGACCGCTGCCGATGTTGCTGTTGAGGCGGACATCGATCCCGGTGGACATGATCATGTCGAGCTCCCACTGGAGCTGGCGGTGGTCGAACCGGAAGGGCGGGATCGAGGTGCTGAGCAGGCCGCCCACCTTGGCCTCGCGCTCGAAGAGGACGACGTCGTACCCCTGCACGCGCAGGTCGAGCGCGCACGTGAGCCCCGCGGGGCCGGCGCCGACCACCGCCACGCGCTTGCCCTTGGCGGGGGCGATCTTGTAGTTGATCCACAGCCCCTGCTGGAACGCGAAGTCGGTCGAGAAACGCTTGATGGATCGAATCGTGACCGGCTCTTCGCCGGGATCCCATCCACGTTTGCAGTCGGTCTCGCACGGGTGGTTGCAGAGCCTCCCGAGCATGCTCGGGAACGGGTTGGTCTCGTGGATGACCGCCCACGAATCGACGTACCGGCCCTGGCTCACGTAGTCGATGTAGGTCGCGATGTCCTGGCGGATCGGACAGTTGCGCTGGCATGGCGTGATCGGGACGTTGAATCCCAGGTCGCGATGCCCGCTCATGATCTTCATCGGCGCCTTGTCGACGACGTTCTTGGCGATGGCACCGAGCACGTGCGCCGCGCTCACCATGCCCACCGGCGCACTGCGACGCGAGAACAGCCCGCCGTCGGACGCGGTGACGATCGCCGCCTCGGCGTGCACCTGGCGCATCGCGTCGGCGCCGCGCTCGATGCGCTCACCCAGGTCGATCTCCGGAGCGGGGCGCATGACGTCGCGGACGCTCGTCTGATCGAGCACGTCGAACGCGGGAACAACTGCTTCGAGGCCGATGGTGCCGAGCACATCCTCGCCGCGCACGACGAGCAGGGGAACCGGGTCCTGGAGACGCAGGACGTCGAGCACGTCGGAGAGCGTGTCCTCAGGGTCGCACTCCGCACCCAGTGGGGAGGCGATGCTCTCCAGTTCAGGCATGGACGGCTCCGCGGCGCGCGAGCGCGAAATCGGCGACCTCGCGGGGAGTCACCATCCCGACGACCGTCTCGTCCTCGTGCGTGACGACGGCGAGGCGGCGCTCGTGCTGCGCCATCAGCGACACAACCTCGCTCAGGCGCTGGTGCTCGTCGACGAGCAGCGGCGACTGGCGCAGCATGTGTCGTGCCTGCACGTTGGTCGACGGGGGACGGACCGCGAAATCGCTCCCGGACACAACGATGTCGCCGGCGATCAGGTGGTCGATGACGTCCTCCTTGACGACGTAGCCGACCGGACGGCGATCGACCAGCACGACGATCTCACTGAGAATGTTGTCGGCGAGCAACTTGGCGATGGCGTCCGCGGGTGTGCTCGGGAGACAGAAGACCACCTCGTGTCGCATCACCGTTCCCACCTCGGGATCACCAGCCTCGAGCGCGAGGCTGTCAGGGTCGAGGGAGGCCGCTAAAGGGGCCGAAGTCACGCCCCCGCCTCTTGCGCCATCTGCTCCTGCAGCCGGCGGAGGACGTCCTGCCATGTCTCGGTCGTCTCCACAGGCCGGGCCTGTGCGCGTGGCGCCGCACGCTGAATCTTGGTGCGAGTCTTGGTGATCTCTCGCTCGCGCCTGCGGTCCTGCACCGACCGGGCGGACTCGACCGCCTGGCGCACCTCGGTCTCGACCTCGGTGATCTCGTCGGCGGTGGTCGCGGCGCGCAACGACCGGCTCAAGCGAGAGGTGACGTCCGGCGGCAGTTGCGGTCCGGCGTCGCGAAGCATGTCGCTGCCTCGACGGCGCATGAGATCGAGCGCATGTGCGGCGCGGGCGCGTTCCGCATTGGATGCGCGCTGATGCTGATACAGCTCCATGCCGTTGGCGATCAACTGCGGATACTGGAACGCCTGGCTGAACTTGCCGGTGTTGATGCGCGCGGTGATCTCGTCCACCGAGCGCTGCAACTCTTCGCGCGGTTCACCCTCGAGGCTGCCGATCAGGTCGGCGAGGATCGGGCGTGCCTGAGCGTACGCACGCTTCACCCACGCGGGCAGGTGATGGTGCGACGGTTCCGGAACCAGCGCCGGCGTCGTCGCCCGAGGAGCTCCGACTGGACGGACGATGGCCGGGAAAGCGGTCGTGAGAGGCGCCTGCTGCTGGCTACGCGCCCTCGTCTGGATCACTGCGATGCCAACATCGTACCCGGCGGCAGGGGTGTCGCGACTCCCCCGTGTGGCGATTGACTCACAATCCGGTCCCTGAGCATCCCACGAGAGTCTAGCGAGCCTTCGCCGCTCGATGTCGCGAGGCTCGGCGGGGCTCGGCGAGGCCCAGTTGGGCCGAAGGGCAGATGTCGGCGAGGACGCACTCGTGGCAGCGTGGCTTGTTCGCGATGCAGACCCGCCTGCCGTGGAGGATGAGGCGCAGGCTCAAGCCGGTCCATTCGTTCGCCGGGACGATGCTGCACACATCCTCCTCGATCTTCACCGGGTCGGCGGCTGCGGTGAGGCGGAGCAGGCCGGTGAGCCGCGTGACATGCGTGTCAACTGCGAATCCCGGCACGCCGAATGCGACTCCGAGCACCACGTTGGCGGTCTTGCGCCCCACGCCACGCAGCTGGACGAGGTCCTCCATCCGCGGCGGGACCTCGCCCTTGTGACGCAGCAGGAGGTCCTGGCTCATCTCCCGAATGGCCCGCGCTTTTGAACGAAAGAATCCCGTCTTGTGAATGATCGCCTCCACGTCGCCCTCGTCTGCGGCGGCGAGATCGGCAACACTCGGATAGCGCGCGAACAGCGCCGGTGTCACCGAGTTGACGTTGACGTCCGTGGTCTGCGCGCTGAGGATCACCGAGACGAGCAGCTGCCATGGATTCCCAAAATCCAGCTCGGTATGCGCATCCCCGTACTCGAGTGCCAGACGCTCCACGACGATGGGCGCGCGTTCCCGTGCCCCCACGGGCAAACGGCGCTTGCGAACCACCTTCGCCTTTGCCGTCACCGCCCTTCCACCGTCACATCAGCCAGCCGGTCGTGCACCCGCTCCAGCGCCAGTCCCGCCACCGCCCACAACGGCGCGTAGTCCAGGCGAGTCGTTCCTCCCGGGAGCACCCACCGGCTGTGTCCGCTGTAATCCCAGGGCACCACGCCGACCGCCCGCTTCAGTGCCATCCCAGTCAGGTACTCCACCCCCATGATGCCAACCGAGTAAGCGGCCGCCCGTTGCCAGAACGAGCGCCCGCGGAGCGCCTCATGTACCGGCTCGAACAGACATGCGCTCAATCCATAGATCGGAAACATCCAAAGATACGAGTGCCCCAGCAACCTCCTATCCCACCGCAGCACGCTATCGCGAGCGCCCGTGAACACGACCTCAGTCGCCACCCCCACCACAGCGTAGGCAAGCCCCCGCTCCCACCGCCGCAAGGACCGACGAGGCATCGTCATCGCCCGATGCATCCTACGCAGCGCGCAGCCGGAGAGGCCCACTACCGGCCGAGGGCGGGTGGCATCGCGGGGGGAAGCGCCGGTCGGAGGGTCGGCGCCGAGATGCTCGTTCCCAGAACGCTTGACGCCCCAGCGGTCAGACCGAACCGCAGAACGGCGAGGGGTGCCCGCGATGACAGGACCCGCCTTTGAGCGCGAGCTAGCCCGGGTCCCCGCCAACGCTGCGTAGAATCCAGCGCTGTGAGGACGAAGCTAACGGTGGTCGGAGCCGGAAACGTGGGCGCGACGCTGGCCCAGCGCCTGGCCGAGCGCGACTACGCCGATGTCGTGCTCGTCGATATCGTCGAAGGTCTCCCTCAGGGCAAGGCTCTCGACATGCTCGAATCGGGGCCGATCGTGGGGTACGACTCCCTGGTCACCGGCACCAACGGGTACGAGGAAACCGCCGGGTCGAAGGTCGTCGTGATCACCAGCGGCGTCCCGCGCAAGCCGGGGATGTCGCGCGACGACCTCGTGATGACCAACGCGAAGATCGTATCGGGCGTCGTCCGGCAGGTCGTCGCGCACTCCCCGGACTGCATCCTGATCGTGGTCGCCAACCCGGTCGACGGAATGACCCAGCTGTCGATGGCCGTCTCGGGCTTCCCCCGGTCACGCGTGATCGGCATGGCCGGGGTCCTCGACACCGCGCGCTACCGCACCTTCATCGCCCAGGAGCTCGACGCGTCGGTGCACGACGTCCAAGCGTATGTGCTCGGCGGCCACGGGGACACCATGGTGCCGCTCACCAGGCTCACGACGGTCGCGGGCATCCCGGCCGCCGATCTCATCCCTGCCGAGCGCCTCGAGAGCATCGTGCAGCGCGCTCGCGACGGCGGCGCCGAGATCGTCAACCTGTTGAAGACCGGCAGCGCCTACTACGCGCCGAGCGCCGCGGTGGCGCAGATGATCGACGCCATCGTCCTCGACACCCGCCAGGTGCTGCCATGCACGGTGCACCTCGAGGGTGAGTACGGGATCACCGGCCTGTTCACGGGCGTTCCGTGCAGGTTGGGCGAGGGTGGGCTCATCGACGTGGTCGACGTCGCGCTCACCGACGACGAGCGCGCCGCGCTCCATCGGAGCGCAGCCTCGGTGCAGCAGGTGGTCGAGGTCATGGACGCGCGCCGTGACGAGATCGACGCGAGCCTCGGCTCCCTGACCACGGGAATCAGGATCGGCTGATCAGCAGCTCCGGCGTGATCTCGGTGAGCGACTTGATGACCACGTGCGCGTGACCGATGTCGCCGGCGAGCGCGCCTTCGGAACGCAGACCGATGCAGCGCATGCCGGCGGCGATGGCGGCGCTGACCCCGACCGGTGAATCCTCGATCGCCACGCACGACGACGGCATCACGTCGAGCGCTCGCGCCGCGCTGAGATAGACGGCCGGGTCCGGCTTGCCTCGCTCCTCGTCATCCGCGCTGCACACCGCGTCGATGAGCTTCGCGATGCCGAGGCGTTCGACCACCGCGTCGATCAGCGCGCGACTCGACGACGACGCGATCGCCACGCGCAGCCCGGCATCGCGCGCGGTGTGGATCGCCTCCACCGCACCGGGCATCGGGACGCCGTGCGCGCGCACGTGCTCGACCATCTCGCGAATGATCTCGCGCTCGACTGCGCGCGGCCGTATGCCGTTCCAGGGGCGAACCCGATGCCGGTAGTCGACGACCTCCTCGATGCGCATGCCCCAGGTCTCGCGCAGCTGCGCGTCGGTCAGCTCGACGCCGACCCGCGCGAACACATCGTGCTCGGTCTCACGCCACACCGGCTCCGTGTCGATCAGGACTCCGTCCATGTCGAAGACGCAGGCGGTGATCGTCCTCCCCATGACGGCTGATGCTACTCGCTCGGCCCGGGCGGACTAATCCGAGCCGGCTGGTCGTCGCCATCGTCGGCCGCCGGAGCGGAGACGCTCGGTATCTCAGGGGGCTCGCGCCGGTAGTGGTTGCCGAAGATCGGCCCGATCACCACCATCATGTTGAGCAAGGCCTTGCGGGTTTCCGACTGGCCCCACTCCGGCGTGCGCGAGTAGAAGTAGAACCAGCCGAAGACAGCGATCATCACCACGACGACTGCGCTCAGAACGACGACGGCGATCAATCGCCCTTGCGGCCGAAGAGCCTGCGTCCGACAAAGCGCACCGGATCCCAGTGCACGTCCGCCACCCGCTCCTTGAGCGGGATGATGGCGTTGTCGGTGATGTGGATGTGTTCCGGACACACCTCGGTGCAGCACTTGGTGATGTTGCAGTACCCGAGTCCGCCCTGGTCGCGGACCTGGTCTCGGCGATCGAGCACGTCCTTGGGATGCATCTCCAGCGATGCGACGCGCACGAAGAATCGCGGCCCGTAGAAGCGGTCGGCGTACTCGTGGGTGCGCAGGATGTGGCACACGTCCTGGCACAGGAAACACTCGATGCACTTGCGAAACTCGTAGAGACGATCGATGTCCTGCTGCGGGATCCGCCACGGCGTGCCGTCGTCCGGCGCCGCCGTGAACGGGGGAATCTCACGATTCACCTCGTAGTTGCGTGAGACGTCGGTGACCAGGTCCTTGATGAGCGGGAACGACTTCAGCGGATGCACCGTGACGGGTCCCGCGGGGAGGTCGTCGACGCGCGTCTTGCACATGAGCACCGGATGCCCGTTGACCTCGGCGCTGCACGATCCGCATTTGGCCGCCTTGCAATTCCAGCGGCAGGCGAGGTCGGTGTCGAGGTTGTGCTGGACGTAATGCACCGCGTCGAGGATCACCATGCCGGAGACCACCGGGACCTGGTAGGCGACCTCCGCCTGCTCGCCGCCGGGCAAACCCTTGAGCACCCGCAGCGTGAGCGTCTCGCCGGTGAGCCCGCTCGCTGTGAGCACATCCTCGGCAGGGGCGTCGGCGCTGGGGGCGGGCTGATCCACGACTGCCATCAGTTCGTCTTCCCAGTGGTGTCGCCGGCCGGTGCCGTATCGGTCATGTATCCCTTGGGAAGTTTGGCAGCATCGTAGAAACGGCTTCGCTGCAGGAGGGGGCGGAGGCGATCGGGGAGCGGATCGAGGGGAACGCTCACCACCCGCATCCCGTCGTCGGCTCGCCGGGTCACGAAGTTGACCTTGCCGAACTCGACCTCCTGCTCGAGGTGATCGAACCGCCACTGCGAACCGCGGCTCTCGCGGCGCTCGTTGGCACCGCGGACGATCGCCTCGGAGATGACCAGCATGTTGGTGACGTCGCGGCACGTGTGCCAGCCGGGATTGAGCACGCGGCCACCGGAAACGCGCATGTGCGCGCTGCGCTCGCGCAGATCCAGGATTGCAGCCAGTGCGCGCTGGAGCGAGTCCTCGCTGCGCCCGATGCCGGCGTCATCCTGCATCGCGAGCTGGAGATCCTCGTGCAGCTTGTAGGGGTTCTCGCTCGAGGTCGAGCCGCCGGCATGACCCGCGAGCGGCTCGAGCAGATCCGCCTGCTCGGTTGCGATCTGTGCTTCGTCGATGGCACGGATCGCCCCGCCTGTCTTCGCAAACTCGGCGGCCGCGACACCCGCGCGACGGCCGAAGACGAGGATGTCGCCGAGCGAGTTGCCGCCGAGCCGGTTGGCGCCGTGGAGGCCGCCCGCCGCCTCACCCGCGGCGTACAGGCCGGGCACCGTGGTCGCGGCCGTCTCGGCGTCGACGCGAATGCCGCCCATCGTGTAGTGGATGGTCGGACCGACCTCCATCGGCTGGCTGGTGATGTCGATCGAGGCGAGCGCATGGAACTGCTCGTACATCGAAGGGAGCTTGCGCTTCACGTAGTCGGCGCCGAGGTGACGCACGTCGAGGTATGCCCCGCCGTGGGGCGTGCCACGACCCGCCTGCACCTCCTTGTAGATCGAGCGCGCGACCACGTCGCGCGACGACAGCTCCTTCTTGACCGGGTCGTAGTCGAGCATGAAGCGCGAGCCTTCGGCGTTGAAGAGCAGCCCACCCTCGCCGCGCACAGCCTCGGTCACCAGGATGCCGCGCGCGCCGGGCGGCCAGACCATGCCCGTGGGATGGAACTGCATGAACTCCATGTCGAGCAGGTCGGCACCCGCCTGGTATGCCATCGCGGCACCATCGCCGGAGCACTCCCAGGAGTTGGAGGTGTAGCGAAACATCCGCCCCCATCCCCCACTCGCGAGCACGACCGCGCCGGCCTTGAACGCGACGAACCGTCCGGTGTTGCGGTT